>NZ_JAFIBZ010000002.1:0-350376 GCF_017832375.1 Methylocaldum sp. RMAD-M | reverse complement strand
TATTCGCTCCTCTCAACAGGAATTGATGACCTCGAAGACCATCAAGAATACGCCGCCTACCTCAGCCTCTCATCCACAACTTTCGAGCATAACTCCTGATGGAGTTACAGGGAAGATTTTTGGTCCTAATAGCATATTCGGTCCAAAGCTTGGGATTACTGAGATGCCGGAAGCTACAAATATCTTAAATACGGCAATCAAGGTACCGCGATGAGTCAGATTTGTTTTGCTCCCAAAGAAGTTAAATCATGGTATCTATCAAGAAATCTGGCGAATACTTTTGATCGGATTGAACTACGGTTGCCCGAATCCGAAAGCGACGGAAACAAAGCTGCAGTAGTTCTGGAGTGTGGATCATTTTTGGCGAGCTTTACTGTTTGGGGATCAGGTACGACGGAATGGATTGTTGTTAATGGGGAGTCTGGTGAAACGGTGATAGTTCGCGATTCAACATTCACCGATGTTTCCACCCTGTATTCATTACTTGATGCTGCGATAGAAGAGCTCCTGCAACTCTGAAATTGTAGCCCGCGTAGATACTGTTATCCGGATCAAGCCCGCGTAGGCTGGGTTGAGGTACGAAACCCAGCGGTTCAAGACTTGGCTGTGCCGGGTTTCCGCAAAGCTTCAACCCAGCCTACGGGCTTTCCAGCCCGCGTAGGGCGGAATAGCGTACTCGCGTATTCCGCCGCATGGGAGTATTTCATTCGGCGCATTACGCGAAAGCTAAGTATATTCCGTAAACTTTTACGGAATCTCGACAGATTAGTTTGATTGGCGGGTTTCTCCTGTAGTGGTGCGTATGCCGCAAGACTTCCCTGAATGTACTTAGAGCATTTTCATACCTACTGTACGGGCACTCGCGAGTAGGTCGGGAATCCCTTCCCGACGCCACGTCCCGGCCGAGCGTCTTCGTCGGAAGGGTCGCGACTAAAGCGACCGTTTGCGATTGGCAAAGGATTGCCGACCTACGAAAGCTTGAGTCGATCTACCCTGGCCGAAGGCGCCAACGACTCCTGCAGGCCTGTTTTGCCGTACGAGCGAGATGAAAACACTCTAAGGGGCTACTCGGTAAACGGCGGGTTACGGCGCATCGAATCCAAGCGTGCCCAGCAGGGGTTCCGTTGTGCGCGCCTAACCCGCCCTACAAACCCCGGGGTGAGGTACGAAACTAGACCTCGATCAAGCGTCGGCTGTGCCGGGTTTCCGCAACGCTTCAACCCGACCTAGGCCAAGCTTGGCAGGCTAGGCGCTGCATAGTTTCTACAGGCTAATCGACGCGCGCTGCGGCCGTGAGCCTTGGATTTTCCGAATACCGCAATGCGATAAACAGGAAAAACTGGGTTCCGAAGATCAGATTGGCCAGGACGAGGTGAATCGGCTGTACGAAAGCCGGAAATCCGAGACGATCCAGCGTTACCCCGGTGCCGATGGCGGCTACCACCAAAGCCCCCAAGGCGATGCCGAAGTTTCGAAGCAGGTGTCCGCGTTCGAGGCGTCGTGCCAGATTCCAGACGAGCCACAGGTTTGTGAAGAGAATGACGGAGGAGAACGAGCGGTGAATGTAGAAAATGATCGGAAATTCCTCCCGCCAAAGGTGGCGCTCGGCTTGATCGAAGGTCGTGGCGATGACGTCCACCGACTCCCGGATCTGGGTTCCCATGGTGATTTGCAGCAGCGTCATTCCCATCGCTACCGCCAAGACCGTTTTGAATCTTGGCGATAGCGCGCCAGTATCGAGCCTCCGTATCGTGTCCTGCTGCGATCTCGCGATCGCGTAGATCAGGAGACACACGATCACGAAAGCGGTCACCATGTGGGCGGTAATCATGACCGGCCGCAGATTGCTGGCGACGACCGCAGATCCCAGCCAACCCTGAAACCCGACCAATAAGAATACGGATAAGGCGAGGAAGAAGACCGCCCGGTCTCGTCTCAGATATGGAATCGCATAGAGCAAGGTCAGCAGAATAAGCACTCCGATACTCACACCGATCAACCGATTGACATATTCGGTCCAGGTCTTGAGCGGATTGAACTCGGTATCCGCATAGCCGCGCTCGGCGTAAATCTCATGGTAATTCGGCGGCAGCTGGGATTCGTCGGTAGGCGGGACCCAGCGGCCGAAACAGGTGGGCCAGTCGGGGCAGCCCATGCCGGCACCGGATGCCCGTACGATACCGCCGACCAGGATCAGGAAATAAACGGCGGCGATCGTAATCAGGCCGATGCGGCGGAACCGTTTGGAAATCGCCGAGTCGGTCGCGTTTGAATGAAAAGCGTTCTGGGGATTGAAGTCGGAAGAGACCGTATCGTTCATGACTGATATTTCGACAAGATTGGGATGTTATGTTTGTACGATGCCGGACGGCGAGTCGGTACCGGCGTTCGGAGCGTTTTTCGCCGCAGTATAGTGGCGTGAATCGGGAACTCGGCACGCACACTCAGAATACATGCGCAAACAAGCTTGTAGGTCGGCAATCCTTTGCCGACGACGATGTCGGGAAGGGATTCCCGACCTACGACAGCCTGGGGCGCTACACCACATCGGAAGATGCTCTAGCGAGCGGGCATGACCGAAAAGGATTCCGAAATGCTGAAACTGCGGCTACGAGAACTTTCGGATAAATCCTGATAATACAACCGAATGCGATAGTTTCCGACCGGCAGTCGACCAATTCGATAGGTTCGGTAAAGCCCGGAGCCGGGGAGGGCGCTTTCCTCCGGTTGAAAGGTATAAAGGCACTGCCCGTAGTGGTTGACGACGATCTCGATTTCGTTTCCTTTCATCCGGGCATCGACACGGTCGTCGTTGCAACCGCGCCGCGGGTAATAAATCAGGATATCTTCGTTGGCGCGAGGACTATTGGGTTCGATAAAAAGGGTTTCGCCTTGCGCTCCACCGGGTCCCCGGAAATGTTCTTGGGCGACCGCCGGGAGAGGAAGAAGGCTCAACAAGAATGCCGGTATATGGCGGCGAACTCGGGATAACCGCGTCCATCGAAGCGTGGAAAAATGGCCCTTAGTCATTGCGCATGCCCAAGACTCGGGTTTCGCGGTAATAGCTGCTTCCCCAGACATATACGTACATCGCGCCGCTAACCAGCGTCGTCAAAAATACGATCGCGGTCAGGCCGGTGATGAGGCTGGCGGGCAACGACACGAAGCCATGGTGCAGGAGTATGATGAATACCAGAAAGAGCTGAAGCAATGTATTCACTTTGCTGATCAGGAGCGGTTGCCCTTCGAAGGGCCGCAGCAGGAAGTAATACAGCACTGCACCGGTGAATATCACCAGGTCGCGCAAGACCACGGTGGCCATGAGCCAAAACGGGAGCAATCCCATAAAGCTCAGCACGATATAAGACGAAACCAGAAGCAGCTTGTCGGCCAAAGGGTCGATATAGGAGCCGAGACGGGATTGCCAGTGAAAATGCTTGGCTAGAAAACCGTCCAGAGCATCCGATACACCCGCAATCACGAACAGCGTCAGAGCCCAATCGAAGCGCTTTTCCAGCATCGAACTGATGACAGGATAGACGAGCAGGATTCGGCAAACCGAAATGATATTGGGTATATGACGTGCTTTCATTCGGCTAATCGGTAGGTTAACCCGGAAAACTGCCGGTCCTCGTTAGCGACGGGTCTCAACACCCGCCCTAAAGCGAGGGCCTCCTCCAACGACGCCCTGTCGCCGAGTACGTATAGCTTAAACAAGGCATGATCGGCGTCCACTCCCATCCACTCCAGCCTTTTGACCTGAGACAGCCGGCTCAGATAGGCGGTTGCGCGATCGGTCGCATCGAGAGACGACAGGCCGACGATTTTCAATTCCAGAGTCGTTTCCTGCGTGGTACGCGGAATGAACCGTTCGGCCAGGCGGGAGTAGACTCCGGATGTACCCGACCGGAGTGCTTCCTGGAGATCGGGAAAGTTTCCCTGCCAAGTCTCGTCGAGATTTTGAAGGTAAATTCGCCAAGTGGCATCCCAGGTTCCCTCCGGTCTATGCGACAAGCGTCCGGCGAGCACGGCATCGGTCTCGTATCGAGCGGACGCTTGCTTGACCCGCTCTCCGTTACCGGTTTCCAGGTCGTCGATGCTGAGACTCTGTTGGTCGGTCAAATCCCACAAAGGAACCGTCACGGGCAATCCGCTTTCCTCCGCTGCGGCACGTAGCGCGCGGTCGATCTCCGGCATTTGGTCGGCCACGAAAATCGATTTTTCCGCATTATCCTCAATCGAAAGCCATACCAGCACTTCGGGTCGCTGTTCTCCCCAAGGACTGATGTTCGATTTACGCAAGGTGTCGTTAATGCGCGGCGAATCGAACTCCACGCGCAAATAGTCGAGCGGCGCATCGGTGTCCGACTTGGTTATGTACTCGTATTGCAGAACGAAATGGTCGGGTTTTTCCAGCATGGAGCGTACGGCCTTGGACTGCATGGCATCGGTCCTGACCAATCGCTTGAGGACTTGCTCAAGAGCTTTGCGGATGTCTTCGTTACGTGTCGATTCATCTTTGCTCTGTACGGCGACGTCCATTCGATACAATCCTTTTATTTCCGCGGCCATAAGGTTGGGACAAACCATTATGAGCCACAAACTGACTAGGGCGACGAGGCGCACGAAGATCCTCCCGCAGGTTGGCGAAGAGCGTTGTACAATATCACAATCCCTTAGAGCAGCTAAAACACTCTATGTCCGTTCGACCCGTCGAGATTTCACTTGAATGGACACTGGTTTTTGGCTTTTTAGAGTTCTTTTTTCCGAATTGATATCCCGGAGATTCAGCTTGACCGATTCCAAAACCGAATCCCTCGATTACAAAAGCGCCGGTGTCGACATCGAGGCCGGTAATGCACTCGTAGAGCGAATTAAACCGTTTGCCGCAAGAACTCGCATTCCCGGTGTGCTGGCCGGACTCGGGGGATTCGGCTCGCTGTTCGAGCTTCCGGTAGGCCGTTACAAGCAGCCGGTTTTGGTCGCCGGCACCGACGGGGTGGGCACGAAACTAAGATTGGCCATCGATAGCGGACAGCATGGCGGCGTCGGCATCGACTTGGTTGCAATGTGTGTCAACGATATCGTCGTTCAGGGCGCCGAGCCTTTGTTTTTTCTCGATTATTACGCCACCGGCAAACTCGAGGTGGATGTCGCCGCCTCGGCGATCCAAGGCATCGGCAAAGGCTGCGAATTGGCCGGGTGCGCCCTGGTGGGCGGCGAAACGGCGGAGATGCCGGGGATGTACGGCACAGGCGATTACGATTTGGCCGGCTTTTGCGTGGGCATCGTGGAGAAGGACGAGATTCTCGACGGAAGCCGGGTCCGTCCGGGCGACAAACTGCTCGGCCTGGCGTCTTCCGGACCGCACTCGAACGGCTATTCCTTGATCCGCAAGATCGTGGACCGCGAAGGCCGCCGCCTGGATGAATCATTGGACGGAAAGCCCTTGGGCGAATGGTTGCTCGAGCCGACCCGGATCTACGTAAAGCCATTGCTGCAACTCATGCGTCAAATCAGGGTTCATGCCCTGGCCCATATCACCGGCGGCGGAATCACGGAAAACCTGCCGCGGGTTTTGCCGGATCGCTCGGAGGCGGTGGTCGACCCGTTCGCGTGGCCGAGACCGGCCGTGTTCCGCTGGCTGCAGGAAAAAGGCGGGGTAGAGGACGGCGAGATGCTGCGCACCTTCAATTGCGGCATCGGCATGATCGTCTGCGTCGCGCCGGAAGACGAAGAGAACGCCCGTGCGCTGCTCACCGCTGCCGGCGAGACCGTGTATACCATCGGCGAGATCGCATCGGCTGATGGCGGTCCTCGGGTCAGGTACGTCCAGCCCTAGTACGCAATGCTACTGTTCAGGAAGATTTATGGAACTTAGTGTCGTTGTGCCGGTTCACAACGAGGAAGACAACGTTGAACCGCTGATCGCCGAAATCGATCGAGCCTTGATCGATGCGGGAAATTACGAAGTGATTTTCGTGGATGACGGCAGCACCGACAATACCCTGACCCGCCTTGACGGTTTGCGAGCGCAGTACCCGCGGCTGCGCGTTCTGTGTCACCGACGCTGCTGCGGGCAAAGCACCGCCTTGCTGACCGGCGTTCGCGCAGCCCGCGGACGAATCATCGCGACCCTGGACGGCGACGGGCAAAATAATCCTGCCGATATACCGAAATTGATCTCGGCCCTGAAGTCTATGGACCAGGACGGAATGAAGGCCATGGTGGCGGGACTTCGCAAGCGCCGCAAGGATACCGGCTGGCGGCGGTTTTCCTCCAAAGTTGCTAATGCCGTGCGCAGTTCGCTGCTTCACGATAATACGCCGGATACGGGATGCGGGCTCAAGGTGTTCTCGCGCGAGTTGTTTCTTTCCCTGCCGTATTTCGACCATATGCACCGTTTCCTTCCCGCGCTTGTTCAGCGGGCCGGAGGAAAAGTCGTGTCGGTGGAAGTCGATCATCGGCCCCGTGTGCGCGGTGTGTCCAAATATGGCACCTGGCACCGGCTATGGGTTGGCATTGTCGACCTGTGCGGGGTGATGTGGCTGCAACGGCGCGCACGCTTTCCTGAAGTGAAGGAAGTGGGCGGTTAAAGGTCTTTATCTCCCGGGCGAGATGGCGTAAGTTTTTAGATTTAATTCGCATAAGAACAAAGGAAAATAATATGAGACCGAATCCCGTCCTACATGCAGTTGTCGTTTTTTCCGTAGTCTGGGCCGGAGTGGGCCGGGCTGAGGAACCGAAGATGCCGCCTCGCCAAGTGCTTTTGGAGAAAGCCCTCGAGCTGCCAACCAATAAGGTCAATTCGCGGGTCATTCGGGTCATTTTCCCGGAGGGTTACAAGACACCTTTGCATACGCATGAAGGGCCGGGGCCTCGTTACGTCGTGAAGGGCAAGGTGAAAATCGAGGAAGGCGGCCAGGTTCGCGAATACGGGCCCGGAGAAGTGTTTTGGGAATCCGGTCAATGGATGACGGCGGAAAATGTCGGGCAAGGCGAGGCCGAGGTCATCATCATGGAATTGGCGGCGCCTAAGTAAGCAAGATATTTGCCCATGGGAAGCGGAACGATCCGGTGGGCACACGTCATCCAAGGGGCGGCGCAGCTATTTTGGATTCAGGCCGCTTTGCTTCTCCGGCGCAGAAGGAGGAGCAGCATCCAAAGCGGCACTAATCTGCAAATTGGTTAGCCAACCGTGAACACGGTTGACCAGAAATTCTCCGATGTCTTGCCATCCGTGATCGGGCTCATTCAGAACCAGCAACCGATAGGACGGATTGGTTTTCATGGCGGCCCGCTTGCGGGACGCTTCGTCGTCCATTGGCACCGATATTCGGCTGCTTAGAATTTCAAGTATAGGCAAGCGGATGGCGCTCAGGCTATCGGGGGAGATCGGCGGTGGATCGAGCTTCCGCACGGGGGCCGGGTCGATCAGCACCGCGGCCTTCACGGCTCCGTCGGGCGAATCGGCGAGATAGCTCAATGCCGTCCATGCTCCGATATCGTGGGCCAGCAAGGCGATATTCCCGATTTTTTTCTGCTTGAGAAACTCCACGCTGGATTGCAGCCTTGCGATCGTTTCTGCAAGAAGATTCGCATGGCCTTGCAGATCGTCGGCGTCCGATATGGGCATCGCCAAAGACAAACTGCTCCAGCCGTGTACCGGCAAGCCTAGTCGGAGCGGACGAATAAGATCGGCCGCATCCTGATTCGAATGTCTCCCATGCAGCAGGATGACGCCGCCGCGTACGTCTTTCGATACTGCCTCTCGGTATAGTCCCTGAAATCCCAGATCGGACGCTTCCAGCCGAATCGCTTCGTCCGGGTGTGTACGAGTCCCGATATCGTCGGCGATTTGACGCTCCCGATGCACATCCGTTGCCAAGGTCTCGCTACTCGCCAGACACGCCGAAATCGAGATAATCAAAATTTGCTTACAGAGGCGGGTTTTTGAACACAAATTGTTTCCTCGAAAAAGGCCAAAAGGTATGAAGCGTTCAGCGGTCCGGCGATTTCGATTGGTGTAAACTGGCCGGAGCCAATGCGCTACGAAGCCGAACAATCCTCTTCAGTGTACCGGAGCGTCACCCATGGAAACACTCTCTGAAACCATCGATGGTCTTCCCAATATCTCGGGGTCGGAATCTTTGATCGAACAGGCGATTCGAAACCGGCCGGACACGGTCTTCCAGAATTCCAGTCCAATCGAGTTCGGCCGCATCAAGAGCGCCGCCGCGATCGCGCTGCACATGCATCAGCCTTTGATTCCGGCCGGTGGCGGGGATCCGTCCACCGCCAAGATCATCAGCAATCTCAAGCACATGATGGAGAATCAGCATATCGGCGATAACCATAACGCCCCGGTTTTCCACTGGTGCTACAAGCGCATGGGCGAGTTCGTGCCGCAACTGATACACGAGGGCAAGGAACCGAGGGTCATGCTGGAATACTCGGGAACCCTGTTCTACGGCCTTCGCGAGATGGGCTTGCACGACGTGTTCGACAATCTCAAGACGATCACCGTAAATCCGGATTACCGCCGTGCCGTCGAATGGCTGGGCGCGCCCTGGGGCCATGCCGTAGCGCCGTCAACACCGGTTCAGGATTACCGTCTGCACGTCAAAGCCTGGCAGCATCATTTCGCCGCCATTTTCGGCGTTGAGGCTTTGACGCGGGTGCGGGGTTTCTCGCCTTCCGAGATGGCGCTGCCGAATCATCCGGATGTCGCCTACGAATTCGTGAAGACGCTCCGGGATTGCGGCTATACGTGGGTTCTGGTGCAGGAGCATACCGTCGAGCGTCCCGAAAACGGCTGGGGACCGGAGCACAAGCATTTGCCGCATCGGCTGGTTTGCACCAATTCGGAAGGCGAAAGCGTCAGCATCATCGCGATCATCAAGACCCAGGGCAGCGATACCAAGCTGGTGGCGCAGATGCAGCCTTACTACGAGGCCAGAAGCCTGTCCCGCTGGGATCTGGCCGGAAAATCGGTCCCGCCGCTGGTGACGCAAATCGCCGATGGCGAGAACGGCGGCGTGATGATGAACGAATTTCCGCCGAAGTTCATGGAGGTGGTCCGCGAGGCCAGCGGGTCGGAAACGCCGCTCATGAACGTGACCGAATACCTGGAATTTTTAGCCGACACGGGGATAGCAGAAAGCGATTTCCCGACGGTACAACCCTTGTTTCAAAAAATGATTTGGGACCGTTTCAAACCCGGCGACGGTGCCGAAAAGCTGGAAAAAATCATCGAGGAGATCAAGAAAGAAGATCACCGGTTTCACATGGAGGGCGGCAGCTGGACCAGCGATATTTCCTGGGTGAAAGGCTATGAGAACGTATTGGGCCCCATGGAAGAAGCCAGCGCACTGTTTTACGAGAAGGTCCTGAAAAAAGGTGCGCCGACCGACGATCCGCGTTATCGGAATGCACTGTTCCATTTGATGACGGCTCAAACCAGTTGCTACCGGTACTGGGGGCAAGGTCTGTGGACGGATTACGGCCGAGAGATTTGCCGACGGGCGACGGAGATCTTCAACAGCGATTTCTGAACGAGTTTCGCAAGGCGCGAAAGAAGCGGGCTGTACAGCCCGCTTTTTGCTTGGACCGATCAAATCGGTAACTCGGAATTCGGCACGCCTATGGAAAAATGTTGCTGAATGATTTTCCAGTTGCCGTGTTCTTTCCTGAACACCAGGCTCAAGCGGAACGGTACATCACCGTTCGCGAAGTGCCAAACCGCCTGCTCGGCGGCCCAGGCAACCGCGCCCCGGTGCCCGACTTGGAGATTGACCGGCGAAACCACCGGCAATCCGCCATTCTCGTAACCGATAGACGCCAGAAAATCGAAAATGCCTTGCCACCAGGCTACGATCGCGTCGTGGCCGACGAAGACCTCGGGGGTATCGGTGCCCAAGGCCAAGGCATCCGGCGAACGCGAGGTGATGAATTCCATGAAGTCGATATCGCCGGTCGTGGATGCATTATGGAACTGCATTATCAACCCTTTGATCTCGTCGTCGACGGCATCGGCGCGAACGGCTTGCGGTGCGGCAAAAGCGAGCATGAATCCGCATACGGTGGCTATTAATGGAAAAATGATGAATTTCGAGCGCGATGAGTTAGTCATTCCTGTAGTCCTTCGATGTAATGAAATCTATGGGAAATTGAAGGCTGGCTTTGTCCAATTCCTTATGGACGCCTCCCGAGCGACCTCCCTTCGATTCGGATTCTAGAGGGCTTGATCTCCGCCGGAAGTGAACTATTCACGCGAATCGAGGCGCTTGCTCGCCGCCGGAAAATCGGTGCGGCGCGCTGGCGGGATATGAATCGATTTGTCGAGATAAAATGGAACAGCGGCCGATAATCGGCTTATCGGCCATGATGGCAGGAAAAGCGAAGGAGGCGGAGAATAGATCTCCGCCCGTGGCTTCGTTGGATGTGAGAAAGTGTCAGGCCGAGCGCCGCTCCATCCTGTGGATCACCTCTTTGATTTCCTCGCCGCTGACGACTTCCCGTTCCTGCAATATCTTGGCGATTTCATCCAAAGTTGTGCGTCGCTGCGTGAGAATTTCCCGCGACCGGCGCTGCCCCTCCTCGACCAGTTCCCTGACTTCCGAGTCGATTAGCTGCGCGGTCTCTTCGCTAAAATTCCGCTCCTCGGTTCCTTCGATATTGAGATATGCGAGCTGCTGCCTTTTTCCGTAGGTGAGCGGGCCGAGTTTCTTGCTCATGCCCAATTGGCAAACCATGGCCCTCGCGATTTCGCTGGCTTTCTCGAGATCGTTGTGAGTGCCGCTGGATATATTGCCGAATACCAACTCTTCGGCCGCGCGTCCTGCAAGCAGGATGGCGATCTTGTCGCGGAGTTCGTCCTCGGTGGCGAGGAATTTTTCCTCGATCGGCAATTGTAGGGTAAAGCCCAAGGCGGCCGCGCCGCGTGGAATGATGGAGACCTTGTGTACCGGTTCGCCGGTGGGAACGACCTCGGCCACCAGTGCGTGGCCGGACTCGTGATATGCAACTCGGCGCTTCTCCGGTTCGCTGAGCGTACGGCTCTTTTTCTCGGGGCCGGCGATGATTCGGTCAATGGCCGCCTCGAAGTGCCTCATGCCGACCGCTTCCTGGTTTTCGCGCACGGCGATGATGGCGGCTTCGTTGCAGATATTGGCGAGATCCGCGCCAACCAGACCAGGCGTCCGTTGGGCTACGACCCGGAGATTCACGTCCGGCCCCAACTTGATATTGCGGGTATGCAGCTGGAGTATGGCAACCCGGTCGTCCAGGCCCGGCTTGTCGACCACGATCTGCCGGTCGAAGCGGCCCGCGCGCAGCAGGGCTCTATCGAGGATTTCCGGGCGGTTGGTGGCCGCCATGACCACCACCCCGATCGATGGATCGAAGCCGTCCATTTCCGTGAGCAGTTGGTTCAAGGTCTGTTCGCGCTCGTCATGACCGCCCATGACCACCGGGCCGCCGCGCGCCCGCCCGATGGCGTCGAGTTCGTCGATGAAGATCATGCAGGGCGCTTTTTGCCGGGCTTGTTCGAAGAGGTCGCGAACCCGCGCCGCGCCCACTCCGACGAACATCTCGATGAACTCGGAACCGCTGATATTGAAGAACGGCACCCCGGCCTCGCCGGCCACTGCGCGCGCCAGCAAGGTCTTGCCCGTGCCGGGTGCGCCGACCAGAAGGACGCCCTTCGGCATGCGGCCGCCCAGTCGTTGGATACGGGCCGGATTGCGTAAGAATTCGATGGTTTCCTTGAGCTCTTGCTTGGCTTCCTCGGCGCCCGCGACGTCCTGAAACGTGACCTTGACCGACGATTCCGCATGAATGCGAACCCGGCTGCGGCCGAAGTTCAAAAGCCCGCGCCCGCCGGTCATGCGGCGCGCCATCCAGGTCCAGAGCGCGAACAGAATGCCGATAGGCAACAACCAATTGAAGATGAAGTTGCCCAACCAGTTGTTGCCGTAGCGAACGGTGTATTTGACGCCTTTTTCTTCCAGGGCCTGCGCCAAATCCTGATTCCATAATGGCACGGTGATGAAACGGCGTCGTTCTTCGCCGGGAGCCTCGGGCTTCAGGTACCCGGTGATCACTTGATCCATCACGACGACGTCCTCTACCTGCTGTTCCTGCACGTATTTCAGAAAATCGCTATATGGGATTTCGTCCTGGCGCACTTCCTGATAGCCCTGCCAGAAATACAAGGTGGCTAAGATCAGAAGGAGATAAAGCCAGAGATTGATGCGCCGTCGCCGCATGCTCTGATAATCGCTCTCATCGCCGGCGCGCGGATTGATTTCCGTATCGGGTTTCCCGTCGAGGTCTGCGTTTCGCAAGTTGTCGGTCAGTTTTTTCCAGAACTCCTGAACACCTTTACCGAGGGAATCCAACAAGGAATCTCGTGAATTCTTATTCATATGAATCTCCCAATGGAACCGCGGGACAGCCGACGGATACAGTTTCGAACCCGATGGGGTGCGATTGGTTCCGCCGGCGGCGTTGACTCAAAAAAGGCTCTTTTTGACGTGGTCAGAACTCGGATTCGTCGGGTGCCGTAGAATCCGCTCGAGAATTCGGACCCAGCCACTGATTGACGATCGCGAGATCCGCTGGGTTCAAGGTCCCGGCGGCCTGTTTGAGCGCCAGACTGTTGATGATGTAATCGTAGCGCGCCCGCGCATAATCGCGCTTGGTCCGAAACAGATTGCGCTGTTCGGCGAGGACGTCGACCATCGTTCGGGTGCCGACTTCCAACCCGGCTTCGGTCGCTTCCACGGCACTTTGCGACGACACTACCGCCGCCTGGAGGGCCTCCACCTGACTGATGGCGGACAGAATACCACGGTAAGCATCTTTCACTTGACGCTTGACCGACCGCCGTACGCCGTCCAGATTTTCCTGGGCCGCTTCGTATTCATGGCGGGCCTGGCGAACCCGCGAGTTGACGCCGCCGCCCGCGAACATCGGTACGTTGACTTGCATTCCGATGACTTGATATTCGGTAGGTATGCCGCGCGGCCGGTTGGTATCGGTGAATCCCGCCGAGCCGACCAGATCCATCGACGGAAGATGGCCGGCGAACTGAAGATCGATATCTTTTTTCGCCACCAGGCTGCGGTTCTCGGCTGCAACGATACTGAGATTGTTTTGCTGGGCCAGGTCGCTCCAGTTCTCGATGTTTTCGGGATCCGGGCCCTTCAACGGAATCTTTTCGGCGAGTTCGGCCAGGGCAAGGTCGTATTCGCCGATGATTTCCTGGAGCGCTTCCCGCGCGTTGTCCACCTGGTTTTCGGCCTGTATGACATTAGCCCGGGCCTGGTCGTAACCCGCTTGGGCTTCGTGCACGTCGGTAATGGCGATCAGTCCCACCTCGAACCGTGCCTTGGCTTGTTCGAGCTGGCGCTCGATGGCGCGCTGCTCGGCCAGCGCGAATTCGCGGCTGTCCTGGGCGAACAAAACATCGAAATAGGCCCGCGCGGTACGCAGCATCAGGTTTTGTTGCTCCGCCGCGTAATTGGCTTCCGCCTCGGCGATTTGATTGTCCGCCTGGCTCAGCTGGACCCAATAGTCGTGATGATAAATCGGCTGAGTCAGGTTGATGCTGGCCGCACTGTTCCAGAAGCCGACATTCCGGGCACCGGCGATGAAGGCGAGCTGAAACTCCTCGAACTTCGACAGCACGGAGTTGCGGTTGAGCTCGCCGGTCAGCGACAAAGTCGGCAATAGACGGGCGACACTTTGCGGCTTGGCTTCCAGGACGGCGTTGCGGGTCGCTTCCACTTCACGCAGCCTTGGATCGCGTTGCAACGCGAGTTCGAGGATTTGCAAGAGATCCTGCGCCTTCGCGCCTGCCGTCACGAGCAACAATAGAGCGAGCAAGATGCCTTTTTTCATTGGTAATGCAGCTTCACCTTATCGGTTCCGACACGCTTTTTAAGACGCGCGAGCAGTTCATCGCCGGGATGTACGCGCCATGCTTCCCCGAGCTGAATCGTCGTCTGTGCCGCTTTCCCTCGGTATTCGATATAAATCGGACAGCTGCCGCCTCGGAACGGTGCGAGCAGATCGACGAGTTCGTTGACCCACTGGGCTTCCGAAGGGGCGGTGTTTGGGCCCGACGGCGGCCATTGAATGAAGAGATGTTTGGCGAAGTGCGCGCGCGCCTGCGCCATGGTGAACAGGTGTTCCGCGGTCAGGCGGAGTTGGCCGGCATAGTCGTCGAAACCCAGATTGCCTTCGACGACTAGCAGCGCGTCCTTCACCAAATGCTCCCGGTATTTTTCCAAAACCTCCGAAAACACCGCTACTTCCAGCCTTCCGGTTCGGTCATCCAGAGTGGCGAAGGCCATGCGCTTGCCGTTCTTGTTCTGCCGGGCGCGAAGCTCCACGACGAGCCCCGCGACTACGGCGCGCACTTCCCGGCGTCCTCCGGGCCCCCGCTCGTTGTCGAGCGACAATTTTCCGAGACGGCCGGTAACGAAGTGCTGGATCTCGGCCTCGTAAGGGCCGATCGGATGGCCGGTGAGATAGAGCCCTAGCGTCATTTTCTCGTAAGCCAGGCGCTCGTCTTCCGGCCAAGGTTCGACGGCTGTTGCGACGCGCGGCGTATCCTCGGCCTCTGCCGGGCCCCCGAGCCCGAACAAGTCGTCCTGCCCGGTTTCGGCCATGGTACCGTGTTGTTCGGCCGCTTTGATCGCGTCCGACAGCTCCGCCATATGGCGTGCGCGATTCGAATCGATGGAATCCAGGGTGCCGGAGCGGATCAGCGCTTCGATCACGCGCCGGTTGACCTTGCGCAGATCGACCCGGCGGCAGAAATCGTACAGATCCTCGAATGGGCCGCCGCGTTTGCGCTCCTCGAGAATATCCCGGATCGCCGTTTCGCCAACTCCTTTGATCGCGCCTAGGCCATACAGGATGGTGCGGTCGTTGAGCACCGCGAAGCGGTATTCTGAGCGGTTGATGTCCGGCGGCTGGACGGCCAGTTTCATTTCCCGGCACTCTTCGATCAGGACCACGACCTTGTCGGTGTTGTCCATGTCCGAGGACAGCACCGCAGCCATGAAGGCAGCCGGAAAATGGGCCTTGAGCCAGGCGGTCTGGTAGGACACCAGCGCGTAGGCCGCCGAGTGCGACTTGTTGAAGCCGTAGCCGGCGAACTTCTCCATGAGATCGAAGATGTAGCCGGCGATATTCTCGTCGACCCCTAGCCCGACCGAGCCGGTGACGAAGATTTCCCGCTGTTTCGCCATTTCCTCGGGCTTTTTCTTGCCCATCGCGCGGCGCAGGAGATCGGCGCCGCCCAGAGTGTAACCGGCCATGTCGCGGGCGATTTGCATCACCTGTTCCTGGTATACGATGACGCCGTTGGTGGGCCTGAGAATCGGCTCTAGGACTGGGTGCGGGAATTCCGCCTTGGTGCGGCCGTGCTTGACGTTGATGTAGTCGTCGACCATGCCTGACTGCAGCGGGCCCGGACGGAACAGCGCCACCAGGGCGATGATGTCCTCGAAGCAGTCCGGTTGCAGGCGCCGGATCAGGTCCTTCATGCCGCGTGATTCGAGCTGGAAGACGGCGGTTGTCGAACAGCTTTTCAGCAGCTTGTAGGTGTCGGGGTCGTCCAGGGGAATTTGGGCGATGTCCACCGGCGGCGCGTCTTTCTCGGCCCGCTGTTTGTTGATGGTTTCCAGCGCCCAGTCGATGATGGTGAGAGTGCGGAGTCCCAGAAAGTCGAACTTGACCAGACCCACCGCTTCCACGTCGTCCTTGTCGAACTGGGTCACCAGGTTTTCGCCGCCCGGTTCGCAGTACAGCGGGGAAAAATCGATCAGCTGGGACGGTGCGATGACGACGCCGCCCGCGTGCTTGCCGGCGTTGCGGGTAATGCCTTCGAGCGACTTGGCGAGGTCGATCAGCGTTCGGACTTCCTCGTCGCTCTCGTACAGCTTTCTGAGGTCTTCGCTGTCGGTGAGGGCCTTGTCCAGGGTGATGCCCAGCTCGAACGGAATCAGCTTGGCGATCTTGTCCACGAAGCCGTAGGAATGGCCCAGCACCCGGCCCACGTCGCGTACCACGGCCTTGGCCGCCATGCTGCCGTAGGTGATGATCTGGGACACCCGGTCGCGCCCGTATTTCCGGGCTACGTAATCGATCACCTCGTCGCGGCGCTCCATGCAGAAATCCACGTCGAAGTCGGGCATGGACACGCGCTCGGGATTCAGGAAGCGCTCGAACAGCAGTTCGAATTCGATGGGGTCGAGGTCGGTGATCTTGAGGGCGTAGGCCACCAGCGAGCCCGCGCCGGAACCGCGTCCGGGCCCCACCGGAATGCCGTTTTTCTTGGCCCACTGGATGAAATCGGCCACGATCAGGAAGTAGCCGGGGAAATCCATCTGATTGATGACCGAGATTTCCAGTTCCAGCCGCTCTTCGTAGCGCTTGCGCCGGTCTTCGAGACTCCCGCTCCCGGTGGGCGGTCGGACCGCCAGACGTTCCTTCAACCCCTTGCGCGACTCCTCGGCGAAAAATTCCGCCGTACTCATGCCTTCGGGTACGGGGAATTGCGGCAGAAAGTTCTTGCCTAGGGTCAGTTCGAGATTGCAGCGTTTGGCGATCTCGACCGAGTTTTCCAGGGCTTCGGGGAGATCGGCGAACAACTCCGCCATCTCCTCGGGGCTTCGGAGATATTGCTGCTCGGTGTAATCGCGCGGGCGGCGCGGATCGTCCAATACCCGGCCCTGATGGATGCAGACCCGGGCTTCGTGAGCCTCGAATTCCGACGGGCTGATGAATCGTACGTCGTTGGTGGCGACCACCGGGACGTCGAGCTCGATCGCGAGGCTCACGGCACCCTCGATGTATTCCTCCTCGTCCGGACGTCCGGTGCGTTGCAGCTCCAGATAAAAGCGCCGGTCGAAAATTCCGAGCCAGCGTTCGAGCAGGCGTTTCGCTTCGCTTACGTTGCCCATCAGCAAAGCCTGTCCGATATCGCCTCGGCGGGCGCCGGAGAGCGCCAAGAGTCCCTCGTTTTTTTCTTCCAGCCACTCGGGCATCAGCAAGGGCACGCCTTGATGCTGATTTTCCCGATAGCTGCGGGAAATCAATTCGGTGAGGGTGCGGTATCCCGCGGTATTCTGCACGTACAGCGTCAAAGCATGCGGAGAGGCCGGGTCGGCTTCGTTGTATAGCTGCACATCGGCTCCGGCAATGGGCTTAACCCCTTCGGCCAAGGCCGCTTTATAGAACTTGACCAGGGCGAACAGATTGGACTGGTCGGTCACGGCCACCGCCGGCATGCCCAGCGCCGCCGTGCGCTTGACCAGGGCTTTCACGTCGACCAGTCCGTCGACCAGGGAGTATTCCGTGTGGACGCGCAGGTGAATGAAACGGGGATCGAGCGCTTCGGTCATGAAGTTCGGGTAGCTTGCAGGTTTGTCTAAAAGATCGTTTTCCGTCACTTGTTGCGGTGCGTGATCGGCATTCTCCTAGTTTTCGTGAGAATGTACGTTCTAGGCTCGAACGTGTTCTCGCCAATCAGGCGCATCCGAACTGCTGCGTTGTCATTTTATTCGCACGTGTGTCGACCATTCGTTCATCAGACGATCTTCCATCGTATGGTAAACATCGGCGTCAAAGTCGGCTCGATTTGGCTTCGCGGCCACTGGACCGGATTCGAACTTTGCGGAACCGCAGTAATTCAGGCGTGAGAAACGGTTCAGGCATGTTTGCCAACGCCGAGGATAGGTAATTCAATCCTTTGTTCGGTATGCAAATTCATCCAGGCAAAAACGGAGAGCCTGGTCCCAATCGGGTAAGCCCAGACCGAATTCCTCGAAGAGCCTTTTATTGGAAAGCACGGAATATTTCGGACGCCGTGCGGGAGTGGGGTATTCGGAGCTCGGGATTGGTTCGAGCCTGGCGGCGGATTCCGGCAACAATCCCTTTTCGAGGGAGTAGTCGCGTATATTGCAGGCGAAGCCGTGCCAACTCGTCTGTCCGTCGCAGCTCAGATGATAAATTCCTTGCCGATCGCCCGGCTCGAACCGTCCGTTCGCGGTGGACTTGGCAAGCATCAAGGCGGTGGCCTCGGCGATGAGACGGCTCCAGGTAGGAGCGCCGTACTGATCGTCCACGACGCGGACGAGTTCGCGTTCCCGCATCAGTCTCAGCATCGTGAGCAGAAAGTTCTGGCCGCGCCGTCCGTAAACCCAGGCAGTGCGCAGGATGAAGTGAGGCACGCCGACCTGGCGGATGGCCTCTTCGCCGGCCAGTTTGCTTCGGCCGTAGGCATTTTGCGGGCCCACCGGATCGTCCTCGCGATAGGGCGCATCGTCGTCGCCGTCGCCCGGGAAAACATAGTCGGTGGAATAATGGATCAGGCCGGCGCCGACGTTCAGCGCTTCCTCCGCCAGGATGCCCGGCGCCAAGGCATTGACCCGGAAGGCGAGATCGTTTTCCTGTTCCGCTTTGTCCACGGCGGTGTAGGCACCCGCATTGACGATCAAGCCGGGCCGGATTTGCCGCACCGACGCGCGGATGGAATCGGGATCGGTCAAGTCCAAAGCCGGAGTCGACCGGCGATCCAGCGCTATCGTTTCTCCCAGGCAGGCGAGACTCCGGCGTAGCTCCCACGCCACCTGTCCTTCACGTCCGATCAGGAGAATCTTCATGCTTGCCAGACGGGGAGCAGCTCGCGGGGAAAATCCTTCAAATTCCGGGCGGATTGGTCCTTCGCCGACAAAACGGGATTGTCGATCGGCCAAGTGATGCCCAGATCCGGATCGTCCCAGCGGAGGCTGTATTCCGCGCTCGGATTATAAAAATCGGTGCACTTGTAGGAAAAAAGCGCAGTCTCGCTCAGCACGCAGAACCCATGGGCGAAACCTTCCGGCACATAAAGCTGATGGTGGTTTTCTTCCGAAAGGAGCGCACCGAACCACTGGCCGAAAGTCGGCGAGCCGGTGCGGATGTCGACCGCCACGTCGAATACCTCGCCTTGCAAGGCCTGCACGAGCTTGCCCTGCGGGGTGGGATTCTGGAAGTGCAGACCGCGCAGAATGCCTTTGCGCGACAGCGATACGTTGTCTTGAACGAACTCCCGGTCCAAACCGGCGTCCCGATAGCGCCGCCGATTCCAGGTTTCCAGAAAGAAGCCGCGGGCATCGCCGAAGACGTCGGGCTTGATCAGCAACACGCCCGGCAATGGAGTGGATTCTATATTCATGCGGGGCGGCCCAGTTCTAGAAGTCTGATCAGGTATTCTCCATAGCCGCTCTTGTTCAGCTTCATGGCGTGCTTTTCCAGATCGCCGCCGCTGATCCAGCCCTGGCTCCAGGCAATTTCCTCCGGGCAGCAGATTTTCAGGCCTTGGCGTTCTTCTATGGTTTGAATGAAATTGGAAGCTTGCAGCAGCGAGTCGTGCGTTCCGGTGTCGAGCCACGCCACGCCGCGGCCGAGTTTTTCGACCTGAAGCCGTCCTTGCTCCAGATACAGGTTGTTGATGTCGGTGATTTCGAGCTCGCCGCGGGCCGAGGGTTTCAGGTCGGCCGCCATGTCGACCACCTGGTTGTCGTAAAAGTAAAGACCGGTGATGGCGTAATTGGATTTGGGGCGCTTGGGTTTTTCCACGAGATTCACCACGCGGCCACTCTCATCGAACTCTGCGACGCCGTAGCGTTCGGGGTCCTTGACCCAATAACCGAAAACCGTAGCACCGGTTTCGCGGGCAACCGCTTTTTCCAGATAAGTCTGGAGGCCATGGCCGTAGAAAATGTTGTCGCCCAGGATCAGGCAGGAACGATCCTTGCCGACAAACTCCCGTCCGATGATGAAGGCTTGGGCGAGTCCTTCGGGTTTCGGCTGCACGGCATAACGGATAGACATGCCCCATTGCTCGCCGTCGCCCAATAGACTTTGGAATAAAGGCGCGTCCTGGGGAGTAGTGATGATCAGTATGTCCCGTATGCCCGCCAGCATTTGCACCGACAGGGGATAATAGATCATCGGTTTGTCGTAAACCGGCAGTAGCTGTTTGCTGACGACATAGGTCAACGGATGCAGGCGAGTGCCCGAGCCCCCGGCCAGAATAATCCCCTTCAAGTTATCGGACTTCAAAGATATTCCCCCCTTGCATGCTGTTTGTTGTCGCCGGCAGACCGCTGCACTCAGGACTTTTCGATTCCCAGGCGTTCTCCCCGGTAACTGCCGTCCATGACCCGCTGGCACCAGTTCTGGTTTTCCAGATACCACTCCACGGTCTTGCGGAGTCCGGTCTCGAAGGTTTCGGCCGGTTCCCATCCCAGATCCCGGCGTATCTTGCCGGCATCGATCGCGTAGCGGAGATCGTGGCCGGGGCGGTCCGTAACGAAAGTGATCAGTTCGCGGTGCGGACGGTATTTGGAATTAGGCAACAATTCATCGAGCAAGCTGCAGATGGTCTCGACGACTTCCAGATTGGTTTTTTCGTTGTTGCCGCCGATATTGTAGACCTCGCCCGCTTTGCCATCCTCAAGGACTCGTTCGACGGCCCGGCAATGGTCCTCGACGTAAAGCCAGTCGCGCACGTTGGCACCGGTCCCGTAGACCGGCAGCGGCTTGCCGTTCATGGCATTGTGGATCATCAGCGGAATCAGCTTTTCCGGGAATTGGTATGGTCCGTAGTTGTTGGAGCAGTTGGTGGTTAGAGTCGGCATTCCATAAGTGTGGAAGTAGGCTCTGACCAGATGGTCCGACGAGGCCTTCGAAGCCGAGTAGGGCGAGTTTGGTCGGTAAGGGTTTTCCTCGGTGAAGAACCCCTCTGATCCCAGCGTTCCGTAGACCTCGTCGGTGGAGACGTGGAGGAAGCGAAACGCTTTGTGCGCCTTGGGAGAAAGCGACCGCCAATAACGGCGCGCCGCTTCCAGCAATTGGAATGTGCCGAGAATATTGGTCTGAATAAAAGGTTCCGGCGAGTCGATCGAGCGGTCCACGTGGCTTTCCGCGGCGAAATTGACGATGGCGTCCGGCTGATAGCGTTCCAGTAGATAATCCACCAGGCTGCGGTCGCCGATGGAGCCCAAGACAAAGACGTGGGCGGGGTTGTCCTTGATGCTTTCCAGCGTATCCAGATTGCCCGCATAGGTCAGGGCATCCAGGTTGACGACTTGAAGATTCGCCCGGCGCATTTGGCGAAGCACGAAATTTCCCCCGATGAATCCGGCACCTCCGGTTACCAATATTGTTTTCGATTGTGTCATGCGGCTGGTCCACCCTTACGTTGCATCATTCCTCGTGAGGGATTGTATCCGATGATGGCGATGATCAGAAAAACAATCAGCGCCACGGATGTGTAGATACAAGCGTAAAGATTGAACTGACCGTAGAGCGCGAAACGGATGAGTTCCACGGCTTGGGAGAATGGGTTGTACGAGGCGAGAGTGTAGAGGAGTTCGCTGGATTCCTGGATTTTCCACAGCGGATAGAGCGCGGTGGACAGGAAGAACATCGGAAAAATCACGAAGTTCATGACGCCGGCGAAATTCTCAAGCTGCTTGACGAAGGAAGACAGCAGCAGGCCGAGCGCGCCCAACATCAAACCGGAGAGGACCAGCGCCGGCAACACGCTCAGATAGCCTTCCAAGGGAGCTCGGATGTCGTAAAACCAGGCGATGAGGAGAAAGGTGTACGCCTGCAATACCGCGACCAGAACGCCGGCCAGGAGTTTGTCCACCAGCAAATACCAGCGGGGCAAGGGACACACCAAGAGGGTTTTCATGCTGCCCATCTCGCGGTCGTAAACCATGGAGAGAGAACTCTGCATGCCGTTGAACAGCAGAATCATCCCGAGCAGTCCCGGCGTGATGTAGACCTCGTACAGAATATACGTTTCATAGGGCGGAATGATCGCGACGCCCAAAGTCGAGCGGAAACCGGCAGCGAAGATGAACAGCCAGACCAGGGGGCGCACCAGGGCCGAGACGAAGCGTTCGCGCTGGTGCACGAAGCGCAGCAGTTCCCGCGCCATGATGCCGCGCAAGGCGCGGAGGTAGTGCATGAGCCTCATGCGGCCTCCCGCGTCAGCCTGTGGAACGCGTCGCCCACGGTTTCAGCGCCGGTGGTTTTCAATACCTCCGGGATAGAACCGTCGGCCCTAACGGCTCCCTTGTGCAATACGACCAGACGATCGTTTTCGTAGATCTCGTCGATCAGATGAGTGGCCCAGAGCACGGCGATGCCGCTATCGGAACACAGCCGATGCACGTAGTCGACGATGGCCTTACGGCTCGGAACATCCAGGCCGACCGTGGGTTCGTCCAAAAGCAGTAGCCGGGGCTCATGCAACAAGGCCCGCGCGATTTCGACCCTGCGCCGGTGGCCGCCGTTGAGCTGCCTAACCTTCTCTTTCCGCCGCTCGAACATACCTTGACGCTCCAGTTCTTCCCGGATGCGCGCGTCGGCGCGGCGGCGGCTCAGACCGTGCAGCGAAGCGTGATAGTGAAGGTTTTGCAGCACGGTCAGATCGAGATCCAGGGTCGTTTGCTGAAAAACGACGCCCAGTTGCGCCAGGGCTCGGCTGAATTCTTTCCTGACATCGTGTCCCGCAATAAGGATTCGTCCTTCGCGACTGTCGTACAGCCTTGTGATCAGGGAAAACAGCGTGGTCTTGCCGGCGCCGTTGGGGCCCAGCAAAATGGTGCATTCACCGGGCGCAACGGCAAAGCTCACGCGGTCAAGCGCCTTCTTTTTGCCGTAGGCATAGGAAAGTCCCGCCACGGTCAGGGCAGGTGTGGCATTAAGAGTCATGGTTCAAGGTTTAACGACGAGCCCCCATGGGTAATGGCCCACGGCGACGGACTTCAGAACCTTGTGCTGTTTGAGATCAATGATCGAAATGTCGTTGCTCACGCCGTTGGTGGTATAGAGCCGGGATTGATCCGGCGAAAATTCGAGGTTCCAAACCCGCTGACCGACCAGGAGATAGTCGACGACTTCCAGCTTTTGCGCGTCGATGACGGCGACCCGGTTCGCCGGCCCCAAGGCCACGTACCCGTAACGTCGATCCTTATCGATACGAATGCCGACCGGCTGGATTTTCTCCTGAGTGACGCCGGGAATCTTGAAGCCGATCTTTTTGACCGGCTGTTTGGTGTCGACATCGAATACGGTCAAGGTGCCGGCAATTTCCGAAGTGACCCAGAGCTGCCGGCTGTCGTCGGTGAATGCGCAGGCGCGTGGACGCGGATCGACCAGCGTGTTGTCCACGATGTCGAGACTACTGCGGTCGATCCAGTGGGCCATATTGGTGGTTTCGCTGGTGCTGACCACCCATTTCCCGTCCGGGCTGACCGCGATGCCTTCCGGTTCAACCCCGACCGGAACGGTTTTGACGGCCTTCTTGGAGGCGATCTCGATCACGGTCACCTGATTGTCGTCTTCGTTGGAGACGTACAGGAACCGGCCTTCGGGGTCCCTCGCGAAGGTTTCCGGATCTTCCCCCGAAGGCAGTTTGCCGACCACTTTCAAGCTTTCCGTATCGATGACCTGAATGGTGTTATCGTCGCTGGCCGCGACGTAGAGCTGGCGTTGATCCTTGCTCAGCACGATGCCCCGAGGGCGTTTCCCGATCTTGACGGTTTTTATGAGTTTTCCTTGTGCGGCATCGACCACGGCCAGAGCATTGTCTTTTTCCAAGGTGACGAAGACCGTTTCGCCGAAAGCGGAGCTAGAGGCCATTCCTCCCAGCAAAAGGGCCGACATCATCAGTTTTTTCATCGATTGTTTCCTCTGGTAAGACTGGGATTTATTGCGCGGCTTAGAAGCGGCACTTCGACTCGGGTTCATCGTAACCCAGGGTATCCAATTCGTTCTTGGGATGGAGAAAGCCTTCCACCGGAGCGACGGCTACCATCGACCGTTCGGAAGCGATCAGCACCGGTTGCCGCAATTGGCCGTTCCAGCGTCGGAACGACAAGGGCACGCCCTTGAATCCGGCCAGGGCGAATTCTTCTCCGAGCATAAAGGTTTTCACCTTGTCGAAATCGACCGATTTGGTGCGCGTGGCCGATTCACCGATGGCCCGAACCGCCAGCCAGGCACCGTAATCTTCCTCGGTCATCCAGCGGCCGGCTTGATCGCGGAAACGGTTCTGCAATTGCAGCGCGCCCCATGCCTCGTGCGTCCGGTGCCAAGCGGTCGCCACCAGCCCTTGAGTGCCGGCGACGGGGCGCGGCTGCCAGGTGCGATAAGGAAGAAAATCGCCGAATAAACCCGATTCGTCGGCGACGATGAGTATGTCGTAGTCGACGCCCTGGGTGAAAACCGGTACTTCCGATTCCGGCGTGCGGCGTTCGTCGAAGCTGTGTTGCCAGGTCCTTTCCGCAACGATTTTCGCTCCGAAACGTTTGGCGGCGCGTTTAACCGCTTCGGCGTAAAGCTTGTCGCCATCGTTGGGTCCGGCAGCCAGGAACCACTTGTTCCAGCGCTTCTTCGCCAGGTATTGCCCCAAGGCATCGGCGCGCATCGCTCGGCTGGGCAAAAGGTGGAGTACGTTGGGGCGGCAGGCTTCGCCGCGGAATTCATCGTCCCGGGTGGCGATATCGTATAGCAAAACATTTTGCGATTCGGGCAAAGCCGCCAGTTCGCGGATCCTTGTGGACTCCAGGTTGAGGAGGATGTGTCTATGGCCGTCTGCCAGCAGGGCTTTGAATGCTGCGGCAACATCGCCGTCCGGCGGCACGATGCTTTCACGCACGCTGAAGTTCTGGCGGGTGAAGCGGCCGGTGGTATTGTTGTCCTGAATGCCGAGACGTGCGCCCTGTAGCCCTCCGTCGGTGACCGCCTGCTCGAAAAAAGGCAGGATCGGCGGGCCTTGAGGGGCCTGCGCGAGATAAGCGATGGGCAATTTATCGAGCTTCGCTTCGGCGCTTGCCTTGGGTTGGGATTTCGGCGCCGGCGCCGTTTTCTTGGCTCCGTAGGCCGGCGTGAAGGCCGCCAGAAGGAGGCTGAGAAAAATAAGCGGTAGTGTTTTTGAAATTGAAAGCATGATTCCGCACCGTTCGACCGTGGGAATTATAACGAAACCGGCTGTGGCCCGGAAAAACGCCAGACCCGATGTCCGTGCGGTCCGGCGTCGGGGCTAATTCAAGTCCCTATGCCGAACAAGAATATCGTACGTATCCGAACGGAAGCGCTCTGCCAGCGCTTCCACCAGATAGACCGAACGATGCTGTCCGCCGGTGCATCCGATGGCGGCGGTCAGATAGCTGCGGTCTTCGTCCGCGAACCGGGGTATCCAGCGTTGCAATAGGGCGACGACGTCGTCCAGGTAGCTTTGAACCTCGGTAATGTTTGCGAGAAACTCGATCACTTCCGCGTCTTTACCGGTCTTGCTGCGCAGGCTGGGTTCCCAATGCGGGTTGGGTAGACAGCGCGCATCGAACACGAAGTCCGCGTCGAGCGGAATGCCGTTCTTGTAGCCGAAAGACAGGAAATACAAGGACATCGAATGCTCCTGCTTCGCTCCGAGACGGCCTCTTATCAGTTCACGCAACTGATGTATGTTGGTGTAAGTGGTGTCTACAAGGAGATGGGCGCGACTCGCGACCGGTTCCAGCAGCTTACGCTCCAGTTCGATCGCTTCGCTGAGCGGACGAGCCGAATCGGTTAACGGATGCTTGCGGCGGGTCTCGCTGAAACGCTTGAGTAGAGTGTCGGTCTCCGCCTGTAGAAAGAGAATCTGACACTCTATCCCGAACCTGTCGGCCAGTTCCAAAGTCAGGGGAAACTGGTCCAGACTCGCGCTCTGATTTCGGGCATCGATGCTGATCGCGGTTTTCCGGAACGCTCCCGGGTTGCTGATCACGGCTTGCCGTATAAAAGATTCGAACAGCGAGACCGGCAGGTTATCGATGCAGTAGTAACCGGAATCCTCTAGAGTTTCCAGCGCGATACTCTTGCCCGACCCGGATAAACCGCTGACGATGACGAGTTTCATGGCGACGTTTTGCTCACGCCTATATCAGCCGAAAAAACGAATGTGCTGTGGGGCGAGTGATCAGTGCTCTTGAACTTTTTCTTTATGTTTGACGACTTGTCGATCGAGCTTGTCGACCATGCCGTCGATGGCGGCATACAGATCCTCGCTTTCCTCCTGAGCGAACAAGCTGGCGCCGTTGACTTGCACCGTCGCTTCCGCTTTTTGAGCCAGTTTTTGCACTTCGAGCACCACGTGCACATTTACGATCTTGTCGAAATGACGTTCGATCCGCTGCATTTTTTCCATGACGTAATTTCTCAGGGCTTCGGTTACGTCGATGTGATGGCCGGTGATGCTGATTTGCATGATGATCTCCCTAGTTTTGGATGATTGTTATCAAAAAACACGTTTTCTTTCGTTGGACGGCGGAATAGCCATGGCTTCCCTATATTTGGCGATGGTGCGGCGCGCCACGTTGATGCCCCGTCCCTTCAGCATGGCTGCGATCGTGTGGTCGCTCAGAGGCTTCAGCGGATCTTCGCCTTCGATGATTTCTTTCAAATATGCTTTGATGGCGGTTGCCGAACATTCTCCGCCGGCATTCGTCGAGACATGACTGGAGAAGAAGTACTTGAATTCGAAGACGCCATTCGGCGTGTGGATATATTTCTGCGTTGTAACCCTGGAAATGGTGGATTCGTGCATTCCCACTTCTTCGGCGATGTCTCGCAAAACGAGCGGTTTCATGGCCGTCTCGCCGTATTCCAAAAAGTCTTTCTGGCGTTCGACGATGCAGCGAGCCACTTTCAGCAGGGTGTCGTTCCGGCTTTGCAGGCTTTTGATGAACCAGCGCGCTTCCTGCAGATGGTTCTTCATGGTGACGTTGTCCGCGCTGTTGTCGGCGCGCTTGATCATGCCCGAATAAAACGGATTGACGCGCAGCTTGGGCGAAATTTCGGGGTTGAGAGCGACGATCCAATCGTTTCCCTGCTTGACCACGAACACATCGGGAATCACGTACTGAGATTCCGAGGCAGAGATCTTGCGGCCGGGTTTGGGTTCCAAAGTACGGATCAAAGCCACCACGTGGTTCAGATCCTCTTCGGACAGCTCCAGCGTGCGTCTGAGCTTGGCCAGATCTTTCTTGGCCAGGAGCTCCAGATGCCGGGTCACCAGCGTGAACGCCTCCTTTTTCCACGGAGTGTCATCGGGCAGCTGATTCAATTGGATCGCCAGGCAATTCGCGAGGTCCGGCGCGGCCACTCCGGGCGGATCGAAATTCTGAACCCGATGCAGAACGGCCGTCACTTCCTCGATCTCCAATCCGTTGATTTGATTGACGAGGCCCTGATGGATGTCTTCCACGCTGACCGTCAGATAGCCGTCGTCATCGATAGCGTCGATAATCGCCGTGGCGATGGCGTAGTCCTGTTCGCTGAACGTCGTCAGCTCCATCTGCCAGTGCAGGTAATCCTGCAAGGACTGGGCCGGCGCCCGCTGAAAAATGAAATCGTCGCTGTCCGAATCTGAGGCCGCGACGGAGTAGCTCTGAAAACTGTCGTACACCTCGTCCCATGAGGTATCGACCGGTAATTCCTGGGGGATATCGGTTTGGGCGTCGAGATTCGACAACTCCTTGAATTCCGGCTCGCTGGACGGGGCAGGGGTTTCTACCGAGTCATGAAACTCCCCGTGGCTGCCTTCGTCTTCCGCCACTTCGAGCATCATGTTTGAGTCCAGCGCCTGTTGTATTTCCTGCTGTAAATCCAGGCTTGACAACTGCAGCAGCTTGATAGCCTGTTGCAATTGGGGGGTCATGGTCAGCTGCTGACCCAACCGGAGTTGCAGAGTTTGCTTCATGAAGCTTTACGTCCAGAAATGCGCGTTGGCAGTGTGAGAGTGAAAAATCAGAACCATTCTAGTGCACAGGTACTAACCATGAAAGGGACTGTCTAAAGGGAAAAATGTTCGCCCAGATAAACTTGGCGTACTTCCTTGTTTTGTACTATGTCTTGCGCCGTGCCTTCTGCGATCACGACGCCTCCGCTGAGGATATAGGCGCGGTTGCATATTCCGAGCGTCTCGCGCACGTTATGTTCGGTAATGAGAATACCGATGCCGCGGTCTCTCAGGTGCTCGATGATCTTTTGGATGTCGATGATCGAGATCGGATCGACCCCCGCGAACGGTTCGTCCAACAGCATGAACTGCGGCTCGCAGGCCAGGGCCCGCGCGATTTCCACTCTTCGGCGCTCTCCGCCCGAGAGTCCCAGGGCGGGCTGGTTGCGCAGATGGCCGATACTGAATTCCTCGAGAAGCTCCTCGATCACCAGTTCTCGCTGTCCGTTGGTCAATCCTTTGCGCAATTCCAATACCGCCCGCAAATTGTCGGCTACGGTCAACTTCCGGAAGATCGAAGGCTCCTGCGGCAGATAGCCTACGCCGAGTTGCGCCCTGGCATGCATGGGGAGATTCGTGATGTTGTGTTCGTCGAGGTAGATTGTACCGCTATCCGGACGTATTACCCCCACGATCATGTAAAAACTGGTGGTTTTTCCGGCCCCGTTGGGCCCCAGCAAGCCTACGACTTCTCCGCTGTGGATTTGCAGCGAGACACCGTTGACGACATTGCGCTTGTTGTAGCGTTTGAGTAGATCGGTAGCAACTAGAATCGCCATCGCTTATTCGGATTTCTCTTTCGGCTGCATTTTTACATGTACGCGTTTGCTGCCGGTGGTGGGGCTGCCGGCCTTGAATAAACCGTTTTTGGTGTCGTACTCGATGATGTCGCTGGCGGTCGAATTCTGTCCCTGCCAGACCAATGCCTTGTCGTAGAGGATCAGTATTCCGGTATCCGGAAAATAATCGGCACGTTGCGAGGTCCCGTGAATGTCTTCCTTGCCGCCTTCCGGGGTTTGTTTCAGCCGGGTGGGATTTCCGGTAACGATAATTTTCTCGGTCTGGCCGCCTTTCTGATAAACGGTCATTTGGTCGCCTTGAACATCGAGGCTGCCTTGAGTGGCTTTCACATCACCGGTGTATACGGTTTGGCCGGTCTTTTCATCGTAAGTCGCCGTGTTGGCTTCGATATAAATCGGCTGCTTCGAGTCGCTGTCCAATGCGAACGTGTTCTCAGCGGCGAATAAAAACCATAAGGCGATCAGCAGGGTTGAAATAAAACCGACGATCCTTTCAGGGAACGCTTGCTGAATACGTATTGGAAGGGTCATTCCGGTGCTCCAATCGCAAACGGCCTGGCCGGGAGCGCCGGCCAGCCCCTTCCCGAAGACGCCGTTTGCGATTGGATAAAAACGGTAGGTCTCGCATCCGGGGCTGTCGCTCGGATCTACCGAGTTGCAGCCGCGGCTCTTAGGGGAATTCATGCTTTCTTCGTACATTGGAAAGAATCGTGACTTTTAAATCATCGCCGAAGTGAACTCGTGCGCCATTGCCGGTCAGTTCGTCCGGCGGACTCAGTACCTGTATGAACTCGTCGGTTTCGGCGTAGTTGTTGTCCGGTTGGACTCTGGCGTTCTGGGTGACGATTTTCAGCGTACGGCCGTTTTCGTCCCGCTCGCGCAGAATAAGGACGTTTCCGTTCAAAAATATGGTATCGCTTTCGCCCGGCATGAGGGCGTTATCGGAATGAATGACCCACGGCGGTCCGTCTTTTCCGTAGAGCGTCAGAACCGGCTGTACCAATTCGGTACGGTCTTGATCCACATAATGGGTAAGGTTTACGGCAAACAGCAGTTGCTTCGGTTTGCCGTTTTCGTCCATCAGCGTACGACTCAGGTTTTTTGAATAATAATCGATCGTTCCGTGGGTTCTCGGTCCGGCAGATTCTTCGGCCGGCATAAAAACGCCGGCAAGCCACCAGGTAAACAATGCCAGGGTGGCCAATCCCAGATAGGTTACCAGCGATCTCAGAGCAAAAATGCTCATCAGAAATGACTCTCGATAACGCCTTGCAAGGTGCCTTGGGCTTTCATAACGAGATCGCAGACTTCCCGTGCGGCGCCCGCTCCGCCGGGACTGGGCGTAACCCAGTGGGCATGCTGTCGAATGCTGAAGTGGGCGTCCGCTACCGCCACCGCCAGTCCGACTCGGCGCATGATCGGCAGATCCAGGAGATCGTCGCCGACATGGGCGATTTCATCGGGAGCCAGCGCCAGCTCATTGCGAAGATGCTCGAACGCGTCCAGTTTGTCTTGGTACCCCTGATAGACATGACGAATGCCGAGGCTCTCCATGCGCAGCGCCACCGACTGCGAACGCCGACCGGAAATCACTGCCGTCGCTACGCCCGTCCCCTGAAGCAACTTGATGCCATGACCGTCGCGGGCATGAAAGCTTTTGTATTCCTGGCCTTGCTGGTCGAAAAAAAGCCGGCCGTCGGTCAGAACGCCGTCCACATCGAAAATGACCAGGCGGATGCCGGCCGCGCGAGCCAGCACGTCTTGAGGCGCATGCTCGGGCATCAAACCACCCCGGCTCTCAGCAAATCGTGCATATTGAGTGCGCCGATCAGCCTGTTCTCCTCGTCGACGACCAAGAGAGCGCTGATCCGCTTTTCCTCCATGATGCGTACCGATTCCGCGGCTAACAGTTCGGCCGAAACTTTGGTGCAATATTGTGTCATGGCTTCATTGATCGGCGTGGTGTGAATATCGCCGGCCTTTTCGAACAATCGCCGGAGGTCGCCGTCGGTAAAAATTCCGAGCACTCGATAGTCGCTATCGACGATAGCGGTCATTCCGAGCTTTTTCGCCGTCATTTCCAGAACCGCGTCGCGTACCAGGGCCGTTTCCGGCACCGCCGGAATTTCCGGGCCGGTGTGCATGACGTCCTGCACCCGGGTTAACAGTCGCCGTCCGAGACTCCCTCCCGGATGCGCGAATGCAAAATCCTCCCGGGTGAATCCTCGCGCTTCCAACAATGCGACGGCCAAAGCATCTCCCATCGCCAGCGTCGCGGTCGTGCTCGATGTGGGGGCCAGACCGAGCGGGCAGGCTTCTTCCTTTACGGATGTGTCGATATGCACCAGCGATTGCCTGGCCAGCGTGGATTTGGGGTTGCCCGTCATGCCGATCAAAGGAACGTCGAGTCGTTTGATCAGGTGCAAGATGGCCAAAATCTCGGGGGTTTCCCCCGAATTCGACAAGGCCAGAACGACATCGTGCGCCGTGATCATGCCGAAATCGCCATGGCTGGCTTCTCCGGGGTGCACGAAGAAGGCAGGCGTACCGGTACTCGCCAAAGTGGCGGCGATCTTGCCGCCGATGTGGCCGGATTTTCCCATTCCGGTCACCGCGATCCGGCCCTTGCAGGCCAGTATGAGTTTGCAGGCCGCCGCGAAATGACCGTCGATGCGCCCCATCAAGGCGGCTACCGCCTCGGCCTCGGTCCGTACGACCTTGAGTCCGGCCCGGCACAGGCTGTCTTCATCGTAGGTCGTGGCGAGTGTGGTGCGCTGTAAGCTCGACGTCATGCGTGTGAACTGCTCAAAATGAAGCAATTATGCCATGAATATTGCATACCGATTTCGGGTTTTCCAAGAGCCTGGATATTCGCGATGGGAATGGAGGCATTTGGTGCCGCAAAAGCGGTCACTCCCGGGTGACAAACGCGAGCTTGGTAATGCCTGCCTTGTGAGCGACGGCCATGGCTTCCGCGACCCGACCGTAGGGAACGGCGGTGTCGGCCTGGAACTGCACGATCAGTTCCGGATCGGCCTGTTGCAGATCGCGCAGAAGCTGCTCCATGGCTTCCAGCGGTTGCGGCTGATCGTTCAAGGTGATCTGACCCTGGGCGTCGATGGCGATGGTGGCGAGGTGCTTGTCGGGGGCGGGGTCGGTTTTTTCGGTCTTCGGCAAATCGACTTTCACCGCCTGGGTCAGCAGCGGTGCGGTGACGATGAACACGACCAGCAATACCAGCATGACGTCGACCAGCGGCGTCACGTTGATTTCGCTCATGGCCTCCCGATCGGAAGACGAATCGGTTTTGAATCCCATGGTTACTCGCTCCCGTCGGCTTTAAGGCCTGTCTTCACGGCGAGATTAAGGAAGTCGGTGGCAAAATATTCGAGGTCCGCTTCGCATAGCTTGATGCGTCTCAAAAAGAAATTGTAAGCCAATACCGCCGGAATGGCCGCTGCGATGCCGATTGCCGTGGCGACCAGTGCTTCGCCGATCGGGCCGGCGACCACATCCAGGCTGGCCGATTTGGCCTCGCCGATGTCCTGCAAAGCGTGCATGATGCCCCATACCGTGCCGAACAGCCCGACGAAGGGCGACGTGCTGCCGATGCTGGCCAACATGGACAGCCCTTGTTCCAGATCCTTGCGTTCTCGGCTGATCTGTTGGCGCAGGGACCGTTCCAGAATCGACTCGATGTCGCCGCTCCACTCGAGCATGCGCGAGGTTTTGCTGCGCATGTCCTTGAGAACGCCGAATCCTGCTCCTGCGATGCGGCCCAAGGCACTCGCCGAATGTTCCAGACCCGAGGCAGTGGCGAGATCCGGCGCCGCCCAGAAGTCTTTGCTGTAGCCGCGATTTCGCTGGCCGATATTCCAGAGCGTCCAGCTCTTGAAAAAGATGATGCTCCAAGTAATGACGGAAAATCCGATCAGCACCCCTAAGGTGATCTGAACGATATCGGTAGAAGAGATCTGAATCATGCGATAGCCTTTTTCATCGTTTTAGTTTGTATTCAATCGGGACGATAACCCAACTGACCACGGCCCGGTCGCCCCTGCGCGCGGGGATAAAGCGCCAGTTCTTGACCTGATCCACGGTCGCGTCGTCCAGAATCTCGTGGCCGCTGCTGCCTTCGATTTTGATCTCGCCCGCCGAGCCGTTCGGCATGACTTGAACGCGCAAGGTGACCTTGCCTTCCCAGCGTCTTTCCAACGCGACACGTGGGTAACGCGTCGGCGGATTGTTCAGGCCCGGCGCCTTGTAAGAGGCTTCGACGAATGGCGCAGGGGCTGGTGCGGCCGGCTTGCCCTGGGTCGACGCGGTCGGGACAGTGGCCGGCGCGCTGGGCGTCGGAGTTTCAGAGGGCTCGGGTGCCGGTGTCGGCCGAGCCACCGGTTTAGGCTTGGGCTTGGGTTTAGGTTTGTCCGGTTTTTTCGGTGCGGGTTTTTCCGGTTTGGGCTCGGGTTTGGGCGGCGGCTGTTGTACCTGCGGTTGGGGCGGCTCGGGACTGGCTTCGGGCTGTGCCGCGACAAGCGAGACTTCCAGCAGTTGCGGTGGAGTTTCCGCCGGTTCCCGGTCTACCGGGGCGGCGAGCCAGGCGGCCCAAACCGCGGCATGCAGTGCCGCTGCGGCAGCGATCGAGAAAGCGGTCTCCAGCCACGAGCGACATCCTTGCTTGGTGTCGGCGGACATCGAAGTCATATACAGATGTGCGAGTGATGGTTCGGTAGAAATTGGAGGGTACAACTCAAATTGAGAATAATAACGAGAATTTTTACTGTGTAAGCATTTTACATACGGATTTTAATCCCAAACGTCTAAATACCGGTGCTATGACCATCTATTCTTAGCAAATATCGGTCCATATCAAGTTGAGTGGAGCGCTGCTCGCCAAATCTAGGCTGTCGGTACAAATGAGCTCATCGCGCATGTCCGATTGTGTGATATGACGCAATCCGGATATCCCATCTTGGGTTTCACGGAGACTCCGTTCCTGGACAGCATCGTGTTGTGGCGGCGTATTTTATAGATCGTTGAAAATAAATGCTAAATGAAAATTGCTCATGTTCGTTTCCGGTGGGGAAGAGCGATTTGGCGGAAAGCGATATCGGTATTTGACACATCAAGGTGTGGCATATCACGCAGTTCTTGCCTGTCGGCAGCGTGCATGGCCGCTGTGGACCGGATGGTTGCTGACGAAAAGGAGTGGCACGAATTTTCCTATTAAAAGGCTCGGTCTTAATAAAAGAAAAAATAAATATGAAGATGCAGGAGGATGTATTGATATTGCCATTTCGTGTTGGGATGGCGGTTTTCAGTCTGAATTTATTGTTTTCCGGATTCGCTGTCGCCGATCATACCGAAGAACATCGTTTGCAGACGATCGAAGTGACGGCCCCCGAAGAAACCGGGGAATCGCTGACAACGCCCAGCGCGGAAACGGCCAAGTACAAGCTTTCCCAGGTTCCGGGCGCAACCACCTTCATCCATTCCGAAGAGTACCGCAGCCGTCCGACGCCGGGTGGCGTGGCCGATGTCCTGAGTTATTCGCCGGGTGTTTTTTCTCAAAGCCGATACGGCAATTCCGAAACCCGCATTCTGGTGCGCGGCGCCGGAACTTCGCTGACTTTCGGTTCGGCGGGGCTGCGCTATCTGCGCGACGGCCTGCCGCTCACCGGAACCGACGGCTTTACCAATCCGGAGCTTCTGGAGCCGATGAACGCGCTTTACACCGAGGTTTATCGCGGCTCCAACGCCCTGCAATACGGTTCGGCCTTCTTGGGCGGCGCGGTGAACTTCGTCTCGCGCAACGGCCGCAATACGCCGGGCATTCATACGACCTTCGTCACCGGTTCGCACGATTACTACCGTCCCCAACTGATGGTCGGCGGCGTGCTGAACGAGGATCTGGATTATTTCGTTTCTTATACCGGGACCTACAACAATAGTTTCCGGGACCATAGCGAAGAGGATATTTCCAGGGGCTACGCCAATTTCGGTTACCGCTGGAACGAGGATCAGGAAACCCGCGTGCATCTGTTCGCCAGCAAGAACCAGCTGCAGCTGCCGGGGTCTCTTTCGTTCGAGCAGTATTATGATGACCCTTACCAAGCCCAGAATGGTCTATCGCCGGGATCGTTCTTCAATAAATTCGAAACCCTCGACGTTCAACGTAACCTCGAGACGCTGCGCGGCGATGTCCGGCATACCATCAAGTTCACGCCAGATGACGTGCTGACGGTGGGGGCTTGGTACGAAAATCGTCGGCTGTGGCACCCCTTATCGCCTTTTAATTCTTTCAACCGAAACTCGCCTTGCCGGGGAACGCCGGATTCGGAGGGCATCGTGACGATCAATAATCCCGCGTGCGGCGGTCTTCTGATCGACTACGGCAATTTGGCGGGCTCGTTCAACCGCAACCGGCAGCAGGACGCCGGCCTCAGTTGGCGTTTCACTCACGACGGATCGCTGTTCGGTTCGCGTAACAGCTTCGTGCTGGGCGGCTTCTTCGGCTGGGGCAAGTCCTACGGCACGGTGGACAACACCCTGCCGGGCGCGGAGATCGGCACCAAGCTGAATAACGCCAAGAGCGAGGCCTTCAACATCGAAATCTTCGGGGAAGATCGTTTCGCATTGACCTCCAGCCTGGATCTCGTGGTGGGCGGTCAATTCATTCATGCCAAGCGGCGCAGCCTGACCGATTTCTTCGTGCCCACGTCACAGATCGGCAACGCCTTCGAGACGGATGCGTCTCGCTGGTACACCGCCTTCAGTCCCAAGGTCGGGCTGCTTTGGCAGGCGACCGAGAAGCAACAGTTCTTCGCCAATTTCAGCCGCAGTTACGAGCCGCCGACCAATACCCAATTGGCGTTCCGGGATCCGCGGTTGAATCAGACAAGCAGCGAATCTGCTCTTGATGCGCAGGAGGGGACGACGATCGAAGTGGGGACCCGCGGCGAGGCAGGCGTCTTCAATTGGGACCTCGCCGTCTACCACTCTTGGATCAACAACGAGATTCTCTCCACGCTGCTGCCCGGTCAGACTCAGACGAGCACCAATAATGCCGACAAGACCACACATACGGGCGTCGAAGTCGGTACGGGCGCTCTCATTCCTTTGGATTTGATGGGGGATGATCTGCTGCGCGTGCGATTGACCTATACCTACCAGCGATTCCTGTACGACAACGATTCCGCCTACGGCGACAATTACATTCCGGGGGCGCCCAATCATTTCGGCGGCGCGGAAGCCGTGTACGAACATCCCTCCGGTTTCTACATCGGCCCGAATATCCGCATGACCAGCAATTATTACGTGGACTACGCCAACACCCTCAAGGCGCCTGCTTATACCTTGTTTGGCGCCCGTGCCGGCTATAAGAATACGTTCAATAAACTCGGCTATCACGTGTTTGTCGAAGGACGTAACCTCACGGACGAAAAATGGGTCGCCAGCACGAGCGTGGCTGATAGGGCAACTCGGAGCGGGACCGCTATCCTGAATCCCGGTTTCGACCGCACGATCTTCGGGGGCATCTCGATAGATTACTGATTGCTTGGCAACCAGCGGCGGAGGAGGCCCTGCTTCTCGCCCGCCGTTTTTCCACCCGAGGTCCCTCCAGGGCGCCTAGCCCGACAGGGATTTCTCGGTTATTTTCCGTTTGAGGTTGTGTTAACCCGGAAAAGGTGAAGATTGATGAATGTGTTTTGCAGATTGGTCGGCTTGCCGGCGTTGGCCCTGGTCAGCCAATTCGTCTGGGCCGGGCACGGGAGCGCCCCGTCCTCCTCTCAACCCGCTTATTGCAAGGATTCGGCGGCCGCTCCGACACCAAAATGCGCGCGGACGCCCAGCGTGGTATTCGATGCCGACGGTCGGTTATGGCTTTCATGGGTCCAGCAAGGGCGAATCTATGTTCAGTCCTCGAAGGATGGCGGCAAGACCTTGAGCAAGCCGGTGGCGGTCAATCGCGAGCCGGAAAACGTTTTGGCTCACGGCGAGAGCCGACCTAAGATCGCGATCGGCCCGAAAGGCGAGATTTATCTCACCTGGACGCAAGGTTTGGAAAAACGTTTCAGCAGCTATATCCGCTTCGCCCGCTCCGTGGATGGCGGCAAGACGTTCTCCAAGCCGGTCACGGTTAACGACAACCTGGACATCATCGGCCATTCTTTCGACAGTCTGGCGATCAGCCGCGACGGCAAGATCTTCATTGCCTGGCTGGACGCGAGGGACGTCGAAGCCGCGAAGGCCAAGAACCAGCCGTATAACGGTTCTTCTCTCTATTACACCTGGTCCGACGACGGCGGCAAGAGCTTTAAGCCGAATGTCAAGGCGGCCGATTACACCTGTCAGTGCTGCCGGCTGCAGGCCGCCATCGACATCGACGGCTTGCCGCTCATCGTCTGGCGCAACGTCTATCCCGAGAATATCCGCGACCATGCGCTGCTCAAATTTGCCGATTGGGACAAGCCGGGCCGGCCGGTTCGGGTGACGCATGAAAACTGGCACATAGAAGGTTGTCCCCACCACGGGCCAGGGCTGTCGATCGCCAGGGATGGACGCTATCACTTGACCTGGTATAGCGCCGCGCCCGACGCGACGGGTTTGTTTTATGCCTATTCCGACGATGTCGGCTCGCACTTTACCCAACCGATCAAGTTCGGGAATCCGGCGGCCATGCCGGCCCATCCGCACGTCTTGAGCGTGGGGCGGCGGGTGGATTTGGTTTGGCTGGAGTTCGACGGCAAGAACAATCAGCTCAAGACCATGCGCTCGACCGACGGCGGAGCGAATTGGACCGAACCGCGCGTTCTGGCCGAAGCCGAAAGCGGGGCTGACAACCCCTTCCTGCACGCCAACGGCGACCGGGTTTATGTTTCCTGGGCTACGGAAAAGGACGGGCTCAAGGTGATTGCGCTCGATGGGGCCGGCCGCTAGAACATTTTCATACCTGCTGTGCGGGTACTCGCGAGTGCGGTTGGGCCAATGGGGTCGTCGGCAAAGGATTGCCGACCTACAAATGCTCTACCCATCATCTACGAATCTTTTGATGCGTCATGGCAACCGGGATTTCGTAGGATGGGTTAGGCGCACGCCGATATAAGTTGGCCGTCGATTAATGCGTTGCGAGTGCGCCGTAACCCATCAAAGCGACGTGCCAAGGGAGTCCTCGTCGAACCTCAATCCAGATAGCGCCGCTTGCCCCATTGGGCGAGGCGCATCAATCGCACCAGAGCCCACCCTGCCAAGATGCGGACAAAGCGGAGAAGGTCCGCCGACTGGCGCAAAAAAGCGCTCCAGGCGCGTTCCAGCTTAGGCCGAAGTGTCGAAAGATCGATCTCCCTATCCGCGATCGAACCGCGCCGGTGCAGCCAGTGCAATAGGCCGGTTACATAAAGCACGAGCGGCATCAGGCCGACACAGAACCAGACGAAGCGGCCCGTCGCGCCGAAAGCCTCGCCGGTGTGCCAGGGCCATATTCGGCTGATGAAAGTCTGCCCGCCGGTGAAAGTGCTGGGGTTGCGCGCCTCGCGAATCTGCCCGCTCCAGCGGTCGACCCAGACCAGGGTGGCCGGGTGCTTGATGTTCGCGTCTCCAGGGCGGCGCAAATTGATGCGGTAGGTGCCGTTTTCCCCGGCCGGCGTCGCGACGCGCTTCACCTCGGCGTGCGGAAACAGCCCCCGCGCGACCAAAACCGCTTCGGCCAGGCCGACGGGACGGCCATTGGGAGCGGCCGTACTCACGATTTCCGGACCCTCGTCGCCGTGGCCCATATCCGAGGCTCCCAGCATCGTTTCCAGCAGGCTCGGATAAGCCAGATGAAATCCGGTGAAAGCCAGCAACAGCAGGACAACGGCACTGGAGAGGCCGAGCGTGCGGTGCAGGTCGAAAGCGAGTCGTGCCAGGCCGGCGTCGTGCCGGATTGCGAAGCTTTGAAGGAGCCGGCTGAATCCCGGCCACCAGAGATAGAGACCGGTGCTCGCCGAAACGATCAGCAACAGCCCCAGGATGCCGACGGCGTTCCACCCGAACCGTCCGAAGTGCAGTTGAGTATGGAGGTCATATATCCAGGTCGCCGCCGTTCGGCCCCAGAATCGGCTGGCTACGATTTCGGCCGTGTACGGATTCACCGAGACCATGAGCGGCGCATAGAACTCGCCAAAAGTCTCGTAGGGTTTTTCGTACCAGACGGTGATCATGCCGTTGCGGGAGCGCGGCATTTCCAGTACCCACGCGCCATATCGATCAGGATGCGCCTCCCGCACCGCCGCCATGATGCGGTCCAAGGGGAGGTATTCCCCTTTCGGCTCATCGACCGTCAGCCGAGGATTGAGAAGTTCGTCCAGTTCCTCGCGATAGACGCTGAGACTTCCGCTGAGCCCCAGCAGGACGAATAGAAAACCGCCGCCCAGCGCGAGATAAAGATGGATCTTGAGCCAGGCAGTTCGTGCGAAATTCACGGCGATGGCCGCTTGAGACGATAGAGGGCCGAGATATCCTCGTCGCCGTGGCCGTCCGCGATGAGCTTGGCGTAATCGGTCATGGCCATTTCGGTGACCGGGAGCTTGAGCCCCAGCTTGTCCGCCATGCCCTTGCAGATTTTCAGATCCTTTTGGTGCAGAGCGAGCTTGAAGCCGGGTTTGAAGATGCCCTGAGTCATGGTCGGTCCGCGCTTTTCCAGAAACCAGTTTCCGGCCGCGCCGCCGGAAACGACGTCGATGACCTTGCGCATGTCGAGTCCCAGCGCCGCTCCGAATGCCATGGCTTCGGTCACGGCCTCGTTGATGCCGGCCGCCATGGTCTGGTTCACCGCCTTGGCCGCCTGGCCGGCACCCACGTCGCCCATGTGAACGATCCGGCTGCCCATGGTTTCCAGTACCGGCAGAACTCGCTCCAAGGTCTCGAGCTTGCCGCCGGCCATGATTGCCAGGGTCCCGTTCTTCGCGCCTTCGACGCCGCCGGTCACCGGAGCGTCGAGAAAATCCGCGCCCTTGCTTTCAACCAGCCTGGCGGCTTCTCGCGCGGTATCGCTGCTCACAGTGGACATGTCGATCACCACTGTGTGCGGGCGCAGCGCCGGTAACATGCCGTGTATCACCTCCAGCACGTCGGCATCGGCCGAGACGCAAATTAGAGTCACGTCGACGTGCGAGGCGAGCAGGGCGGGCGAGACGGCGCACTGTACGCCCAGTTCTTGAGAAAGCGTTATCGCGCTGGCTTCGGTGCGGTTCCAGACGGAAGCCAAATAACGGCCCTTGGCCACGTTCCGCGCCATGTGAGTGCCCATCGCGCCGAGACCGATGAAGCCCGCCCTAATGTCCTTTTTGCCTTCGGTGTTCAATGCCGTTTACTCCTCGAGATAGGTGTAGCTTCGCAAGCCGGCGATCAATTCGCTCTCGAAGCGCTTGCGCTGTTCGGGGGGGATCCGCGCCTCGACCAGCTTCTTGCGATAGGCGCGTTCCAATTCTTCCGGGTCGATATGCACATAGCGCAAGAGGTCGTGGGCGCCGTCGCCCCGCATGGGCTGGATGAAACGGTAGCCGCCGGCTCCATCGAGTTCGACGTTGACCGAATGAGTATCGCCGAACAGATTGTGCATGTCCCCCAGAATTTCCTGGTAGGCGCCGACCAGGAAGATGCCGATGAGATAGGGTTCGCCCGGCTTGTGGGTATGCAGCGGCAGGGTGGCTTCGAGGCTCTGCCGATCGATGTAGGTATTGATCCGGCCGTCGGAATCGCAGGTCAGGTCTTGGATCACCGCGCGGCGCGTGGGTTCCTCGTGCAGGCGCTGCAGCGGCATGACCGGAAACACCTGTGCGATCGCCCAGGCGTCCGGCATGGACTGGAACAGCGAGAAATTGCAGAACACCTTGTCGGCAAGCCGCTCGTTGAGTTCGTCGATCAGCTCGCGATGGGCGCGGAGACGGATGTCGAGGCGCCTATGAACGGCATGGCAAATGGCTGCGTTGAGCCGTTCCGCATCGGCGAGTTCGGCCAGGCTCAATTTGCCCTGCACGTACATCGCTCGGGCTTCGGCGAGATCGAATTGCGCGTCGTGATACACGCCCAGCGGCGACTCCTGGGGCAGGGCGCGGAGCAGGTCGGCCAGGTCCTGCAAGGGTTTTGCCTTGATTTCGGCCGGAGGGCTTCCGTCTTCGGCCACCGATTCGATATCGATGATATTCGTGATCAGCACCGCATGATGTGCGCTCATCGCACGTCCGGATTCGGTGATCAGGTTAGGATGCGGCAAACCGTATTCGGCGCAGGCCTCCGAAAAGGCGCGCACGATGCTGTGGGCGTATTCGTCGATGCTGTAATTGATGGAACAGTCGCTGACCGAATGGGTGCCTTCGTAATCGACGCCGAGTCCGCCGCCCACGTCGGCCCAGGCGAGATGGGCGCCGAGTTCCCGCAATTCCGCGTAATAGCGGCTGGCTTCCCGCAGCGCCGTCTTGACGTCGTTGATGTTCGCGACCTGCGAGCCCATGTGGAAATGCATCAGTTTGAGCCATTCGAGTCCGCCGGCTTCTCGCAATTTGACGATCAGCTTGAGGAGTTCGTTCGCGTGCAGGCCGAACTTCGATTTTTCGCCGCCGCTGTTCTGCCATTTGCCGGCGCCGATGCTGGACAGTCTGATCCGGACGCCCAATTGCGGCGCAATCCCCAGATCTCGCGATTCGGAAAGCACCAGCTCCAGTTCGGACAGCTTTTCGATGACGATGAAGACGTTCAGTCCCAGGCTGAGTCCGATCAAGGCCAGGCGGATGTAGGATCGGTCCTTGTAGCCGTTGCAGATTACCGTGCCGGCATCGGATAAGGCCAGTATGGCCAGAAGTTCCGATTTGCTGCCGGCTTCCAAGCCGACTGACGTATGACCATTTTTTAAAATGCCCTCGACCACGCTCCGCTGCTGATTGACCTTGATCGGATAGACCGGCGTATAGCTGCCTCGATAATCGTGCTCGTGGCAAGCCTTTTCGAAGGCCTTGTGCAGCAGGCCCACGCGGTCGCGGAGGATATCGGTGAAGCGCACCAGGACCGGCAGCGACAAGCCTTCCTGGCGTACCGCCTGGGCGATTTCGAAGAGATCCACCGTGCCTTGCACCGGATTCTTGGTCGGATGGACGACCACGTGGCCTTCGTCATTGATGCCGAAGTAGCCTTCTCCCCAGTGCTCGATGGCGTAGGTATCGACCGCCTGCTCTAGACTCCAACTCATTTCGGTGGCCAAGCTCTTTAAAAAAGGTTGAATTATGTGGAAAATCCTCCGATTTTTCCATTGCGAGGAACACCATGCTGAGCGACGAAAACTGGTTTACCGAGGTTTATCCGAAACACGGGAGCGCGCTCTCTTTGAAGGTGACTGATAAGCTCCACGAGGAGCAGACGCCGTTTCAGCGCATCGAGATCTACGAGACTGAATGGCTGGGCACGCTCATGGTCATCGACGGCTGCACGATGGTGTCCGATCGGGATAATTTTCTTTATCACGAGATGATGACCCATCCGGCGCTATACACCCATCCGAATCCGGAAACCGTCTGGATCATCGGCGGCGGCGACTGCGGGAGCCTCAAGGAAGTGCTCAAACACCCGGAGGTCAAGCGGGCGGTTCAAATCGAGATCGACGAGCGGGTGACCCGGCTTGCCGAGCGGTATTTTCCGGAGTTGTGCGAATCGAACGACGACCCGCGCGCCGAGCTGCTCTTCATCGACGGCATTCAGTGGGTAAAGGATGCGGCGGCCGACAGCGTCGATCTCATCATCGTGGACAGCACCGATCCGGTGGGGCCGGCCGAGGGCTTATTCAACGAGGCGTTCTACCGCGAGTGTTTCCGTTGCCTGCGCAAGGACGGGATTCTCGCCCAGCAGAGCGAATCGCCGCTGTTCCACATGCCGCTGATCGAGGCCATGCACAAGACCATGCGCCAGGCGGGATTTCCCGAAACGCGCACCTTGTTCTTTCCTCAGTTCATCTATCCATCTGGCTGGTGGAGCGGGACCCTGGCGGGAAAATCGGGTCTGACCCATTTCCGCGAGGCCGATGCCCGAAACAAACCGTTTGCAACGAGCTACTACAACGCCGAGATCCATAAGGCAGCTTTCGTCGCGCCGGAGTTCTTCAGGGCGGCGATGGCTTGAGCGGACGGCGGCCTGTGTTACGATTTGCGGAAAACGACGGGTTTGAGGAAAAGATCCCATGACTGAGAAAGAAATAAGCGAAGCGCTTTTCAACCTGCGCACCGAGATTGAACATCTGAATACCAGCGACCCGGAAGTGAGGGCTCGGCTGGAAACGCTGCTTGCCGATCTCGAGCGGCGGCTCGAGGCATCGGAAGACGAGCATCACCTGCATTTGGTGGATGACATGAAAGAAGCGATTTCGCAGTTCGAAGTCGAACATCCCCGCATTACCGGCATTCTCAACGACTTGATGGTTGCCTTGAGCAACCTGGGGATCTGATCCTCTTCTGAAACACTCGGCAAAGGCGGGTTACGTTAAACCCGCTTTTGCCCGAGTCTGGCTGTCGACATTCCGCAAATAATCCGACCCTCCCAGCTGCTTCATCTGTCTTAGTATCCATAACCGGCGATGCATCACATAAGCCGAAGGTTTGTCCGCACGTAAACGCACGGGGTTGGGCAGAACGGCGGCGAGCAGGGCGGCTTCGTTCGGGTTGAGTTTCGATGCCGATTTGGCGAAAAAGGCTTTCCCGGCGGCCGAAACGCCGTAAATTCCTTCGCCGAATTGGGCGATATTCAGGTAAACCTCCAGTATCCGCCGTTTCGGCCACATCAATTCAATCAACGCAGTGAAATAAGCCTCCAAGGCCTTGCGGAAGTAGTTTTGCCCCGGATAAAGAAACAGATTCTTGGCGACTTGTTGGGAAATCGTGCTGGCGCCCCGGACGTGCTTACCTTGCTGGTTATGCTTCCAGGCTTGGCCGATAGCGTTCAAATCGAAACCATAGTGCCGGTCGAACAACTGGTCTTCGGCGGCGATCACGGCGACTTTCGCATAAGGCGAAATGTGGTCCCAGGAAACCCAGTTATAGCGCGGCCGGAATCCCGGTTTCCCTTCGATAAGCGCCAGAAATTGCGCGCGCAGCATGAACGCGCTGGTCGGCGGAGGAAGCCAGCGAAGCAGGGCGACGGGGATAACGGTGAGGGCGACGAACGTCAGGATGAACTTGCGAAGAATGTTTCTCAGCGCCATTTCGCGTTTGCGGATTTTTATTAAGATTCCTTTGATGCGGCGCCCCGGACGGACTAATCGGCAGGGGCTCGAATGGGTTGTCAGATCCATTGCAGCCGCTTCAAAGTTGACTCACGCGTCATAGCTGGCCAGAATACGCCATTTTTCCGACCGATTTAAGTGGCGCTTCATCAAAACATGGCTGGCGGGAATGCGGGTGGCGAAGTTCTAGTTTCTATCAGAAACCTCACGTTCAGCCGCGGCAGCCGCAAGATCTTCGATGGCGTCAATCTGGACATCCCCAGAGGCAAGATTACCGCCATCATGGGGCCCAGCGGCACCGGCAAGACCACTCTCCTGAAACTGATCGGCGGTCAACTGCGGCCGGACAGCGGCACTATCACCGTGGACGGGCGCATAGTGCACGAGCTATCGCTCGGTCGTTTGTACGAGCTTCGCAAAAAAATAGGGATGCTCTTTCAGACCGGCGCTCTTCTGACCGATCTCAACGTATTCGAAAACGTCGCTTTTCCGCTCCGGGAGCATACCAAACTGCCCGAGTCCATGATCAGGACTCTGGTCTTGATGAAACTCCAAGCGGTAGGCTTAAGGGGCGCTCGCGACCTGATGCCGGCGCAGCTTTCCGGAGGCATGGCCAGGCGGGTGGCATTGGCGCGGGCTATCACGCTCGACCCCATGATGATCATGTATGACGAGCCGTTTACCGGACAGGACCCGATTTCCATGGGCGTGCTGGTGAAGCTGATACGCGACCTGAACCGGGAACTGGGACTCACCAGCATCGTCGTATCCCACGATGTCGAAGAAACCGCATCCATTGCCGATTACATCTATCTTATTTCCGAGGGCAAGGTAGTCGGCCAAGGCACGCCCGACGCGATCCGTCATTCGGAGTCGCCTTGGGTCCTACAGTTTATGGAAGGTTTGGCGGATGGTCCGGTGCCGTTTCATTATCCAGCGCCCGATTATGCGGCCGATTTACTCAATCCGCCTGCCTGAAATAGACCGTCATTTATTCGGAAAATCCCATGTTAGCCCCATTCCAGCAACTTGGACACGCGACCCTGGGCACGATGCAAAAGTTGGGTCGGGCCAACTTGTTTATCTGCCATGTCCTAACGGGGCTGCCTGAAATACTGAGGCGCATTCGCCTGCTGCTGGCGCAGGTTTATTCGGTGGGGGTGCTCACCATTCTGTTGGTAAGCGTTTCCGGCTTGTTTGTCGGCATGGTATTGGGGCTTCAGGGCTACAATGTACTTTCCGATTTCGGGGCGGAGCAGACCTTGGGCGTGATGGTGGCGGCCTCTTTGGTGCGGGAACTGGGGCCGGTGGTCACGGCCTTGTTGTTTGCGGGGCGAGCGGGTTCCGCTTTGACCGCGGAAATAGGCTTGATGAAGGCGACCGAACAACTTTCCGGAATGGAAATGATGGCGGTCGATCCGTTAAAACGCATTATCGCACCACGCTTTTTCGCCGGCTGTTTGTCGATGCCTCTGTTGGCCTCGCTGTTCAGCATGATCGGCGTCATGGGGGGATATTTCGTCGGCGTCGGGTTGCTCGGGGTGGACGAGGGTGCGTTCTGGTCTCAGATGAGAAGCAGAATCGATTTTTACGATGATATCGTTAATGGTCTCATCAAAAGCGCGGTATTCGGGGTCATCGTCACCTGGATTGCGGTGTTCGAAGGTTACGATGCCGTGCCCACTTCCGAAGGGGTCAGCCGGGCGACCACGCGCTCGGTCGTTTATTCGGCCTTCGCCGTGCTCGGGTGGGATTTCGTGCTGACAGCTTTAATGTTCGGGGGGGATTGATGCAGTCATCGAAAGCAATCGAGATCTGGGTTGGTTTGTTCGTTGCCGTTGGTTTGATCGCTTTGTTTTTCTTAGCTATGCAGGTCAGCAATCTCGCCGAACTGCGGAGCAACGATGACAGCTACAGGATCGTCGCGCGCTTCGAAAATATCGGCAGTCTGCGAGTTCGGGCTCCGGTATCGGTGGCCGGTGTCACGGTGGGACGGGTCAGCGCCATATCGTTCGACAATCAAACCTACGAAGCCGTGGTGGAGATGCGGATCGATCCGAAATACGACACGCTTCCGATCGACACCAGTGCCAGCATACTTACGGCCGGTCTGTTGGGCGAGCAATATATCGGTCTGTCGCCCGGCGGCGCGGAAGAGCACCTGGCCGACGGCGACGAAATCGAACTGACTCAATCGGCGATCGTGCTCGAGCAGGTCATCAGCCGTTTCCTGTTCAACAAAGCGGAAGGCGGCGGAGCGAGTGGCGGGGCTGCCACGTCCTCCGAGTAATACCGGAATTACGCGATGCTCGTTATGGCTGAATCCCCCGTCCCATTCGAATTTATCGATGAAGGTCAAGGCCGCTACAGGCTCGAGGGCGAGCTGAGCTTTTCGACCGTAGCGGATGTGCTGAAGAAGACTTTGGCCGTCTTCCGGGATGCGTCCAGGCTTTCGTTCGATTTGGGGGGGGTCTCCCGCGTCGACAGCGCCGGCGTCGCTCTTATGGTGGAGTGGATGCGGCAGGCGGCGCAAGCCCGGACAGAACTGCGTTATGTGCATCTTCCACAGCATGTCATGGCGATCGCTCGAGTCAGCGGTATCGAGCACTTGATTTCCGTCGACTCAACCGACGCGGTCGATCGATCGATCTCGGACTAGCAAAAACATATACAAACAATGGATAAGCTTCTTATTACCGGCGGCAAACCTCTTCATGGGGAGCTGCGCATTTCGGGGGCCAAGAACGCTGCATTGCCGATACTCGCGGGTGCATTGTTGTCGGAAACGCCCGTGATCATCGGCAACGTTCCGCATCTCCACGACATTACCACCACCATGGAATTGCTCGGGCGCATGGGAGTGCACCTGATGGTGGACGAAAAGCTCAATATCGAGGTGGATTCCGGACCGATCGAGAATTTTTTCGCGCCTTACGAGCTCGTGAAGACCATGCGGGCTTCCATTCTGGTCTTGGGGCCCTTGTTGGCGCGCTTCGGCCGTGCCGAGGTTTCGCTGCCCGGCGGTTGCGCCATCGGCAGCCGGCCGGTGAATCTGCACCTGCACGGTCTGGCCGCAATGGGAGCCGATATCAATGTGAAGAACGGCTATATTCACGCCGGCGCCAAGCGTCTCAAAGGTTGCCGCCTGGTTCTGGATCAGGTTACGGTTACCGGCACCGAGAATCTCATGATGGCGGCGGTGCTCGCGAAAGGGACGACCATCATCGAAAATGCCGCGCGCGAGCCCGAGGTGGTGGATTTGGCCAATTTCCTCAATCAGATGGGCGCGAAAGTTTACGGCGCGGGATCCGACATCATGGAAATCGAAGGTGTCGAATCCCTATCCGCCAACGGGCTGCACTACCGTATCCTGCCGGACCGCATCGAGACCGGCACGTATCTGGTGGCCGCCGCCATGACCGGCGGCCGGGTTAAATTGAAGAATACCCGCCCGGATTTGTTGGACGCGGTCTTGGCCAAGCTTCGCGAGGCCGGGGCGCTGATCACGTGTACCGATTCGACCATCGAACTCGACATGCAGGGCAATCGGCCGCAAGCGGTATCGCTGCGCACCGCGCCCTATCCGGCGTTTCCGACCGATATGCAGGCGCAATTCACGGCCATGAACACGGTTGCCGAGGGCGTCGGCGTGATCACCGAGACCGTGTTCGAAAATCGGTTCATGCATGTGCACGAAATGCAGCGCATGGGGGCCGACATCCAGCTGGAATCCAATACCGCCATCGTTCAGGGCAGGCCGAACCTGACGGCTGCACCGGTCATGGCCACCGATTTGAGGGCTTCGGCAAGCCTGGTGCTGGCCGGACTCGTGGCCGAAGGCCAGACCATCGTCGACCGGATTTATCATATCGATCGCGGATACGAGTGCATCGAAGAGAAGCTATCGCAGCTCGGCGCGGAGATACGCCGCATACCCAATTGAAACGCCCCGCATGCTCACTCTAGCCATATCGAAAGGACGTATCTACGAGGAGGCGCTCCCGCTGCTGGCGCAGGTCGGGATAGCTCCGACCGTGGATCCGGACAAGAGCCGTAAGCTGATCCTGCCGACCAATCGCGAGGATGTTCAGCTCCTGATTATCCGGGCTACCGACGTGCCCACCTACGTGGAATACGGAGCCGCCGATCTCGGAATCGCCGGCAAGGACGTATTGGTCGAGTACGATGCCCAAGGGCTGTACGAGCCGCTGGATCTGGGCATTGCCCGCTGCCGATTGATGACGGCGGCCATGAAGGATTCGGCGCCCGTGCCGAGAGGTCGATTGCGGGTGGCGACCAAATATGTGAAAACTACCCACCGTTATTTCGCCAGCCGCGGCATTCAGGCGGATATCATTAAGCTTTACGGTTCTATGGAACTGGCGCCTCTCGTAGGTTTGGCCCACTGCATCGTCGATCTCGTCGACACCGGAAACACGCTGAAGGCCAATGGACTCGAGCCGCGCGATCTGATCATGGACGTCAGCAGCCGGCTCATCGTCAACAAGGCCGCGATGAAGATGAAGCACCGCGAGGTCACGTCCTTCGTCGAAGAATTGAGGCAAGTCGTCAGCGAACGCAGCAAGCAAGCGGGGTAAGCACCATGTTGGATATCTCGATTACCCGTCTCGAAGCGGGGTCAGCGAATTTCGCGAAGGGTCTGGACGCGGTTTTGGCCTGGGACGAAGCCGAGGACGCGGCGATTCACGCGCGGGTGATGGACATCATCGCGCGTATCCGGAAGGAGGGCGATGCCGCGCTGATAGAACTCACCCGTCTTTATGACCGTTTCGACGCGGTGAACGCCTCGGGTCTCGAACTGTCGCGCGACGAGCTGAAAAAGGCGTGGGACGGTTTGCCCGCCGAATCGGCCGAGGCGTTGATGAAGGCCGGGGATCGCATCCGGCTGTACGCCGAGCGCCAGAAGATGGACTCCTGGCGGTATGCGGAACCCGACGGCACGGTGCTGGGACAGCAAGTGACGCCCTTGGACAAGGTCGGCGTCTATGTGCCCGGCGGAAAGGCGGCTTATCCATCGTCGGTATTGATGAACGCCATTCCGGCGAAGGTGGCCGGCGTGCCGGAGATCGTCATGGTGGTTCCGACTCCGGGCGGCGAGACCAATCCCCTGGTTCTCGCGGCCGCTTATCTTGCCGGTATAGACCGCGTATTTCGGATCGGCGGCGCGCAGGCGGTGGCGGCGCTGGCTTACGGCACCGCCACGGTGCCGCGCGTGGATAAAATCGTCGGCCCCGGCAATATCTACGTGGCTACCGCGAAAAAGCTGGTGTTCGGCCAGGTGGGCATCGACATGGTGGCGGGCCCGTCGGAAATTCTCGTCATCAGCGACGGCGGCACCGACCCGGACTGGATTGCCATGGACCTTTTTTCGCAAGCCGAGCACGACGAGGATGCCCAGGCGATACTGGTCAGTCCGGACCGCGCTCATCTGGATGCGGTGAAAGCGAGCATACGCCGTCTGTTGCCGACCATGGAGCGGGCCGAAGTCATCCGGACCTCGCTGTCCCGCCGCGGCGCTCTGATCGAAGTCCGGGATCTGGACGAGGCGGCGGAGGTGGCGAATCGCATCGCGCCCGAGCACCTTGAGCTTTCCGTGGAAGATCCGGAAAGTTTGGCTACCAAAATCCGCAATGCCGGCGCCATTTTCATGGGCCGCTATACGGCGGAAGCTCTGGGCGATTATTGCGCCGGCCCCAATCACGTGTTGCCCACCTCGGGGACCGCCAGATTTTCGTCGCCTTTGGGCGTTTACGACTTTCAAAAGCGGTCCAGCCTGATTTTCTGCTCACCGCAAGGCGCCGACCAATTGGCGAGGACCGCGTCCGTGCTGGCACGAGGCGAGGGACTGACGGCCCATGCCCGTTCCGCCGAATACCGGATCGTAGAACGCTCATGAGCGATCTCGCGAGCAAGGTCCGTTCCTTGCTGAGACCGGAAATACTGGCTTTGTCGGCCTATCACGTTCCGGATTCTTCGGGTTACGTCAAATTGGATGCCATGGAAAATCCTTATTCGTGGCCGGATGACATGGTCGAGGAATGGCTGGTCCGGCTCCGCGAAGCTCAGCCGAATCGCTATCCCGATCCCTCGTGCAGCCGGCTCAAAGCCAAGTTGCGCGAAGCTTACGGGGTGCCCGAGGAAGCCGATCTCCTGATGGGGAACGGTTCCGACGAAATCATTCAGATCATTCTCATGGCACTGCAAGGACGCGACGCGACGGTTTTGGCGCCCGAGCCGACTTTCGTCATGTATCGGCAGATCGCGTCCTGCTTGGGGCTCAAGTTTGTAGGCGTACCCTTGCGGGAAGCGGACTTTGCTCTGGACATGGACGCGATGCGGGCGGCGATCGAGACGCATCGACCTGCCGTGATCTTTCTGGCCTACCCCAACAACCCGACCGGCAATTTGTTCCATACCGACGATATCGCCGAAATCCTGCAAATAGCTCCGGGATTGGTGGTCTTGGACGAAGCCTACACGGCCTATGCGGGGCGCAGCTTCATGCCTCGACTCGCGGAATTCGATAGGCTCCTCGTCATGCGCACACTGTCCAAATTGGGGCTGGCGGGGCTGCGCTTGGGTTTCTTGGCCGGCGCCAAGGCCTGGATAGACGAATTCGACAAGATTCGGCTGCCATACAATGTCAACGTATTGACCCAAATCAGCACCGAATTCGCCATCGAGAAGCGGAGTGTGCTAGAGGCTCAGGTGGGGCTCATTTTGCAGGATCGGCAGTACTTATACGAAGAACTTGGCCGGCTTTCCGGTGTCCAGGTCTATCAGAGCGACGCTAATTTCATCTTGTTCAGGCTGTTGCGGCACGATGCCAATCAAGTGTTTCGGAAGCTGAAAGATTCGGGCGTCTTGATCAAGAATCTGCACCCTTCCGGCGGCCGGTTGGTAGGGTGTTTGCGTGTAACCATCGGAATGCCGGAGGAAAATCGCAAATTCCTTAAGGCGCTTGCGAACGTTCTGGCTTCGTAGGGCATATATCCTGTGCTATTGCTTTCTGAGCCTTTCTCAAACAAAATCCTCCCCCCTGGAGAAACGCATTGTCAACTATAACGATTCAACGATATGGAACTGGCGGGTTCCGGAATTAGAACCAAATACAATTGAAAACGATAAGACCTAGCTTAGAGGGGTACTCGGGAGATGTTGGCATGACTACTGAAGGCGTGGATATCGACAAACGCCGTTTTTTAACCCAGGCGGCGGTGGTTATCGGCGCCATAGGCACCGGCGCCGCAACGGCGCCGTTCATCTCGTCGATGAAGCCCAGTGCCAAGGCAGAAGCCTTGGGGGCTCCGGTGGAAGTCGATATCAGCAAGATCGAGCCGGGACAATTGATTCGCGTCTTGTGGCGGGGCAAGCCGGTTTGGATATTGAACAGAACTCCCAACAGCTTGGCGATCCTGCCGACGCTCGACGATCAGTTGCGTGATCCCCGGTCGAAAGAGTCGGAACAGCCGAAAGCGATGACCAACGAGTTTCGGTCCATCAAGCCCGAGGTTTTTGTCGCTGTCGGCATCTGCACCCACCTCGGATGTTCTCCCGTCTATCGTCCCGAAGTTGCACCCGCAGACTTGGGGCCGGACTGGAAGGGCGGATTTTTCTGCCCCTGCCACGGCTCTCGCTTTGATTTGGCGGGACGCGTGTACAAGGCGGTTCCGGCACCGACCAATCTGGTAATTCCGCCTTATCACTTTGTAGGCGATACGCGCATCGTAATCGGTATGAGCGGCGGCGAGGAGTAGGCGAGATGGCTTCGGAAAAAGCAAAAGCTCTTTTGAATTGGTTGGACGAGCGGTTTCCGGTCACGAAGCTCTGGACAAGCCAGCTCACTGAATACTACGTTCCGAAGAATTTCAATTTCCTGTATTTCTTCGGCTCCCTGGCGATACTCGTACTCGTCAATCAGATCCTGACCGGGATTTTTCTGACGATGCACTACAAGCCCTCGGCCGAACTCGCGTTCGATTCGGTCGAATACATCATGCGCGATGTCGATTACGGCTGGCTGCTCCGGTACATGCACTCGACGGGCGCGTCGATGTTTTTCATCGTCATCTACGTTCACATGTTCCGGGCGATCTTCTACGGCTCTTTCAAGAAGCCTCGGGAACTGATCTGGCTGTTCGGCATGACGCTTTTCCTGCTCCTCATGGCGGAAGCCTTCATGGGCTATCTGCTGCCTTGGGGGCAAATGTCCTACTGGGGAGCGCAGGTCATCATCTCGCTGTTCGGTGCGATTCCGGTCATCGGCGAAGACCTCGCGATATGGGTCCGGGGCGATTACGTGGTCGCCGATGCGACCTTGAACCGGTTTTTCGCGCTCCACGTCGTCGGGATTCCCCTGGCCATCCTGATTCTGGTGGTGTTTCACCTGGTCGCCCTGCGGACCACGGGTTCCAGCAATCCGGACGGCATCGAGATCAAGAAACAGAAGGCCGAAAACGGCGTTCCGATCGACGGCATACCGTTCCATCCGTATTACACCGTCAAGGATCTGTACGCCGCGGTCATTTTCCTGATCGTCTGTTCGATCGTCATCTTCTACATGCCGGAAGTGGGCGGGTATTTCTTGGAGCATCCGAACTTCGAACCGGCAAATCCGGCGGCGACGCCCGAGCATATTCAGCCGGTATGGTACTTCACGCCGTTTTACTCGGTGTTACGCGCGATTCCGAATAAGCTGGGCGGCGTCATGGCGATGGGGGCATCGATCGTTCTGCTGTTCTTGCTGCCGTGGCTGGATCGCTCGCCGGTGAAATCGATCCGCTACCGAGGGGGGATTTTTAAAATCGCGCTGGCGTTGTTCGTGGTGAGTTTTTTCGGACTCGGCATACTCGGAACCAAGCCCGTCACGCCGACTGCAACGGCTTTTGCTCGGCTGTTCACGATCATTTATTTCGCTTTCCTGCTTTTGATGCCGTTTTATCCGAGTTTTGAAAAAACCAAACCGGTACCCGAACGCTTGGCCGAACCCGTCATTCCGCTAAGCAAGCGCGAGGGCAAGCATTGGCGGATGGTCGAACGCGGCGTGGAGGCAGTCCGGACCAGTGCGTTCTATCGGAACGTGAAAGCGCGGTTAGAGGCTGTTGGAGCCCATCCCTATTATCAAAACGTAAAAGAACGGCTATCGGCGGTAACCGGATGGCTGAAAACTTACGGAAGCAAATAAGAATGAAAACGGCATTCGGCATAACACTGTTGTTATTTTCTTTTGCTGCGTCTGCGGTAGATCCGGTAAAGCCACTCTTGGACACCGATGTGGATATTTTCGATACCGATTCGGTTCGGAGAGGAGCCGGTTTCTTCGCCAACTACTGCATGGGTTGCCATTCCGCGAAGCAGATTCGCTACTCGCGGATCGCCAAGGACCTGGAGCTCAGCGAGGACACCATGCGACGCGAGTTCATGTTCGGCAATGTCAAAATTCACGACTATCTCGAGACCGCAATGAGCAAGGAGGATGGGGAAAACGCCTTCGGCGTGGCGCCGCCCGATCTTTCTCTCGTCGTGCGGGCCAAGGGCGGGGATTGGGTCTATAGCTATCTCAAAGGCTTTTATACCGATCCCAAGCGGCCGTTCGGGGTAAACAATCTGGTTTCTCCAGACGTAGCGATGCCCAATGTCTTATGGGAGCTGCAAGGCACTCAAGAGCCTGTGATCAAGAAGATCAATGGCGCAGATGCGGTCATCGACGTTCGGCTGGTCAAAAAAGGCGAGATGCCGCCTAAGGAATTCGACCAAGCCCTGACGGACATCGTCAACTTTCTTGCATATGTGTCGGAGCCTTCCAAGCTTCAACGTCTTCCGCTCGGAAAATACGTCATCTTATTCCTAGTGGTGCTGGCGGTAATCATGTACCGATTGAAGAAAGAATATTGGAAGAATATTCATTGACGTTTAATGGTAAAATGAGCGGCCGGCCGGTTGGAAACCGATGATGTTCGTAGGCGCTCGCAGCGAACGACTTTTCCCGGCGGAGGCCGGTGCGCCAACCGTTAATTTTTTCCAACCGGAACCTTTTAGTCTTTCTTGAGGTGTTCAGCGTGGCAACCACTGCCAGTCGCAAATCGGTAATGACGCTTTTTTGTTCCCCGACCTGCGCCTATAGCCACAGAACACGGATTGTTTTATTCGAAAAAGGAATTGCGGCGGATATCGAATATGTCGATGCCAATCAGCCGCCGGAAGAATTGCTTGCGCTGAATCCCCACGGGAACACCCCGACGATGGTGGACCGCGATCTGGTGCTGTACGAGTCCCGGATCATCATGGAATACTTGGACGAACGTTTTCCTCATCCGCCGTTGCACCCCATGGACCCCGTATCGAGAGCGCGGGCTCGCATGTTGGTCCATCGTATCGACCAGGATTGGTACCGATTGCTGGACGAAATCGAAAGTTCGGAGGATAAAAAGGACACCAAAGCGAAGAAACTGCTGCGGGACAGTCTTATTGCCGCGGCTCCGGCATTCGCTTCCAAGCCTTATTTTCTCAGTGACGAATTTTCTTTGGTAGACTGTACGCTCGCTCCGTTGCTTTGGCGCTTGCCCACGTTGGGCATAGATCTGCCGAAACAGGCGGAGGCGATTACGGCCTATGCTCGACACTTGTTTGAGCGCGATGCGTTTCAAGCCAGTTTAAGTGAACAAGAGCGGGATTTAACCTCTTTTGCCGAGCCGCTGAGTGCCTGATGACTTCGCTCAAGCCGTATTTGATACGAGCGATATACGACTGGATAGTCGATAACCAATTCACGCCCTATCTGCTCGTCGATGCCGAGGCGCAGGGTGTCGTCGTGCCCAGGCAGTACGTTCAAGACGGAAAGATCGTGCTGAATTTGCGGCCGCAAGCCGTGCACGGCCTGTCTCTGGGTAATCAAGAGGTCGAGTTCGGTGCCCGATTCGGCGGAACGCCGATGCAAATAACCGTCCCGATGCGCGCAGTTCTGGCTATATATGCGCAAGAAAACGGAAAAGGAATGATTTTCGACGATGAGGGAGATGACGACACGCCTCCACCCGCCGATTCCGCGCCTCAGACACCTAGCACGAAGAAAAAGCCGGTGCTCAAGGTCGTCAAGTAACTCACTTGTAGGTCGGCAATCCTTTGCCGACAAACGTGTGCGCTACGACTTGTCCGGCACGTAAAACTTCGTGACTTTGCCCGATTGACCCGCCTCCCGATCGAGGGGAATGATCTTGGCGGTCCCGCGGCGTTCCACCTGATCGATGCGAATGATTTCATGCATCGGAATGAATGAGCGCCGGACATTGGCAAATTCCGTCTTTAGCTTCTCTTCATAAGGATCTACGACCACGGATGTGGTCTCGCCGAAAATAAAATCCTCAATCACCACGAATCCGAACATCTCGCCCTGGAAAACCCGCTTGGCATACATTTCGTAAACCTGGTTCTGATTGATAAAGACGACCTTGTAAATCAGATTATCCGACATGATAGTTAGCTAGGTATTGGGGAGGTGGTTCGGGGCGGACGGGACGTGGGGCTTATTATAAGGCAATTAGCGCACTCGACGTACGTTGCTGTCAGCCTCAAGCATTTCGCGCGGCCGGCTGACTGTATGTTAGTTGCCATCGATTTCGTGGTTTCGCGAGGAGTCTTCATGGTAAGTGTGAAACGGGTCTACGAGATGCCGGCTGCTGGCGATGGAGAACGCTTCCTGGTCGAGCGGCTCTGGCCGAGAGGAATCAAAAAAGAGGCGTTGGCGATGACGGCCTGGATCAAAGAGGCGGCACCGAGCGGCGATCTGCGGCGCTGGTTCGGCCATGACCCTTCAAAATGGGACGAATTCAGGCGGCGTTATTTTACCGAACTGGACCGAAACCCCGAGGTGCTCCGGCCGCTCCTGGAGGCTGCCGCTCGCGGAAGGATCACCTTGCTCTACAGCGCTCGCGACACCGAGCACAACAGTGCGGTGGCTTTGGCGGAGTATCTTTTGAAGCGCTTATCCTCGCCTTTGGCTTAAGGTATCGTACATTGGAGCGACTGATTTATGGACCCTATCCATTTCGATTCCCGCGTTTTGTTCAGCTATGCCTTCCGCGCCTTTTTCCTGCTGGTGGGTGTTTACGCCGTTCTGGCTATCTCGGCTTGGGGGCTTCACCTTAGCGGAGTCCTGGCCTGGCCGGATGCATTGCCCGCCGCGGTTCGGCACGGGCATGAAATGATCTTCGGGTTCGCCGGAGCAGCGATTGCGGGGTTTTTATTGACAGCCGTCGCTACCTGGACCGGCCGGCCTCCGGTTGCGGGAACGCCACTGATGATACTGTGTGTGCTTTGGGGCGCGGCCCGGATAGGCGCTTTCCTTCCAAGTCTTTTCGGCAGCAGTTTATGGGCTTCGGCCAGTGTCCTGTTTTGGGGAGGAATGCTGGCGCTCGTTTCCCGCGAGGTCATCGCGGTCCGGAATACCCGAAACTATAAAGTGCTGGGTTTGCTATTTGCATTTCTCGCAACCGAGGCATATTTCTTCTTCGTGGCATCCGGCGATGTGGCGGGACAGGAGGCCGCATTGCGCATCGGGTTATGTCTCGTGATCGGCATGATCCTGCTGATCGGCGGCCGGATCATTCCCAGCTTCACTCAGAACTGGCTGCGTCTGAATCGTCCTCAGCTCGGGACAAGTTTGCCTCCCTTCGACCGATTCGAGGGCACCACCGTCGCGGTAAGCCTGTTGTTTGCCCTAGGCTTCGTTTTTTGGCCCCACTCGGCGGAAATCGGCTCACTGGGCGTCATTGCGTCCGTATTCCAGTTCATCCGCCTCGCTCGATGGCGCGGTTGGCTGGCCTATCCGGAACCGCTGCTCTGGATTCTGCACGTCGGCTATGCCTGGATACCCATCGGGCTGGCCTTGCTCGGAACGAGTCTGCTGTTCGATCATCCGGGACTTTGGGATAGCGGTCTGCATGCGCTCGGCTACGGGGCTATCGGCACGATGATTCTGGGTGTCGCGGCTCGAGTCGCGCTCGGCCACACCGGACGGCCATTGCGAGCCTTTCCTTCGATGACCGCCGCTTTCGCAATGATGACCCTCGGAACCGTTTTCCGGCTTTTCGCGCAACCGGATGGTCTACCCATGTTAGCCGCGATAGGGTTCTGGGTCGCGGCCTATCTGCTGTTTCTGGTGCGCTACCTCCCCATCTTGCTCGCACCGCGCCTCACGTCTTAAGGAAGCTCTGAACAAGTGGATTCCGTTCATGCCCCTTCGACAGGCTCAGGAGAGCGTTCGACAAGCCTGTCCTGAGCCGAGTCGAAGGGCTCACCACGAACGGAATCAATACATTACCGTTCGTCCTGAGCCTGTCGAAGGACTTGATCAGAGCTTCCTTAACGGTCTCGACTGGGATGTTGGTATTTCCCTGGTGAAGTTTCAATCCACTCCCGGCTATTAAGCCGGGAGATACCGTCAAGCTGAGGAAAAATCAACGCGTCCAACAGCGGTTTCAATCCACTCCCGGCTATTAAGCCGGGAGATACATGGAAACGCGGATTTTTAAACGCTGAGACTTGAGTTTCAATCCACTCCCGGCTATTAAGCCGGGAGATACCGCCGCTTGATATTGCATCGATGTAGCGGCTAACTGGTTTCAATCCACTCCCGGCTATTAAGCCGGGAGATACCACGCCAACCCGGCGCACATCGTTTACGAGTGCGTGTTTCAATCCACTCCCGGCTATTAAGCCGGGAGATACCAATTACGGCGGGTGGCCGCACATCCCGCTCAAAGTTTCAATCCACTCCCGGCTATTAAGCCGGGAGATACGAGCATGAATCAGCCACAGCACGACCGCGGCGAAGTTTCAATCCACTCCCGGCTATTAAGCCGGGAGATACGGTGTGGAAACAGCCAGACGCCTGGCCGTGGAATGTTTCAATCCACTCCCGGCTATTAAGCCGGGAGATACTCAGGACCGTGGCCGAGCTGATCGGCGATCTGGTGTTTCAATCCACTCCCGGCTATTAAGCCGGGAGATACGGTGGGCCACGTCGATGAAAATGTCCTGGCCGTAGTTTCAATCCACTCCCGGCTATTAAGCCGGGAGATACCTTCTGAGCCGCGGCTACGACATCGATCAGGCCGTGTTTCAATCCACTCCCGGCTATTAAGCCGGGAGATACGCCCGGCACTTTGCAATACCAGGAGGATGACTGATGTTTCAATCCACTCCCGGCTATTAAGCCGGGAGATACTAGAATCTATGGGACAAAGATACCGAAGGGCACAAGTTTCAATCCACTCCCGGCTATTAAGCCGGGAGATACCGCCCTCGGCGATGGTGGCCGCCGGCTTCGGCGTGCGGTTTCAATCCACTCCCGGCTATTAAGCCGGGAGATACCCCGGCTATAGGGATGCCGGAATATGGCGCTATGTGTTTCAATCCACTCCCGGCTATTAAGCCGGGAGATACGGCCCCAGCCAGCCGTTTCTAAGCGCCTCGTGCGAGGTTTCAATCCACTCCCGGCTATTAAGCCGGGAGATACCCCATCCGCACTGCCGATTGCCTCATGAGTGACGAGTTTCAATCCACTCCCGGCTATTAAGCCGGGAGATACGCTCCGCGGTCTCCTTCGAGAGGCCGGCATCCGACGTGTTTCAATCCACTCCCGGCTATTAAGCCGGGAGATACGGTCCGGTAATTGTCTCGGAAGGTCAGCCCGATCGGTTTCAATCCACTCCCGGCTATTAAGCCGGGAGATACGGACCGACGTCCTCGCGGTGCCGGCGGGATTCGTGTTTCAATCCACTCCCGGCTATTAAGCCGGGAGATACACGGTAATCCGGAGGTCACGGCCGGGATGACGGTGTTTCAATCCACTCCCGGCTATTAAGCCGGGAGATACGTATTTGGGCGAACTCATCGCAGCCATGGAAAAAGTTTCAATCCACTCCCGGCTATTAAGCCGGGAGATACACTGCTCCCGCACCTCGAAATGCGGCTGGGACGAGTTTCAATCCACTCCCGGCTATTAAGCCGGGAGATACCTTCAGCAGGGAGAGCATCCGCGATTGCAGCCGATGTTTCAATCCACTCCCGGCTATTAAGCCGGGAGATACTCGATTGTTACTCACGAATTTTTCAATGTTCATGCTGTTTCAATCCACTCCCGGCTATTAAGCCGGGAGATACGCGTTAAAGCGTCAAACGCTGTTAATTCGTAGTGCGTTTCAATCCACTCCCGGCTATTAAGCCGGGAGATACGCTTGAAATTAAAATTCAACACGTTTTACGATTTAGTTTCAATCCACTCCCGGCTATTAAGCCGGGAGATACGCCCGTGCTGCTGGTAAATCCCTCGAACAGTTCGGTGTTTCAATCCACTCCCGGCTATTAAGCCGGGAGATACCTTTGAAGAGTGGTATGACAAGATTGGCCAGTTTCGGGTTTCAATCCACTCCCGGCTATTAAGCCGGGAGATACGCACCGTTACGCGGGAATATGGGCCGCAATTGTACGTTTCAATCCACTCCCGGCTATTAAGCCGGGAGATACTTGTGCAACGGGAGCCATTATCGCGCATAGTAAAGTTTCAATCCACTCCCGGCTATTAAGCCGGGAGATACGCTATTGGGGTTATTTTTTTACGTCCGATTCGCTCTTGTTTCAATCCACTCCCGGCTATTAAGCCGGGAGATACCCTTGTAGCGGGTGCTGTCGCCGTACTGACTCGTGTTTCAATCCACTCCCGGCTATTAAGCCGGGAGATACAAAAAAAACAAAACAAATACTATGCAACCGTTTCTGTTTCAATCCACTCCCGGCTATTAAGCCGGGAGATACAAACAATTGTTGATTCTCCCCAATGAATAGCCTTGTAGTTTCAATCCACTCCCGGCTATTAAGCCGGGAGATACCTCACGGCAACACTTCAACCTTGGCCGACACCTCGGTTTCAATCCACTCCCGGCTATTAAGCCGGGAGATACCCCGTTTTCTTGGTCTTTTCCACGTCCCGCGCTACGGTTTCAATCCACTCCCGGCTATTAAGCCGGGAGATACATTCTACCGCCTGTCTGCTTATACCGGATTTCATGTTTCAATCCACTCCCGGCTATTAAGCCGGGAGATACATCCGGTCGTAACCCCGCGATGCCGCCCGAGTGATGTTTCAATCCACTCCCGGCTATTAAGCCGGGAGATACCTAAACTCATTCATTTTTACTTTCTCCGCCGTTAGTTTCAATCCACTCCCGGCTATTAAGCCGGGAGATACACGATTAAATTCGGCGTGAATGTTCGACATGTTTTGTTTCAATCCACTCCCGGCTATTAAGCCGGGAGATACGACGCTGACCTAATCGTATTGGCCGACTCGAACGGCGTTTCAATCCACTCCCGGCTATTAAGCCGGGAGATACTCGCATTGAAATCGTTTTTGTTTATGCCAAGATGTTTCAATCCACTCCCGGCTATTAAGCCGGGAGATACAGCCTTTCGGCAAAGCAAGAATAAATCAGGAAAAAACGGCAGGAAAGCGCGAACGGGAGGACCGGGAGTGTCAAAGCCGGAAGAAATTTTGAATTCTTGGCAACGAAAGGGAATAAAGTCATAAGTTTATGGTCTGCGCGAATGTCCCGGCATTTTGCCATTGCTTCCAGTTCGCGCATCGGCAGAGCACTCATACGATCAAGGTATCCGTAAAGTCGACCGCCTTGAACTTGCCGAATTCCATGACGTTTTTTTCAAGCGGCTCTACGATGCGGTAAATCCGCAAGCTGTCTTCCTCTTCATTGATGATGTCCAGCAGGTCGTTCTTCAAGATTTCCAGTTGCATCGGCTCGACCTTGCACTCGAACACCGATTTTTGCACACGCTGACCGTAGTTGAGGCAGACCTTGGCGACTCGCCGGAGCCGTCGGCGGCCTTCCGAGGTTTCGGTCGAGACGTCGTAACTGACCAGAAGCAACATGTTTACCTCAGCGGTTCAGGAAGGGAACGTAGTGCGGGATATCGCCGCGTAGATAGCGGGCCAACAGCCTCGCCTGCAATTGCGCCAAGAGACCGATGGATACCTCGGCATCCAGCACCGGATGCTTCAAGGTTTCCTGCTTGCGGGTTTGATACGCGGCGATCACGGTCTTCCGGCCGCTGTCGTTGAGCAGCACCGCACCGCCTTCCCGTTCGTCGAAATCCTTGGGTTGAATCTGGCCGCGATTGATCAGGGTCAGCGCGAGCCGATCGCACAGGGGCGCGCGGAATTCCTCCAACAAATCGAGCGCCAGTGCCGGACGCCCCGGCCGAACCGCGTGAAGGAATCCCAGTTGCGGATCGAGCCCGACCGTTTCCAGCGCCGATCGGCAGTCGGCCAGCTTCAAGGCGTAGAGAAACGAGATCAGAGCATTGAAGCGGTCTCGCGGCGGGCGGCGGTTTCGGGTCGAGAAAGGAAAAGCTTCGCGGGCCGACGGCTTCATCAGATAGGGCAGGGCATCGAAGTAAATGCGCGCGGAATCGCCTTCGAGCCCCCGCAACGTGTCGAGATTGTCCGCTTGGGGGATCTTGCGGATCTGATTGGCGATGAGACGCGCCGCCTGAACCAGTGCGTCCCGCTCCGGCGGGCTGTCGGTTTCCCGTGCACCCCGCATGAGCACCTGGCGGCTGTTGCGCAGCTTGCCGGCGACGGTGGCGCGGGCGATTGCCAGCGTTTGCGACTCGTCGTCGGCCGCCCGATACTGGGCCTGGCGCAGCAGCACGTTGCCGTTGACCGGGCCTTCGAGCCGTGCCTTGAAGCGTCCCGACCGGTCCAGCCAAACGATGGAGCGGCCATCCTCCGCGCAGCGCCCCAGCAGTGCCGGGCTCAGCATTACATGATCGAACAGCACGAAGGCTCCCAAATGATGCAGCGGTACCTGTAGCCGTTTTTCCTCTTCGATCATCACACACACGGTTTCGCCTTCGAGGCGCAAGTATGCATCCGGCGTGGTGATGTAAAGGGTGTTGAGAAGAACGGTCATACGGCGTCCTCTTCAGGCTGGAACAGACCGGCTGCCAATTTCGATACATGGGCAACCGCCCGCAGAAGCTCCGGTTCGCATATCGTCTTGAGAGAGCATTCCCCGCAACGCCGTGAGTCCTCGATAGGAGGTGGGCTGACGCCTGCGGCAAGCATCGAGCGAATTGCTGAGGCCGTCTCTTTCACCAGCGAGCGAAGGGAATCGTCGATAATCACTTCGCGCCGTCGTCGCGATTTTTGGTGAAAGATCGCTCCCTTGGGCGCGAGTTTGCCGGTTATTTCTTCCACGCACATGGCTTGAGCTGCGAGCTGCAGGTCATCGTTTAGCCAGCGCCGTTTGGGACCGTGCTTGTATTCCACGGGATAAATCGTTCCGTCATCTCGAAACTCCAGTACGTCGCATTTCCCGGTCAGCCCCAAGCGATCCGACCAAACGGGTACCGCATACTCGACCCGGACATCGGCTTTGTGTTCATAGCCGGCGTTATCGACCCGTTCGTGTTCCCGCGATCCGCTCACGGTATGCACGTTGTCCGTGAACTCGCCCTCACCGTGAATGAGGAAGCAGCGCCGCGCGCAATAGGCGTATTGGTTGAGAGCGGAGAGGGGGATGAGATCAGGTGGTTTTGTGTCGGTCATTGCTTGACCAACGCCCCGCGTTCAGCGTCCCACATCCAGAGTTCTACACCGGCGGGGATCCTATCTGCGCGGACATTGATTTCGTAATCGTTGAAGCGACGGGGCGATGCCGTCTCAAGTTGTTTCTTCAGCCAAATCTCGATTACTTTGCCTTCCTCCGGGGTCCTGCCAATATCCAGCAGCTTGTGAGCGGGAGCGCAACCGAGCATCGCTTGGCGTTTGCGCTGTTCCAGATTCGAATCGGTGCCGACATGCTTGAACACGTAAAGGCCGCGACACGACATAAAACCCTTGCTGGCGGAACGGTCATGGTCGTACATATTGGCGAGCGCCTCCCAAAACAAGGCCAAATCGTCGTCGCCGAAGCCTGTATCTTGGGCTAGATTGGCGCTGATGAAACCCTTGGCAGCATAGAGACCATAGGGAATCAGGTTTTTGCGGCCCATGGTGCGGAGTTTGTCTTCGGGCTGTTCTTCCTCCCACTGCTGAAATTCCGCCGACGTTTTTGCGCCTTTGACGTCCTCGGCAACGGCCATGCGCGTAATGGAAATATCCAGCGGCAGGACCGGGTCGAGCGATCGGGCGAAAGTGAATTGGACCGGGCCGCGTACCTGACCAGCGTTAGCGCCGGTGCTCATTACGGCGCCGAATGTGCGTACGTCGAAAAAGCTTTGGCACATCCATTTCCTAGCTTCGCCAACCTTTTTCTTGGACGCTCCTTTTTCCGGGATACCCCCGGTTTCTTCATGCGCCTTAAGTATCGGCCGGTTCATATTGGTGGCATGCTCCACCAGAATGGCGTTGGGCATCTGGTTATTTCGCGCTATCTGTACATAGTTCCGCACCCGCCGTTTCAAAGCGACATCCGAAACCAGTCCTCGCATATCTTCGGGATCGATCCTGGGCGCATTGCCCGCATCCGGGTCGCCGTTGGGGTTGCCGTTTTCGCAGTCGAACAGAAACAGGAATTCGTAACGGTTTACGATAGCCATAGTCCGTGATCCTTGTCGTTGTTGTTAGTCTTGTGATTCGGGTGAAGTGCTTTGATCAGTCTCTATGCCTGAATTTCTATTGCCATTGCCTTTGCCGGCATTCAATGCGGCGAGCTGCTGGTAATAACCGAGGGCGAACAGGCTTTGATTTTCCAAGGTCAAGGTGCCTGGAATTTGGTCGCGAATCCGGCTCATTACGTCGGCGATCTGGTTTTCGTACCACCACGCCAAGCCTCCCTCCAGCTTGCTTAAATGATTTTTGGCGTTCGCGGCCAATCGTCCCAATACCAGTCCCGGCGTTTGGCTGGCGGCCGTGTAGTAGCGTTGCACGACACCGGCGCCGACATCGCCCAGAGCGGCTCGTTGCAGTCTAGCGAAGACGGCCAGCAAACGGCCGCAGTGATAGGCGGAGTTTGGATGTTCCGGATTCAAATATGCGCTCATGGCTCGATCTCCTTGTCGGATGTGAAAGGCTTTCAAGAGACCCATGCGGGGATGGGATGCGAGGTTGTGGTTGATGACGTCGATGCGGGCGCGCAGAACCGCTTGCGCCAAAGCGAAGGTTGGAATCGGCGCGCCGGTTATCGCCGCTCGCCAAAGCTGTTGGAGCCAGGGCGAAGGTAAATCCTTGAGATCGCGGACCAAGCTTCCGGCTACAGCGAGAAACTTGGGCGATTTGGCCACGCTTTTGCCATCGCGGGTAACGATGGCCAAGTCATCGAACCAATTACCAACACGCTCAGTAAGCTCCTCGAAACAGCCCTGCATTACGTCCCGCACCATGACTCTGCCGGCTTGGCCGGATAGCATCAGGGCGACATAACGATTGTTGGCAAGGTCGGGGCGCTTGCCCTCGCGGATGGCTTCTAGCAGATCGCGGGCCAGGGCTTCGGCGCCTGCGGCGGTCAGTTCCGGTGCTTCGGTTATCCAGCTGAGCGGATTCTCTTCATCAGGTAGTTCGGGAGTCTCGGTGTACCAATAGACGGCAAGAGTGTTGGCGAGTTTGACGCTCTTTTTGGCGATGAGCTGTTTGAGGGTTTCCGTGTAGGCCGTTGCGATTTCCTCGGACATGGCGGCGTTGGCCGATTGATCCAGTCCGTAGGATTGAAATGCGGCTTTGTCGAAACCCACCAGGACGTCACCGGCAGGGAGACCCCCTACGCTTGCCAAGCCGCTGATTTTGGGATGAGTAGGGGCTGGCTCGATCAGTTCCCCGGTAACGAGACAGCGCATCGGCGATGCTTTTCTACCTTTTGCGGTTCGTAGGCCCGAGCGGAATGTCCGCCACCAGTTCCGCCATTCGTCTCGTTCTAAGGGAGTGATGGAGTCGATACGCAGCGTTGCGGTTTCGGTGAACTTGGCTTTAGCTCCGCGCAGTTCTTCCCGAATTGCTGCCAGCGCCTCGGGATTTTCTAGAAGGCTCGCCGCAACAGTCAAATACGGCGCATGCTCCGCGGCCTGCTTAAGTAGATGAATGAAATACGCGTGCTTTGCTTCGAACTTGGCTTTCTCTTTTTCGTCGGCTTTCGGATCAAGATACAGAGCGACAGTAGGGAGTCCTTCGATCAGGAAATGACTGCGTACCTCACCGCCGCCGACCAATTCGGGTTGGGTCAGATTCGGGCAGGAAGAAAATGTACGGCCTCTGCCTTCGCCTAAAGAGACCAGCCCGGTAAATTGCCCTTCGCTCGTGCAGGTAATCAGCCATTTGACGGTCTTTTCGGAAAAGCCTGGCTCGGAGTTACCGGCTTGCTTAAGAACCGAATCAAGCATGTCCGGCTTCCTCGTTCTTACGGACTTCGGAACTGTTATAGGGCGGAATTTCGATCACTCCGCGTGACATTCGAGCGTGGAATACGCTGATGGAGGGTTTTCCGAAAGAATCGTTGGCAAGATTCAAGTCGAATACGTCATACAGCATCCAACCCAAATCCAAATCGAGGCCGATTGCTGGTTTCCGCGGAGAGGTCTCGTCGACGGGTTCGAAATAAGCCGGGAATTCGCGGCAGCCGAAATAGGGCTGGTAAAAGCATTTGCCGGTTCGTGCACGGCGGGCGAATTGTTCGTCGAGTTCGCGAATGTCGTGGGTTTCGTGTCGTAACCGAATATGGGCGTGAATCCGGTAGCGCACGTCTTGAAGCGCCATGGTTTGCCTTTGTGTGCGCCCTTTCTGATCGGTGCCGAGGGAGTCCCGATCGCCGTCCGCCCACAATGGTTCGGGTTCCTCTCTTCGTTCCATCCATGCCCACAGCGTGCGTTCGCTGGGAGCTTTGTCTTTTACTTCATTGCGGCGCAGAGCGACGTATTTCGGAAATGCCAAAACTTCTACCCGCTCTATTTGCCAGTAGAACCCGTAACTCCGTTTGAAATAAATCGCGTCGAAGATGCCGCGGGCGGCGGACGGCGTAATGACGGGGTAACTGAAGCGCTCGACCTTCATTTCCGGCCTGGTGAAGCAAGCGAAATCGCCCCACACTTCCAAGCAGTGCGTTTGTCCACGCATGAGTAATCCCCCCTTTGTCATAATTCGAACGAGCAATGCACTCGATCAATTGTAGTAGTGAGTCTTATTCGGCGGCTGATGACTGATTTAATCGCATGGTTCATGCAATCCACAAATTCAAGCTTTCCGGCGGCATGAAACCCAATTGCGGATGATAGTGCTCGGATTTCGCGGCGATATACCATTCTTCTTGTCGCCCCCGTCGCCCTTTTTTCAGAGTCTGAACTTCCAACAGACTGTCCCATACCGGGCTACCAGATTCGGGGCGAAACAGGCTGACAGCGAGCGGTCGTGCCTTTCTGATGAACTCTCCGGTTAATCCGGTTTCTTCCGCCATCCGGAGGAGTTCTTCGAACAAGGCCATTTCTCCCTGGTAGGGCACTATTACGTTAATGGCATCCTGTTCGATCAGGCGGTAAGTGCGAGCAACATCCGGAAAGGAGCCTTCCCGGACATATTGGAGGAGTTCCTCCGTTTTTTTCGAAGCCTCCGGTTTTCCGATGTCGTAAAGCTCCCGATAGTAGGCCGTGATGAAATCGGGGTTATCCAATGTCATGCCTTCCGGCCCGAACCGCTGTAACAGCATCTTGGTGATTTGCGCAGCTTGGCGGTAACCGCCCGGTGGATAGTTTTCGTCTTCGGGCATGAATATCCGCAGCTCTCCCAAATCGACGAGTCTTCCCTCTCGGTTGCAACGGCCTTCAGCTTGGATGATAGCTTCGAGCGGGCCATAAGCGCGAAAAACCGATGGGAAGTCCAGGTCCACACCGGCTTCCACGCATTGGGTGGCGATCAGGCGTACTGGTTTATCCGTGGCAAGCCGTTCACGGATATCCGCCAACAACACTTGCCGGTGCGCAGGGCAAAGATTTGTGGAAAGGTGAAAGGTATTCGGATCGTCGAACTCTTCCCAAAGCTTACGCGCGTGACGCTTGAGATTGACGATGCACAGGATTTGCTGTTTTTCACGGATTTGCTCGGCCAATTCCGGCCAAACTACGGGCTGGCTTGGATCAGCCCATATTCTTTTAACTCGCTGCATCGGTGTAAATAGGCGCTCCGGTGCCGGAACGACTTTTTGAGGCTGCCAGTCCGCTGGCGCATGCGTTCGAACATGGGCGTGCAAATGCTCGAACGCCGGCTGCGTTGCCGTCGCGAACACGACGCTGCTCTTATGGGCGTGAGCCAAGTGAGTAAGCGTCGCCAGCGTCGGTACTGCCAGCGGCGCGGGCAGCGTTTGGACCTCGTCAAACAGAATCACGGACCGGGGCAGGCGGTGAAGCTTGCGGCAGGCGGACGGCCGGTTCGAAAACAATGATTCCAACATCTGCACGCTGGTCGTAACGATGATCGGCGCATCCCAGTTCTCCGAGAGTTGTCGCCGTCGGCGTTCGTCGGAGTCACCAAATTCCCCCTCCGCATCGGACTCGCACTCTTCCTTCCCCAAACCGGCCAGCGAGTGATGTTCCAAGACATAGTCGGTACCGAAGTGCGGTTCGAACAGACTTCGGTAAATGGCAGCCGTCTGTTCGATGATCGAGAGATACGGGATGACGACGACCACCCGTCGTAATTCGTATTTCGCAGCATGCGCCAGGGCGAAGGCGAGCATGGCGAGGGTTTTTCCGCTGCCGGTCGGTGCCGTCAGTGTGAATAGCCCCGGCGGATGTTCCGCGGCGCTCAGGCAGTCGTCGCGCAGCCATTGTCGGACTTTTGCCACTCCGGGATCGGCCTTCGAACTGCGGCCGAGTTTGTCGATATGGGCCAGCAGAATTTCCAGCGCATCGCTAGCTTGCAACTTCGGCCCGTCCGGCCGGTGGCGCTTGCCGTCCGGTCCGCCTTGGAAATGTGCTTCGGTGTCGAGGAAATCGGCATCGACCAGGGCGGAGAACAGCAGGCGAATGTCGAGCATAAGATCGAAGCCCGATCTGATTTCCGTTCCACAGACAGTTTTCTCGGGCTTTGCCGGAGTCAGACCGTCGGCGAGGAGGCGTGATTTGAGGGTTGCCAGATCCGTTTCACTCAAACTGAGTTGTTGGGGATGGCTTTGAACGAGCTTGGTCGGGTTTAGTTTCGCCAACTCGGACCCGCGCAAGTATTGCAGGCCAATGTGATGACCTTGAATCGCCAGCGCCGCAGCGACGGCTTGATAGTCCTTTTGTAGCGCCAGCCAAGCACCTATCGACCAGTGATCCAGTCCATGGTCCTTTCCTTCAAGCCGTGCCTGAAACCGATCGCCATATTTCCCGAGGTCGTGCAAGAGCCCGGCAAGGCCGGCTTCGTCCGCGAAGCTGGAAGCTTCCGCGAATTTTCCTGCGAGTTTCGAAACGTCCCGCAAATGCTCTGCTAGTGGATGCTTGGATCCGGCCTTGTTATCGCTGTGTGCATAGTAGATCACCGCACCTCCATACATTTACATGGACTCCAATAAGGGATTTGGGCCTTTTACATCGTCTTCGGGCAATGTGATTTCCTTCAGCCCGCCAAACCGAAAACTTTGAGATAACCTTCCCGCGCATACTCGGCGATCTTCTCGTCGGCGGTCATCAGATGCAGCCCCTTGACTCGCGCAATAGCGATAAGAAAACGATCAGCGGGATCGCCGTGGATCGATCCGGGAAGCTGGGTGCTTTCCACCGCGCTTTCGGCATCCAGAGGCAGTGATCGAAGCCCCGGTAGAGCCGTTGCGTGCTCGACCCAAACATTGAACGCCGCCGAGAGCGTAAGTCTGCGTTTGTTCTGCAACATGCCGATTTCCCAAATGGAAATCGTGGAAACGAATAGTCTCGACTGTCGGCGCATGGCTTCGATATGTGCGACCGCATCCGCCGGCAAGCGCTCGGAATTGCCTTCCGCGTACCAAAGCCACGCGTGGGTATCCAGCAACAGTCCGTTCATTTATTTGCCCGGCATCCATCGTTGGGTTGTCCACCCGGCGCGAGATCACGGTAGAGATCATCCTCGTCGCCCGTTAACGCGCTCCAGGGTTCGTCGATAGGGGAAACGACATCGCCCAGAACGGTGACCGTGCCTTTCATGTAACCGAATTGGGTTTCCGACGGTTCTTCGATCGGTACCAGTTTGGCAATCGGTTTGCCTCGCTTGGTGATGACGACGGGCTCATGGGTTTTGCTGACCTCGTCCATCAGTTTCAAACATTTGGCTTTGAATTCCGCTGCGGTGATTTCCATGATTGATACCTCGATACTATATGACCAGTTAATATGGTCATTGTATCGAATTCTCGGCTTGGTATTTATCGTGCCGTTCCGTGCTTGTTTCTTAGTTCAAGCTGCTGAGTTTGATACCGCGTCGGATGTACGTCGGAATATCGTAGTTGACGCGCGCCGAAGCATCCGGCGTTTGGCGGGATAACGGGCTCGGCTGTAAAGGACAGGCGGGATGGCTGGTGGCGGAGCTTGCAGAAGCCCGAGCGTTCCGGATTTTGCGGATGGAAGAGAAGACGTTGAACATAATCGTATCTCCGATGGGTGTAACGACGGAGATACTCTACGACAGGTAGTCGCTCAGGGTGTGAGCCACTAACCCTATCGGTAAAAATTTTTATTCGTAGCGGGCCGCCATTGCCCGAACCGTTTCTTGCAGTTTGCTCCTGAGCGATTCGGGAGCGAGGACTTCGACGTCCGCGCCGTGTTTGAGGATGTCCATGATCAGTTCGCGGTCGTCGGCGTAGGGGATTTCGAGGGTGTAACTGCCGTCCGGCTCGAACCGGGTCTTTTGCTTGGGATGCCAGATTTCATGGCTGACCCAGCGCGCGCGTTCGGGCGTAAAACGCAATTCCGCCCAGTGGATTTCGGCGCCGGAGAAGATGCCGTAACCGGATGCCAGTTCTCGATCCAACTCTTCGTCCGGGATGTCTACGGCGGGTTCGTTCAGCGCCGATGCGGAGCGGAGCGCATCCACGGCGAAACTTCGGATCGCTTCACGGAGATGGCACCAGGCGTCCAAATACCAGTTTTCGCGGTAGTGGATCAGGCGCTGCGGCGACACCGTGCGTTCGGATGTTTCATCGGTGCTGCGGTTGTAATGGACAATTCGCAGCCGGCGGCGTCTGAGCAGAGCCGTCGCAACCACTTCGAAATGCTGTAGATCCACCGTTCGCCGTGCGACATGGAACACCCGGACCCGTTTTTCGACTTCCTGCCACTCGTGATCGCCGGCGCCGAGCAGGGCATTGAGGCGGGCGAGCAGCGGCTGGATATGCGGTTCGAGCAGCCCGGGCTGAAGGTCTGCGAGCAGTTGGCGCATGGTGAGGAGAGCATGGATTTCCGAGGCATTGAACCAAAGGCCGGGCAATTCGTAGGCCGCATCGCCGCTATGGGGCCCGAAGCGGTAGCCGCGGGTTTTTCGGTCCCAAACGATCGGCGCGTTGAATCGATTGCGCATATATTCGATATCACGCTTGAAAGTGGCTGCCGATATACCCAATTCTTCAAGGAACGCCTTTTGAGAGACGTTTTCCCGCTCGCGGATCAGTTGATCGATTTTGTAGAAGCGTTCGGTGCGGTCCATGTTCTTTTCTCGAAGCTGGTTGCGCACGAATCTTAACCCAGGAAAAACGCGGATTCGCGCAACTCTTTCACATGTGGTGGGGGAGCGTTGATCTTGACATGAAATATTCGACGGCTATGATTAGCACTCGTTTTAGTCGAGTGCTAACAAAGCTAGGGTCTGGTCGACCGCTCGTCAGTCAATACATCATCAGTAGGAACAGGAGAGTATGATGAAAATTCGTCCTTTGAATGACCGTGTTATCGTGAGGCGCCTCGAAGAGGAGCGGACTTCGCCGGGCGGAATCGTGATTCCGGATACGGCTGCGGAAAAACCGATGCGCGGTGAAGTTCTTGCGGTGGGTAACGGCAAAACTCTGGATAACGGGCAAGTGCGCGCGCTGCAAGTCAAAGCGGGCGACAAGGTGCTGTTCGGCAAATATTCCGGCACCGAGGTGAAACTCGATGGCGAGGATATCCTTGTCATGCGCGAAGACGACATCATGGCTGTGCTCGAAGACTGAGCACGCCCGGAATTCAACATCAACCAACGAAGGTAAATCGTAATGGCAGCGAAAGACGTAAGATTCGGTGATGACGCGCGGATCCGCATGGTTCGCGGGGTCAATATTCTGGCACAGGCGGTGAAAGTGACCTTGGGTCCGAAAGGCCGCAATGTCGTGCTCGAAAAGAGTTTCGGCGCGCCGACCGTCACCAAGGACGGCGTATCCGTGGCGAAAGATATCGAGCTCTCCGACAAGTTCGAAAACATGGGCGCTCAGATGGTGAAGGAAGTCGCGTCTCAGACTTCCGATGTCGCGGGCGACGGCACCACCACCGCCACCGTTCTGGCGCAATCGATTCTGGTCGAGGGCCTGAAGGCCGTGGCCGCCGGCATGAACCCGATGGATCTGAAACGCGGCATCGACAAGGCGGTCACCGCCGCCGTCGACGCCATCCACGAAATGTCCGTTCCCTGCACCGACAGCAACGCGATCGCTCAAGTCGGCACCATTTCCGCCAACTCAGACGAGAGCATCGGCAAGATCATTGCCGAAGCGATGGACAAAGTGGGCAAGGAAGGCGTGATCACGGTCGAGGAAGGTTCGGGCCTTGAAAACAGCCTGGATGTCGTCGAAGGTATGCAGTTCGACCGCGGCTATTTGTCGCCGTACTTCATCAACAATCAGCAGAGCATGAGCGCCGAGCTGGAAAACCCGCTGATCCTCATCTGCGAGAAAAAGATTTCCAATATCCGCGACATGCTGCCGGTACTCGAAGGCGTCGCTAAAGCCGGTCGTCCGCTGCTGATCATCGCGGAAGATGTCGAAGGCGAAGCGCTGGCGACCTTGGTCGTCAACAACATGCGCGGCATCATCAAGGTTTGTGCCGTTAAAGCGCCCGGTTTCGGCGATCGCCGTAAAGCCATGTTGGAAGACATCGCTATCCTGACGGGCGGCACCGTAATTTCCGAAGAAGTGGGTCTGAGCCTGGAGAAAGCGAGTCTGAACGATTTGGGCAATGCCAAGAAGGTTCAGATCAGCAAGGAAGAAACCACCATCATCGATGGCGCCGGCGCTAAGGAAAGAATCCAGGGCCGTATCACCCAGATCCGTAAGCAGATCGAAGAGACCACGTCGGACTACGATAGAGAAAAGCTGCAAGAGCGCTTGGCGAAGTTGGCCGGCGGTGTGGCAGTGATCAAGGTCGGCGCGGCCACCGAAGTCGAGATGAAGGAGAAGAAAGCCCGCGTGGAGGACGCGTTGCACGCGACCCGCGCTGCGGTTGAAGAAGGCATCGTGCCGGGCGGCGGCGTGGCTCTGGTCCGCGCTCTGCAAAAGATCAAGGATCTGAAAGGCGTAAACCACGATCAGGATGTCGGCATCAGCATCGCCCGCCGCGCGATGGAAGAGCCGCTGCGCCAGATCGTGGCCAATGCCGGCGACGAGTCGTCCGTGGTTCTGAACAAGGTAGCCGAGGGTTCCGGAAATTTCGGCTACAACGCAGCAACCGGCGAATTCGGCGATATGGTCGCCATGGGCATTCTGGACCCGGCGAAAGTGACCCGTACCGCGCTGCAGAACGCCGGTTCCGTGGCGGGTCTCATGATCACCACTGAGGCAATGGTTGCCGAAGAGCCGAAGGAAGAGACTCCGATGCCGGCAGGCATGGGTGGAATGGGCGGCATGGGCGACATGATGTAATCGCCGACCGATCATTTAAGTGTAAAAAAGCCCCATCTTCGGATGGGGCTTTTTTTTGAAGCATTTTCAGCTTTGGGCCCGTGTCCTTGGCATCGCTGTCCAAAGCTACATGGATAAACCCGCGGAAATGCTTATTCCGGCTTACAGCGCTGCACGACTTGTAAGTCGAAAATCCTTTTTCTACGCAATGGGTTTGTCGCTATGGATTGCCGACCTAAGGACCGGTGCGCCAGTAAATCGGGGATTCTTATCAATCGCAAATGATCGTTGCGGAAGGCCGAGAAAGCCTGATCCTGGATGAACAGGTCGCTACTTTCCCGACCATATCATGACTCACATGAGACGCCGCACGGCAGCATGTGAGTGGTGCTTGGCTTAAGAGCCTATCCCAATAGGCCGGTGGCTCGCCAGGTGATGATGCCCAGTGTCAGATGCAACAGAGCGAGATAGGTATCCGCCCGCTTTTCCCAGCGGATGAGAATGCGCCGAAAGCGGTTCATCCAACTGTGCGTGCGCTCTACGACCCAGCGCCGCGCTGCGAATCCCGCGTCCCGCTTGATCGCTTGGGCCTCCTCGCCACGGGTTCGAAGGTGGGCCGTGAACCCGAACGCGTGGACAATATCCCGCACCTCGTCATAGTCATACCCTTTATCCAAACATAATCCTTGGGGCTGTTCCGGGGTCGGTTCGGGCCGCTGGGCTTGAACCGCCGCCAGCGTCGAACGGACCAGTTTCATGTCGTGGCGGTTGGCACCCTCGACCACTACGGCCAGTGGGATTCCATCCGCCTCGGTCAACAGGCTGCGCTTGACCCCCTGTTTGCCCCTGTCCGTCGGATTTGGCCCCGTTTTTTTGTGCCGGCCAGGGGCGCCTTGGTCGTGGCGCCATCCAGGGATAGCCAACTCCAGTCGATGCCCTTGAGCCGCTCGTATTCGAGCAACCCCTCCTGCCAGAAACGCTCGAAAATACCCGCCTCAACCCATTCCAGGAACCGGCGGTGGGCACTACTGCTGGAGCAGATCCCCGTCGCATTCAGGGCATTCCATTGACACCCGGTACGCAGGACGAACACAATCGCATTCATCGCCACACGGTCGTCGACCCGGCGACGATGACATCCCAGGGGATGCGGCTTGGGCACGTGCACCGGAAGCAGGGGTGACATCTTTTCCCATAAGGCGTCGGGAATCCGCCAGCCATCGTCTTCGGTAATGAGTCCCATGGGTCTTCTCCTCGGTTACCGGTTAAAGACGCTTATTATCGCCTATTGGGATAGGCTCTAAGTGCTGGGTAAATAATTGACGGACAGCCGATTTGTAATGGTATAGCCGTGCAACAAGTCGGCAAACTCATGAAGTGATTGGATGCCAGTCTCCTTCGCTCGTTGGCACCACTCTCTGAGCGACTGCACACGTGCTTCGTAGCCGACTGAAGAGTTCGCCCAAAGCTGTTTCAATTCCTCCTTGAATTGGTAAACGGTGTGAAGTGTTTGGCTCAAGTTCAGTGCTCGATCAAGGATGTGGGTGGCGGCCTCATCGAATTGGATATCCTCTCGAACCAAGAGCGGCTTTGCATCGCGGAGCAGGCGTCGGGATGCCGGGAGGGCAGTCTTTAATTCTTGACGCAGGACCGGAAGCACCACGCTACGGCCATATAAAGCCAGCACATGGACCCGGTTACGCATTACGGCCTGTATTGTCGCCAAATCGATCAATTTCTTGTCGTGAAGAATGCGAATTTTTGGAGCAACCCGGCGAACCGTTGCTAACTTCAATAGTTCCATCAGGCGAATGTAGGCCCACCCGATGTCCAATTCCCACCAACGGGAGGATAGCCGCGCCGAAGAGGGATAGGCATGGTGGTTATTGTGAAGTTCCTCGCCGCCGATCAGTAAGCCTATCGGGAAGAGATTGGTGGACGCATCGCGGGTTTCAAAATTGCGATAACCGGAGAAATGCCCCAGGCCGTTGATTACGCCCGCTGCCCAAAAGGGAATCCAGAGCATTTGTACGGCCCAAATGGTAATGCCGAAGAAGCCGAACAGCGCAACGTCGGCGAGAAACATAAGCGCGACGCCAAGACCGGGGTGCGGCGAGTAAAGTTTTCGCTCCAGCCAGTCATCAGGCGTGCCGTAGCCGTATTGATCCAAGGTTTCCGGATTGGCTGCTTCGGTCCGGTAGAGTTCCGCGCCTTCCCATAAGACCTTGCTTATGCCAAACACGCGAGGGCTATGGGGGTCTTCCGGGGTTTCACATTTGGCGTGGTGTTTGCGATGAATCGCGACCCAGGCCTTGGTGCCCATGCCAGTTGTCAGCCACAGCCAGAGCCGAAAAAAATGGCTGACCGCCGGATGAAGGTCCAAAGCGCGATGCGCCTGGTGGCGATGTAGGAAAATCGTGACGCTGGCAATGGTGATGTGGGTCAGACCGAGCGTAACGGCAATAAGTCCCCACCAGGGGAGGTCGAGTAAACCGTTAATCATTTTTTCACTATAAAAATAAAAAATAAGAGATGGGCATTAACTAACGATCCTTAAGGGGCTGCAAATCTTTCCATAGAGTTGCCTCAAAGAGCACGAATTGGAAAAAGCATCCGCCTTGGCGAATGCACGCGACGCCATTTTGGATAGCATCGAATGGATTTTCAATCCGCACGTTTTCTAACTGGTTTATCAGGTGGGATTGAGTGTTGCAGGGACCGGCAAGACGCGAGGCTATGATCATCGATCAAAAGCCAAATCCAACGCCTAAGCCAATACCGATCCGAGGTCCGGTGTCATATTCGGATAACAGTTTGATCTCCAAAGGACGTAACAACGGAAATGCACGAGTCGCTTCGCTGGTTTCCGTCGTGCGTTCGCCGATGACGCGACCGGCTGCAACAATTCGCCGGCCTTGTTCGTAGATGAGTGTGTCTAAATAGCCGGGATACAATATTAAGAATCGGCCCAATGCGGGCTCACTGAGTTCCGGCTCGCCTCGTCTATCGGTGGGATAGGTCAGTACTTCGACTAACGTGCCTTCCTGTAGATTTTCGGCGCTAAGGATAGTTCCGCCGATGAGAATGGCTTGGCCGATAAACGCTTTTGGGTTATTCAGGACAGTTTCCGGCGAAAGTTTCGGATCGACCTGGTCCATGGTCGCTCGCGACAGTACCGAGCCGCAACCGCTGAGTTGTAGCGTGATCGCAAGTAAGGCGGCCAGGCCGAGAAAGCGGGGCCAGGATATTGGGTAGCCGGATCGGATGTCCTTTTTCGAGATCCGAGATTCTCTCACAGTAGCGTTGCAGCCTTTTGAGTTGAATGAGTCTTACCAATAAGGGTACCAATAAGGGTAATAGCCGGGCCAGCCTCGCCACCAAGGATCGTACCAGTATGGCGTCGGATAATAGGTGTAAGTCGGCCGGTTGGCCCAAAGATGAATTTCCTTGCAACCGATTACCGGGTAGGTGTAGTTGATTTGATCGAGAGGCTTGGTTTCCTTGCCTTGGACCTCTCCGGCGACCGTCACTTCGCGTCCCTTCGCATAGACCGCCGAATCCAGGAAGCGGTTGCAGTGAATCAGGAATCGTCCGGCGGAAGTGTCGACGTCTTCCGGGCGATCCGAACTTTCTAGCGGTTTTTGCAAGACTTCGATTTCGGTGAACTGTGGGCGGTTGCTGGTTTGGACGATCACGCCGCCCAGCATGACCGTCCTGCCTTTGTAGGCGTCGGGGCGGGCGCTGATTTCCGAGAACGATGGCTGCGTTTTCGTCGCCGTCCGAATGGGTTTCGAAAACGGGCTGGTTGCGCACCCCGCTATGCTTAAGAGCGTTATCCATAACAATACTAATCGGAACAACTTCGATCTACCCAAACAAACTTCCGAAATCGAGGTTTCGATCGGTGACATGGCCATGTTTATCACCCTTGCGGAACTGCTTTCCTCTTAATTGGACAGAACTGCTCCTGCCGAATTCACATCTAGTGGCCATCATAACCAATTCCCGTCGTTGCCACCCGTGAAATTTTGCCGCTTAAATGCGATGAGAACGAAAGGCTTTAATTAAACAAAAAATAGCTCTATAATTGCGTCTCTTGATTTTAGGCGCGTAGCTCAGTTGGTTAGAGCACCACCTTGACATGGTGGGGGTCGTTGGTTCAAGTCCAATCGCGCCTACCAATTCCGAAAAGCATCGCTGGGCGATGCTTTTTTTGTTGAAGAGGTTTCGACTGATGCCCGTGATACGTCTGCCGGATGGTTCCGCTCGCACATTCGATCACCCCGTAACGCTTATGGAGGTGGCGCAGTCCATTGGTCCGGGATTGGCTAAGGCGGCATTGGCTGGTCGAATCGACGGGAAACTGGTCGATTTGTCGACTCTTGTCGAACATGACGCCGCAGTCGAAATCGTCACGGGTAAGGACGCGGACGGGCTGGAGATTATTCGCCATTCAACTGCCCATCTGCTGGCTCAGGCCGTTAAGTCGTTGTATCCGAGCGCGCAAGTGACGATCGGTCCGGTGGTGGAAAACGGGTTTTACTACGATTTCGCCTTCGAACGTCCCTTTACGCCGGAAGACCTCGAGGCAATCGAAAAGAAAATGACGGAATTGGCGGCAAAGGCGATTCCCGTCAGGCGGGAAGTGATGCGTCGGGAAGAAGCCGTCAAATTTTTCCGTGACCAGGGCGAGCACTATAAGGCCGAAATTATCGAAGCCATACCTCAGGGCGAGCAAATCTCCCTCTACTCGCAAGGGGATTTTACCGATCTTTGTCGCGGTCCCCATGTGCCGGATACCGGAAAGCTTAGAGCCTTCAAGCTCATGAAGGTGGCGGGTGCCTATTGGCGGGGGGATTCCCGCAATGCCATGCTGCAGCGTGTCTATGGCACCGCCTGGGCCGACAAGAAGGATTTGGACGCCTATCTGCATCGGCTGGAAGAGGCGGATAAGCGCGATCATCGCAAGATCGGCAAGCTGCAGGACCTGTTCCATACTCAGGAGGAAGCTCCCGGAATGGTGTTCTGGCATCCCAATGGATGGGCGCTGTATCAGCAGGTCGAGCAGTACATGCGCCGGGTGTTCCGTGAGAATGGCTATCAAGAAATCCGCTGTCCTCAGATTCTGGACGTAAGCCTTTGGAAAGCTTCGGGCCACTGGGACAACTTTCACGAGAATATGTTTTTTACCGCGTCCGAGAATAGAGAGTATGCGGTAAAGCCCATGAACTGCCCCGGTCACATCCAGGTTTTCAAACAGCATCTGCATAGCTATCGCGAACTGCCGATCCGGTTCGGGGAATTCGGTTCCTGTCATCGCAACGAGCCCTCCGGCACCTTGCACGGGATCATGCGTGTGCGCGGTTTCAATCAGGACGATGGCCATGTTTTTTGTACCGAGGATCAAATTCAGGCGGAAGTTGTCGCATTCATAGGTGTCTTGCGTAAGGTGTACGCGGATTTTGGCTTTACCGATATCCAGTACAAACTGTCCACGCGCCCGCCCAAGCGGCTCGGCAGCGATGAAATTTGGGATAAGGCTGAAGCTGCGCTGATGGCTGCTTTGGCCGCGCAAGACATCGAATACCAATTGCAGCCCGGTGAGGGAGCTTTCTATGGCCCCAAGATCGAGTTCACGTTGAAGGATGCGATCGGTCGGGTATGGCAGTGCGGGACGATTCAGGTGGATTTCATGATGCCGGGGCGTCTCGGTGCCGAATACGTGGGCGAAGACAATGCCCGCCATACGCCGGTCATGCTGCATAGGGCGATCATAGGATCGATGGAACGCTTCATCGGCATTCTCATCGAGCATTACGCAGGGTATTTTCCGCTTTGGCTGGCGCCGGTTCAGGCGGTGGTGCTCAACATTACCGGAAATCAAGCCGAATATGCCGCCGAATTGGCTGCGGAGCTTGTAAAACAAGGCTTTCGGGTAAAGTCCGACTTGAGAAATGAGAAGATCGGCTTTAAAATCCGCGAGCATACCGTGCAGCGTGTGCCTTATTTATTAATCGTCGGCGATAAAGAACTGGATTCCCGTACCGTTTCTGTTCGTACACAGAAAGGCCAGGATCTAGGCGGTTTCAGCTTGCCGGATTTGATCGGCAAGTTTACCGACGAGGTGGCGAGTCGCGCTGCGTTTCAATAATTGCGTTCGGAGGAATAGGATATCACTGCTGAAAGAAAAGAGCCGCGCCTGAATGAAGAGATCACGGCGCCCACTGTCAGGTTGATCGGACCCGACGGTAATCAAGTAGGAGTCGTGTCGACCAGAGAAGCCAGGCAAATTGCTTATGATGCGAATCTGGATCTGGTCGAGATTTCGCCGGCAGCCGATCCTCCCGTTTGCCGGGTAATGGATTACGGTAAATTCCGTTTTGAGCAGAATAAGAAGCTGCAAGCGGCCAAGAAAAAGCAAAAGCAGATTCAGGTTAAGGAAATCAAATTCCGGCCAGGTACGGACGAGGGCGATTACCAGGTCAAGCTGCGCAATCTCATTCGCTTTCTATCGGACGGCGATAAGGCAAAGGTCACTGTTCGGTTTCGCGGTCGAGAATTGAGTCATCGCGAATTGGGCATTGACCTTCTGAAGCGGATCGAGACGGACCTCGTGGAGCACGCCGTCGTAGAGCAGTTTCCGAAAATGGAAGGTAAGCAGTTAAGCATGACGCTTGCGCCGAAGAGAAAAAAATAATCTTGAGTTGTTGGAGATTTATATGCCTAAGATGAAGACCAATCGCGGCGCAGCGAAACGCTTCAAGCGTACTGCGTCCGGCGGTTTCAAATGCAATCATTCGCATCGTCGTCACATTCTGACGAAGAAGAGCACCAAGAGGAAGCGCCAACTGCGCAATCCCGCTGCCTTACACCCTTCGGATGTGCGGAGCGCGACTCGCTTGTTGCCTTATAGCTGATTTTTTCTTGCCCATCGAGAGAGAAGCCCATGCCTAGAGTAAAACGAGGCGTCACTGCGAGAGCCCGGCACAAAAAGGTTCTCAAGCAGGCGAAAGGTTATTACGGCGCCCGTAGCCGAGTTTATCGCGTTGCCAAGCAGGCGGTTATCAAAGCCGGCCAATATGCTTATCGGGATCGCAGACAGAGAAAACGCCAATTCCGTGCGCTTTGGATCGTGAGAATCAATGCCGCGGCGCGGGAATTCGGACTGTCTTATAGCCGTTTTATGGATGGCCTAAAAAAGGCGTCCGTCGAAATCGACCGTAAAGTTCTGGCAGATTTGGCTGTTCGCGACAAAGATGCGTTCGCTGAATTGGCCAAGATCGCCCAGGGTTAGCCCGCGCCTGATCTTCACGGGAAAGACTCGCCCCGAGTTTTTCCCGTTCTTCATTTCAAAACCGTTGTCCAAGCGAGCAAGGCTGTGAGTACACCCCTTGAAGAGCTTCTCGTGCAGGCCAGAAAGCAAGTGGCCGAGGCCGATACGCTCGGAAAACTCGATCAAGTGCGAGTACATTATCTCGGCAAGAAAGGTGTATTTACCGAGCGCATGAAAGAACTCGGTACGCTTCCGGCGGAACAGCGACGGGAGGCCGGAGGCCGGGTTAATCGGGCCAAAGACCAGTTTATAGCCGATTTGGAGGCCCGAAAGAGTGTTCTGGAGGCGAGCGAGCTGGAAGAACGTCTCAAGCGGGAAACCATCGACGTTACCCTGCCGGGGCGCGGGCAGCGTACGGGAGGGCTCCATCCGGTCACTCTGACGTTGCGGCGCATTAGCCAACTCTTCAAGAACGTTGGATTCGACATCGTCGAAGGCCCCGAAGTCGAGGACGATTACCATAACTTCGAAGCGTTGAACATACCCGCCCATCATCCCGCGCGGGCGATGCACGACACTTTTTATTTCGACGAGCACACCCTCCTGCGTACCCATACCTCACCGGTGCAGGTGCGGATCATGGAGACCCAGAGCCCGCCGCTTAGGGTCATCGCGCCGGGCCGCGTCTATCGCTGCGATTCCGATTTGACCCACACCCCGATGTTTCATCAAGTGGAAGGATTCGTCGTCGATCGGGACGTCAGCTTTGCCGACCTCAAGGGTATTCTCTACGAGTTCCTGACCTTGTTCTTCGAAAAGGACATGCAGGTACGTTTCCGCCCGTCTTATTTCCCGTTTACCGAACCGTCCGCCGAAGTCGATATCGAGTGCGTCATGTGCGGAGGCGAAGGTTGCCGCGTTTGCAAGCAGACCGGTTGGCTGGAGGTAATGGGTTGCGGGATGATCCATCCGCGGGTTTTCGAATTCGTCAAAATCGATCCGGAACGCTATACCGGTTTCGCCTTCGGTTTGGGCGTGGAACGGCTCGCGATGCTGCGCTACGGCATCAATGACCTCAGGCTGTTTTTCGAGAACGACCTTAGATTTCTTTCACAATTCGCGGCATTTTAAGAACAACATACGGTCCTTCCCATGCGCTTCAGCGAAGCCTGGCTACGAGAATACGTCAATCCATCGATAGACACGCAAAGACTGGTTCATCAGTTGACGATGGCGGGTCTTGAGGTCGATAGCGCCGAACCCGCCGCTGCATCGTTCAGCGGCGTTATCGTGGCCGAAGTCCTCGAGGTCTCGCCCCATCCACAGGCCGACCGGCTGCGAGTCTGTCTGGTGTCCGGCGGTTCCGGTGAGCCTCTTCAAATCGTATGCGGAGCGCCCAACGTCCGGGTCGGGATGCGTGTGCCACTCGCCATCGAAGGGGCACGTCTGCCGGGGGATGTTTCCATTCGGAAATCGGAGCTTCGCGGCATCGCCTCGTTTGGCATGCTGTGTTCGGCCAAGGAGTTGGGAATAGACGATCCCCAAACAGGGCTGATGGAATTGCCCTCGGATGCTCCAGTGGGGACCGATGTTCGGGATTATCTGAAACTGGACGATTGCATCATCGAGGTCGATCTGACACCGAACCGCGCAGATTGTCTAAGCGTAGAAGGCATTGCGCGCGAAGTGGCCTCGCTCAACGCTCTGGATTGGGCAGTACCGGACGTTCCTGCCGTTCCTACAACGATTCGAGAAGAGCACCCGGTGAGCGTTTCCGCACCCGAAGCGTGCCCGCGCTATTTGGGGCGGCTGATCAAAGGCGTATCGCGTACCGTTCAGACGCCGCTATGGATGCGCGAACGTTTGCGGCGCGCCGGTATCCGATCCCTAGATGCGGTAGTGGACGTTACCAATTATGTGCTCTTGGAAATGGGACAACCCTTGCACGCCTTCGACGCGGCCAAGCTGGAGGGCGGCATCCACGTTCGCTATGCGGCGCCGGGCGAGAAGCTGCGCCTCTTGAACGGCGAGGAAATCGCGCTGGACTCCGATATTTTAGTGATCGCCGATCAACGAAAAGCCTTGGCATTGGCGGGCATCATGGGCGGCAGCGACTCCGCGGTGGGCGATGGCACTGCCGATATTTTCGTCGAATGCGCTTTTTTCACGCCGAGCGTGATCATGGGCAAGGCTAGGCGCTACGGGCTGAATACCGAATCGTCCCATCGCTTCGAGAGAGGCGTTGATCCCGAGTTGCAGACTCGTGCCATCGAGCGGGCCAGCGAACTTATATTATCCATTGCTGGCGGAGAAGCGGGACCCATCGTCGAAGCGGCCAGCCCCCCGCATTTGCCGCGACGCGCGCCGATTCCGCTGCGTTACGAGAGGATTACCCGTCTGCTCGGCATGAGCATCGAACGACCGAAGGTCGCCGAAATTCTCAAACGGCTGGGAATGACTCTCGCGGACCATCCGGAGGGATGGTCCGTGACGCCGCCCGGATTTCGTTTCGATATCGCCATAGAGGCCGATCTCATCGAGGAGCTCGGACGGGTCTACGGCTACGAATCGTTGCCGCGCTGCCATCCGGTCATGGCGACGGCGATGCGTCCGGTGTCCGAACGAATACTCGATCTGGACCGGGTTAAGAACCTCCTGGTCGATCGCGGTTACCAGGAGGCGATTACCTACAGTTTCGTGGACGAAGCTCGGCAGGCGCTGATCGAGCCGGAAATTCCCTATCTGGCCTTGAAGAATCCGATTTCCTCCGACTTGGCCGTCATGCGCACCGGCCTTTGGTGCGGTTTGCTGGACGCGGCTCTCAAGAACACGTTCCGCCAGCAGAACCGGGTGCGCCTGTTCGAAGCAGGTCTGCGTTTCGCGAGGCGGGGCAGCGGCATCGAACAGCGGAAATCTATCGCTGGCCTGGCGATAGGGGCGGTACATGAAGAGCAGTGGGGAGAAGCGGCTCGCTCCGTGGATTTTTACGACGTGAAGGCCGATGTCGAGGGCATCGTCAAACTGACCGGCCGGGAGGCTGGTTTGGAATTTGTCGCCGCTGCTCATCCGGCACTTCATCCGGGGCAATCGGCGGAAATCCGGCTCGACGGCGAACGGCTCGGTTGGATCGGAATGCTGCATCCTCGCCTGGAAAAGCAACTAAGCTTCGAACAGAGCGTGTTTATGTTCGAGCTCGATCAAGACGTGCTGCTCGGAAGGCATATTCCGGTATTCCACGGAATATCGAAGTTCCCGCAGGTGCGCCGGGATATCGCGGTCATCGTTGACGAATCCGTCACGATCGATCGTTTGATCGAGTGCGTGAAAGAAGCGGATAGCTCTATCTTGCGCCAGGTCGTGGTGTTCGACGTTTACCGGGGGCAGGGTGTCGAGACCGGTCGGAAGAGCGTCGCTCTCGGTTTGGTGTTGCAGGATGAGGCCGAAACCTTGACCGACGCCAGGGTCGATGAAACGGTAGGACGCGTTTTGGAACGTCTGAGCAGAGAATTCAATGCTAGGTTGAGAGATTGAAAAGATGGCACTGACCAAAGCAGATATGGTTGAGAGGCTTTTCGAGAACCACGGCATTAACAAGCGGGATGCCAAGGAGTTGGTCGACCAGTTTTTCGAAGAGATCAAGGCCGCGCTGGCGCAAGGAAATTCAGTGAAATTGTCCGGGTTCGGCAATTTCGATCTTCGCGACAAAAATCAGCGGCCGGGCAGAAATCCGAAAACCGGTGAAGAGATTCCGATCACCGCGCGCCGTGTGGTGACGTTCAAGCCGGGACAGAAATTGAAGGTCAGCGTGGAAGCGTATTCGAGACAAAACGCCGAGAACGTTCGGCTAGAAAGCGAAGCGCCGAGTGCGAAAAAATCTCGAGGGTCGTGAGTTTTCTTGACCTGCTTCCTTCGCGGAAATCGTCCCTAATTCGTTTCGAACGAGAGAGCCGAGAATGATCCGAGTCGGCATTGTAGGCGGTACCGGCTATACCGGTGTGGAGTTGCTGCGGATTCTCGCGCTTCATCCTGACGTCGCCATAACCATCGTCACCTCGCGGGCCGATGCCGGAAAACGAGTCGACGAGTTGTATCCGAACCTGCGGGGTTTCGTCGATGCGATCTTCGTCGAGCCCTCGGCGGATGCGCTAGCCGGATGCGACGTGGTGTTTTTTGCGACGCCCAACGGTACTGCGATGCGGACGGCCGAAGCCTTGTTGGCGCGGGGCGTCAAAGTTATCGACCTGTCCGCCGATTTCCGCCTCAAAAACCCGGATGTATGGGCTCATTGGTACGGAGAGCCGCACGTTTCTCCCCAGCTGTTGGAAGAAGCCGTTTACGGGCTGCCCGAAGTGAATCGGGCACTGATTCGGTCGGCGCGGCTGATCGCATGCCCCGGTTGTTATCCGACTTCGGTTCAACTGGCATTATTGCCATTGATTGAGGCGAGGGCGATTCGCTTGGACCGCATCATCGCCGACGTGAAATCGGGTGTTAGCGGCGCCGGGCGCAAAGCAGAAATTCCCATGCTTATGAGCGAAACGGGCGAGAGCCTCAAGGCTTATAGCGTCAAAGGCCATCGTCATTGGCCGGAAATCAAGCAGGGATTGGACCAAGCCGCAGGACAGGACGTGGGCCTCACCTTCGTGCCCCATTTGATCCCCATGATTCGGGGTATTCACGCCACGGTTTATGCCGAACTGAGCGCCGCGCACGGCGACTTGCAGGCGCTATTCGAGGAGCGCTATCGAGCCGAACCTTTCGTCGACGTTCTGCCGGCGGGTTCCCATCCCGACACTCGCAACGTGCGCGGCGTAAACCGATGCCAGATTGCCGTCCATAGGCCTATGGACGGCAATACGGTGGTAATTTTGTCGGTCATAGACAATTTGGTGAAAGGTGCAGCCGGCCAAGCGGTGCAAAACATGAACCTGATGTTTGGCCTGGAGGAAACGAAAGGGCTCAGAAATATCGGGCTTTATCCCTAAAGCGGTTTCAATGGTGACGGGCAGAGACTCAAGTAGACCGTTCGCGTAAACCGTAGCTCTGGTGGTAACGTACCCGTTGGTTCTAGTGCGTCCGTCGGCGGATTTTCCATAAGCCTCGTCGGTACGGGGCGATTTTCCATTACAATACCGGGTCTACCGGAATCTTCGGCCATGTCGACATCACCCCATCCGTCCGTAACCTTAACCACCATCCGCGATTACATCCGTTGGGCCGCCAGCCGTTTCGTGCAAGCGGAGTTGTTTTTCGGCCACGGTACCGCCAGCGCACTGGACGAAGCCGCCGCCTTGGTGCTTCATACCTTGCATATGCCTTACGATCTCCCGGGCGGCTATTTCGCGGCCACGTTGACCATGGACGAGCGCGAGCGTGTCCTCGCACTCATCCAGCGCCGCATCGTCGAGCGCAAGCCTCTGGCGTATCTCGTTCACGAGGCTTCTTTTGCCGGTTTGCCCTTCTATGTTGACGAACGGGTACTGGTGCCGCGTTCGCCCATCGCCGAACTGATCGAAAACCATTTCGCTCCCTGGATCGAGGCGGACCGGGTGCACGACGTGCTCGATCTTTGCACCGGCAGCGCGTGCATTGCCATCGCTTGCGCTTACGCCTTTCCGGAGGCACGGGTCGACGCCGTCGATATCTCGTCGGACGCGCTGGAAGTGGCGCGTATCAATATCAAGAAGCACCACCTGGAAGACCGGGTGAACGCCATCAAATCGGACGTTTACTCCGAGTTGGGCGACCGGCGTTACGATCTGATCGTCAGCAATCCTCCTTACGTAAACCTCGACGAGTGGCGCGGCTTGGCGCCGGAATATCACGCCGAGCCGAGGCTGGGCCTGGAAGCGGGCGAAGACGGCCTCGATTGCGTGCGCCGCATCCTCCGGGACGCCCATCGCCACCTTAAACCGGAGGGCGTTCTTGTCGTCGAAGTCGGCAGCAGCGCCGAAGCCCTGGAAACCGCCTACCCGGAAGTTCCCTTCTACTGGCTGGATTTCGAGCGGGGCGGCGAGGGTGTGTTCCTGCTGACTGCCGAACAGGTCGACCGGTGTAACAAGCTTTTTCAGAAGAGTTAGAAGAAGCTGACAAGTCCGCCAGCGCTGGGACAATATTGCAATCTCTCATGGAATCTCTGCTAGCAGCAATCCGAGGCACGACTATTCTTGTCGGGGGCGATGAGTACGCGAACCGTATGCTTCGTTCACTATGCGGTTCCTCGTAACCACAGCCCAGGATTTGTTGCACGTTGATTCAACGTGATCGACTCGTTACTAACGAACAAGATCAAGCAGAGGGAAACAATGAGAGTTCAGTTAAAATTCGCCGGTATGTCTGTTCTGCTGTTATGGCTGGTGGCCTGTGGCTCTAGCGCGAAACTGCCGAAGCTTCCGACGGAGGCGAAGGTGCTCGCGTTTGGCGACAGTCTGACTTTCGGAACCGGCGCCGGTTCCGAGCAGAGTTATCCATCCGTATTGCAAGGCTTGATCGGGCGAGAGGTCATCAACGCCGGCGTGCCGGGCGAAACCAGTGCGGAAGGTCTGGAGCGCCTGCCGGCACTGCTGGACGAGCATCAGCCCACGCTGTTGATTCTATGCCACGGCGGTAACGATTTTCTGCGCAACTTGGGCGAGCAGCAGGCGGCCGACAACGTCCGGGCCATGGTCAAATTGGCCAGGGACCGCGGCATCGGCGTGGTTTTGATCGCCGTGCCCAAGTTCGGGCTGATGTTCTCGCCGCCCGAGTTTTATGCAAAGATCGCCGAAGAGTTCGCGATTCCCTTCGAAACCGGGACGCTGAGCAAAATCATCCGGGACAATTCGCTCAAATCCGATGGGGTACACCCGAATGGGCCGGGCTATCGGATGCTGGCCGAGGCAGTGGCGGATCGGCTCAAGGTGGCGGGGGCGATTTGAACCTTAATAGCTCCGTCGTTTAGGAACGTTTGAAATCTTTACCATGTCCGGAAACACCCTAGGCAAACTCTTTACCGTCACTTCCTTCGGCGAGAGCCACGGTCCCGCCATCGGCTGCATCGTGGACGGCTGCCCGCCGGGCCTGGAGTTGTCCGAGGCCGACATTCAGGGGGAGCTGGAACGGCGGCGCCCCGGCAAATCCCGGCATACCACGCAACGCCGCGAGCCCGACGAAGTGAAGATTTTGTCCGGGGTGTTCGACGGGCGTACCACGGGCACCCCGATCGGTCTTCTGATCGCGAACGTGGATCAGCGTTCCAAGGATTACTCCACGATCGCCGACTCCTTTCGGCCGGGTCATGCCGATTACACCTACCATATGAAATACGGCTTCCGGGATTACCGCGGCGGCGGGCGCTCGTCCGCTCGCGAAACCGCCATGCGGGTGGCTGCCGGCGCCATCGCCAAGAAATATCTGAAAGAACGGGTCGGCGTGACGATCCGCGCTTATCTGGCCCAACTCGGCCCGATCAAGATCGATCGGGTGGTTTGGGAGGAGGTGGACAACAACCCGTTCTTCTGCCCAGACCCCGAGAAGGTCGCGGAGCTGGAAGCCTATATGGACGCTCTGCGCAAAGAAGGGGAGTCCATCGGCGCGCGCATCAACGTCGTCGCGACCGGCGTGCCGCCGGGCTGGGGCGAACCGATTTTCGACCGGCTGGATGCCGAGCTGGCTTATGCCTTGATGAGCATCAACGCCGTCAAAGGGGTGGAGATCGGCGACGGTTTCGCCTGCGTCGAGGCGAAAGGCACCGAGTTCCGCGACGAGATGAGTCCGCAAGGTTTCCTGAGCAATCATGCCGGCGGAGTATTGGGCGGCATTTCCTCGGGACAGGATATCGTTGCCAGCATCGCACTGAAGCCGACCTCCAGCTTGCGCCTGCCGGGCCGTTCCGTGAACGTCAGGGGCGAGCCCGTGGAGGTGATCACCACGGGTCGGCACGACCCCTGCGTCGGCATCCGGGCCACCCCCATCGCCGAAGCGATGACGGCCCTAGTGCTGATGGATCATTACCTGCGGCATCGCGCCCAGAATCCGGACGTGAAGACGGAATTGGCGCCGATTCCATCCAGGGCTCCGTAGCCCCGAACGATCTTCCGCCAGCCATGCTCTCGGCGCGTAAAGTGCCTTACGGCCGGTTGTCCGGCTTTTATTTTTTCTATTTCGCGGCGCTGGGCGCCTTTTTGCCGTACTGGGCGCTTTATCTCCAGGACACGGGATTCTCTGCGGCGGAGATCGGCCAGTTGATCGCCATTACCGCTGCGACCCGAGTCGTCGCGCCGAATCTTTGGGGGTGGCTGGCGGATCGAACGGGGCGGCCCCTGTACCTGGTCCGGCTCGCCGGGTTTTTCACCCTAGTCGCTTTCAGCCTGGTTTTAAGACTACAAGGATTCGCAGGATTCGCCCTGGTCATGCTGGTATTCAGTTTCTTCTGGAATGCCATGCTGCCGCTTTTCGAAACCGTCACGCTCAATCACCTGCGCCATGATACGTATCGCTACAGTTGGGTGCGGGTATGGGGCTCGATTGGCTTCATCGCGGCGGTCGTGTCGATCGGCAAGGCTTTGGAGCGCGTCCTTTCGATCGGTTGTCTACCGCAGTTGATCGTGCTGCTGTTCGGCGGGCTGTGGCTGGTCAGCCTGGCTGTGCCGAGAGGTCCGAAGGAAATTCATGGCCCGGAACCGAGCTCTTTGTCGAATATCTTGAAGCGTGGCGACGTCATTGCTTTTTTCCTGGCGTGTATGCTGCAACAACTCGCACACGGTCCTTACTACGTCTTTTTCTCGGTATATCTTCGGGATCACGGCTTCAGCAGCGGCGAGACCGGTCAGTTATGGGCACTCGGCGTCCTGGCGGAAATCGTGCTGTTCGCGTTCTTGCACCGTTTACTGGCGCGCTACAGTCTGCGCCGGATCTTTCTGGCGAGCCTCGCCCTGAGCGTTGTGCGCTGGCTATTGATTGCCTGGGGTGTCGATAGCCTTGCGGCGATTTTCTCCGGCCAACTGCTTCACGCGGCGAGTTTCGGCTCGGCCCACGTGGCCGCCATCCATCTGGTGCATCGCCATTTCCGCGGTCCGCATCACGGCAAAGGACAAGCCCTTTACAGTGCCCTCAGTTTCGGTTTGGGCGGCGCGCTGGGTAGTCTATACAGCGGATACTTCTGGACGGCGTGGGGGCCTCACTGGGTTTATACGGCGGCGGCGGGCTCCAGCTTATTGGCCTTACTGGTCGCCTGGCCGTCCGTTGGGAAACGGGATGTGGATTGACCGTTCTGCCGTCGGTATTGAAAGATGTGGGTGTGGCATTGAATATGAGACGAAACAGGAGCCATGGGCATGAGTAACTCCCTGAGAGATCAGCTTCTAAAGGCGGGCTTGGTCAACGACAAGCAGGTCAAACAGGCCAGCAAGGAAGTACGAAAACAGGAAAAGCAGAATCGCCACGGAAATGCTGCCGCAAAGGACGAGAGCAAGCGCGCGGCTCAGGACGCTATGGCGGCAAAAGTCGAGCGTGACCGCCAGCTCAATCTGGAAAAAGCCAAAGAAGCGGAAAGAAAAGCGCTTGCCGCGCAAATCAAGCAGCTGATCGAGATGAACCGCGTCTCGCCGGGGGAGGACGAGATCGCTTACCGGTTCGCGCACGACAACAAGGTCAAAACCCTCTATGTGTCCAAAACGGTACATCAAAGTCTTGTGGCGGGCAGGCTTGCAATAGCCAGCCTGGAGTCTCGGTATGAGATCGTCCCGCTGCCGGTGGCCGAAAAAATCAAGCAGCGGGATGAAACCCGAATCGTTCTGCTCAATCAGCCCGATCAAGCGCAAGATGCCGACGACGAATATGCCGATTACAAGATCCCCGACGATTTGATGTGGTAGGCGCGTCTGGCGACGTGTGATCAGTTGTAGGTCGGGAATCCCACCCCAATCGCAAACGGACGCTCCGGCAGCGCCAGGACGTCGGTTCTCAACACAGCGGGTTGTCGGCAAGGGATTGCCGACCTACAACGATGCGCCTGGGCGGCCGAGTAGGTCGGGAATCCTTTCCCGACGTTTACAGATCGGCCAGAGGTTTTGTTGGCAAAGGATGGCCGACTTACGGGCAGCCTGGGGGACCGTACCAAACCGGAAAATGGTCTAGATCATTCCCAGCTGAAGTTTCGCCACCTCGGACATCATGTCGCGCGACCAGGGCGGATCGAAGACCACTTCGACGTTCACCCTGTTCACGCCCGGGAGATTTCTTACCGCCGCTTCGGCGTCGTATTGCAGGACAGGGCCCATGCCGCAGCCGGGTGCGGTCAGGGTCATGATGATGTCGACATCGTTCTTGCCCTCTTCGACGGGAGTCACCTTGCAGTGGTAGACCAGCCCCAAGTCGACGATGTTGACCGGTATTTCCGGGTCGAAAATGGTCCTCAGCACTTCCCAAACGTTTTTTTCGACGGATTCGGGATCCGTGCCGCTCACGAGATTGCCCATGATCGGCGGTTCTTTCCCGAGGGCATCGGCGTCGTTTCCGGCGATGCGCACCATCTGGCCCATTTCGGTGACCACGGTGAAGTTGCCGCCCAAAGACTGATACAGACTTACTACGTGGCCTTTCGGCAGTGAACCGGGGGTGCCGTCGGGGATCTGGACGACGTTGACATCCCGCTGAAGGACGATGCTTTCGCGACCGTAACCGTACATAAGTGTTATGCGTTGTTAATCAGATAAGCGTTTGAAGGTGTTTCGTTTGGACTCAGCAGGCGGGCGATTTGCTCCGCATGGATGTCCGGCAAAGGCAGCCCCGCCGGGTTCTCGGCCGGATAGGCGCGCCGGCGAAGCGGGGACTGCATGGGACCCGGCGAATACAGGTGAACGCGAACCTTGCGGCTTTCCAGCTCGTCCGAAAGGATTCGCCCGAAGCCTTCCAGGCCGATCTTGGCCACCCCGTAAGCACCCCAATAGGCTTTTCCGGTTCGGGCCACCGAGTCGGTGATGAATACGATGCCCGAATCGGGAGATTTCGCTATCAATGGCAGGAGTTCCCGGGTCAGCAGGAACGGCGCGGTCAGGTTGACGTGAAGCAGACGTTGCCACAGTCCACCGCTGATATCGCTTACCGGTCCGAGTGCGCCGAGCTCGGCAGCGCAATGCACCAGTCCGTGCAGCGCGCCGAATTCCCGCTCGACCGAGGCTGCGAGATCGCGGTAATCGTCCTCGGTAGCGCCGGCCAAATCGAGTGGATAAATCGCCGGTTGCGGTCCTCCGGCAGCTACGATGGCGTCGTAGACCTTCTCCAGCTTCGGTATGGTCTTTCCGAGCAGGATGACCGTCGCGCCCTCGGCGGCGCAAGTCTTCGAAACCGCCGAGCCGAGCCCGCCGCCGGCACCGGTAACGAGAATGACGCGGTCAGCAAGCATCGAGCCGCTCATGACAGCGCTCCGTCCAGCCAGGGCAGCAGATCCCGAGGTGTCGCAAGCAGGCCGTCGGCGCCCCAGTCATGAGGCGCATGCTCCGCCGCGATATAACCGTACAGCGCCGTGAGGGTCGTCATGCCGGCTCGGCAGCCGGCTTCCACGTCGCCGGGAGCATCGCCGATGTAGACGCACTCTTCCGGGGGGTGATTCAAACGCCGGCTGGCTTCCAGAAGGGGAAGGGGATGCGGCTTTTTTTCGGCGGTGGTGTCGCCACTGATGACGCATCCGGCACGGTCGGCCAGATTTAGTTTTTTCAGCAAGGGATCGGTGAACCTGCTCATCTTGTTGGTGACGATGCCCCAGGGAATGCCGCGCCGTTCGAGCTCGCCGAGCACGGATTCGGTACCGTCGAAGAAGCGGGTGCGGTCGGCGACATGGGCGTGGTAAAGCTCCAGCATCCGTTGCTGCACTCGGCCGAAGAGCGCCGGCTCGTAATCCCCGTTGAACGCGCAGCGCAGCATGACGGCGGCGCCGCCCGAGATGCAGGGCTTGAGTTCGTCCACGGAACGCGGCGGAATATCGGCCTCGGCGAGCGCGGCGTTGGCGGCAAAGACCAGATCGGGCGCGGTGTCGAGCAGAGTTCCGTCCAGATCGAACAGCACGGCGGAAACCGTCGGGTTTGCTGCCATGCGTTTATTCCTCGGGTCTGGCGAATGCCGCCAGGTAATTGACATCCAAATCGCGGCTCAGGGTGAACTGCCCGGTGATCGGGTTGTAGGCGATGCCCTCCATGCCGAGAAGCTCGAGTCCCGCTTCCCGTGCCCATCGGCTGAGCTCGGACGGTTTGATGAAGGTCGCGTAGTCGTGGGTTCCCTTGGGAATCATGTTCAAGAGGTATTCCGCGCCGACGATCGCGAGGAGATAGGCTTTGAGCTTCCGGTTCAGCGTCGAGAAAAAGACTCGGCCGCCCGGCTTGACCAGTTTGGCGCAGGCTCTGACGACCGAAGCGGGGTCCGGCACGTGTTCCAGCATTTCCATGCAGGTCACGATGTCGAAGCTGCCGGGTTCCGCTTCGGCAAGCGCCTCGGCGCTGATCCGTCGATAATCTGCCTCGATCCCCGATTCGTCCGCATGGGATTTCGCGATATCCAAAAGCTCTTCGGCTAGGTCGATGCCGACTACCTGGGCGCCGGCCCGCGCCAGTCCCTCGCTCAGTATTCCACCGCCGCAACCGACATCGACGACACGCTTGCCTTCGAGTTCCGCGAAGGAGCGAATGAACTGAATGCGCAAAGGGTTGACCGCATGCAAGGTCTTGAATTCCCCGTCGAGGTCCCACCAGCGATCGGCCAGCACGCCGAATTTGTGGATTTCGTGTTCGTGGACGTTTTCGGTGCTCGTCATGGCCGTTCCTGTACGCTGATTAATTTCTCCCGCCAGGCGGCGGCTTTCTGGAAAAGTTCTTCGGTGTTCAGAGTCGTGAGCTCGCGGTTTTTCAGAAGCTGGCGTCCCGCCACCCAGACGTCAGTGATCTGATGGCGTCCGGCCGCATAGACGACATTCGAAATCGGGTCGTACAAGGGTTGGGTTTCGAGTTCGTCGAGATGGATAGCCGTGATATCGGCAGACTTTCCGATTTCCAGCGAACCGATCTCCGCCTCGAGTCCCAAGGCCTTGGCCCCGTTGAGCGTCGCCATCCGCAATGCGGTATGGGCCGGAACCGCGGCGGCATCTCCCGATACCGCCTTGGCGAGCAAGGCCGCGGCACGCATTTCACCCATCAGGTCGAGATCGTTGTTGCTGGCCGCGCCGTCCGTGCCGATGGCGACGTTGATACCCGCCTTAACGAGCTTGGCGACGGGACAAAAGCCGCTGGCCAGCTTCAGATTCGATTCGGGACAGTGCACGACGCTGCCGCCGGATTCGGCGAATTGGCCGATTTCTTCATCCGTGAGCTGGGTCATATGTACCGCAACGAAGGACGGGCCCAAAAGATCCAGCTGCTGAAGCCGCTTCATGGGGCGCATGCCGTAACGCTGGCGGCCCTGATCGATTTCGTCCCGGGTTTCGTGCAGATGCATGTGGATCGGGCGGTCGAGTTCCGCAGCCAAGGTACGAACCTTCAGCAAGGGCTCGTCCGAAACGGAATAGGGCGCATGCGGGGCGAACGCCGTGGTGATCAAAGGGTTGTGGCGAAGTTCGTCGTACAGCGCCAGTCCCTTGGATAAATACTCGTCGGGGCCGCTCGCCCATGCGCTCGGAAAATCGATAAGGATCAGGCCGACCACGGCGCGCATGCCGCAACGTGCCGCCTGGCGGGCAGTAACCTCGGGAAAGAAATACATGTCGTTGAAGCAAGTGACGCCCCCGCGAATCATTTCCGCCATCGCCAGATCGGTGCCGTCGCGCACGAAGTTCTCGCCGACCCATTTCTGTTCCAAGGGCCAAATATGGTCGAGCAGCCATTCCATCAGCGGCCGGTCGTCGGCCACGCCGCGCAACAAGGTCATGGCGGCATGGGTATGGGCGTTGACGAAGCCTGGGATCAGAGCATGACGATCGAGCGACTCCACCGACGCGGCTTGATATTTAAGTTCGGCCTCGGAAATCGGCAGGATGTCCACGATCCGCCCGCCGTCTATGGCGAGAGCATGATGTTCCAGAACAATACGATCGGGCTCCACCGGGATGATCCAGCGCGCCTTTAGCAGAGTGTCGATTTGCATTCGATAACCTAGTGTTTCACTAAACTTTATCATGGGGCGTCCGGCTTGTGCATCCTGCGCCGAGCGAGAGGCATTTTAACCGATGCGGGAAAGCGCCTTACAATTCGCGTTTTTGGCAGTGTGACATGACGAAGCATCGACCGAAGGTCAGCCGGCGCATGAGCGCCGTGCAAGCCCCCATCATTCCGGTAATTGCCGAGTTGATCCGAAGCCATCCCGGAACGGTTTCGCTGGGGCAGGGCGTGGTGTTCTACGGTCCGCCAGCGGCTGCCCACGAAGCGATCCGCGGTTTCTTCGCGAAACCGGAAAATCAGAAGTACGGCCCCGTCCAGGGCATGTCTCGGCTGCTCGAGTTGATCGAGCGAAAACTGGCGGCAGAGAACGGTATCCGCGTTGGCGCAGAGCGACGCATCGTAGTAACGGCCGGCGGAAACATGGGTTTTCTCAATGCCCTGTTCGCCATCGCCGATCCGGGCGACGAAATCATCCTGCCGCTTCCGTACTATTTCAACCAGGAAATGGCGATCCGGATGCTCAACTGCACGCCGGTGTTCGTGCCGACGGACGAGAACTATCAACTTCGGACCGATCTCATCCGGGCCGCCGTTAACGATCGGACCCGGGCAATCGTCACCATCTCGCCGAACAATCCCAGCGGAGCGGTTTATTCGGAAGACGCCTTGCGGGCGGTCAACGCGATTTGCCGAGAACACGGGATATACCATATCAGCGACGAGGCTTACGAATATTTCACCTACGGCGCGAAGCATTTTTCGCCGGCCTCAGTGCAAAATTCCGAGCCGCACACCATCTCGCTGTTCTCGCTTTCCAAGGCTTACGGTTTCGCGAGCTGGCGCATTGGTTACATGGTGATTCCGGAGCATTTGTACGAGGCGGTGCTGAAAGCCCAGGACACCAATCTCATCTGCGCGCCCTCGATTTCGCAGCACGCAGCGGTCGGAGCGCTCGAGACAGGTTCCGGCTATTGCCGCGAGAAACTGGAGACCATCGGCCGGGTTCGCGAGATCGTTTTGGACGGACTGCGGAATCTGGCCGATATCTGCCGGGTTCCGGAAGCCCAGGGCGCTTTCTATCTTCTGCTAAAGCTCGATACCGAGCTCGACTCAATGATGGTCGCGGAACGCCTGATCCGGGAGCACAAGGTGGCCGTCATTCCGGGCAAGGCTTTCGGGCTGGAAACAGGCTGTTATCTGCGGGTTGCCTACGGTGCTCTGGAGCCCGAGACGGCCGCCGAGGGAACTCGGCGGCTCGTGGGGGGATTGCGCGCCGTTGTCGATGCGTGAGTCTGGGTGAGCAGCATCTGGGCTAGACGATGCCGGATTCGAAGTTCATTCGGCAATCGGGGCGGCTTAGGAACCATGCGGCGAAATGATCGGGCGGCACGGGTTTGGAAATGTGGTAACCCTGCACCTCGGCACAATCGTTCGCCGCAACCAAGGCCAACTCTGAGTTGGTTTCGATGCCTTCGGCGATGATTTCCAGCCCCAGATTTTTTCCGAGCGCCACGATGGCGCGCACGATGGCAAGGTTCGCCGGAACCTTGTCGATATTGCGGATGAACGACTGGTCGATCTTGAGTCGATCCAGAGGAAACTCCCGCAAGTAACTAAGACTTGAATACCCCGTACCGAAATCGTCGATGGCAAGCCTCACTCCCAACCGCCTGAGTTGGGCCAGAGAATCGATCGTAGTTGGCGCATCGCCCATGACCACGCCTTCGGTAAGTTCAAGTTCGAGGTATTCGGGCTTGATGCCGCTCTCCTCGATGATGCCTTTCACCAGGCCATGAAAATCCCTCTGGCGGAACTGCACGGCCGAAATGTTAACCGCTATGCGGATTGGGGGCAGTCCCTCGCCTTGCCAGGCCATATGCTGTCGGCACGCTTCACGCAGCACCCATTCGCCGATGGGGACAATGAGTCCGGTTTCCTCGGCAATCGGGATGAATTTGGCTGGGGAGACCAGCCCTAACCGCGGGTGATGCCAGCGTAGGAGGACTTCCACCCCCAAGACTTCGCCCGTGACTGCATTGCATTGAGGCTGGTAATGGAGTCTGAATTCCTTGTCGTCGAGTGCCGTACGTAGCCCTTTTTCGATGGTCAACCGTTCCAGCACCCCGTTCTCCATGTGCTCGTCATAAACAAGGCACTGTCCTCCGTAGTTTTCCTTCGCCTTATACATGGCGGCATCCGACTTGCGCATCAATCCGTCGGTAGTTAGATCATGGTCGGGGAAAAGCGAGACGCCGATGCTAGAAGTGATATGCAAGTCATTGGTCAATACGGAAAAAGGCCTGGCCAAGGCAGCCGTTATCGATTCGGCCACCAAGACGGCATCGGAGGCGTTGTGAAGGTTCTCGAGGATGACGGTGAATTCGTCGCCGCTCAGCCGGGCCACTGTGTCGCTTTTTCTGACGCAGGCAACGAGCCGTTCGGCCACGCCCTTTAACAGCAAGTCTCCGCTGGCGTGTCCGAAGGTGTCATTGATGAATTTGAACCGGTCCAGATCGATGAATAGCAGCGCAACCTTGCTGCCGTGTCTTTGCGCATTGAGACATGCCCGTTGCAGTCGATCTTCGAAGAGCAAGCGATTCGGAAGTCCGGTGAGTTGATCGAAGTGGGCGAGATAATAGAGGTGAGCCTGTTTTCTTCGAGTAATCTCGTCGAGCAGGTCGTGTCCGGTGCCCATGCCGGCATAGATGCCGTTTTTGGTAACGATATAGCCGTTAACCATGTGCCGCATTCCAGCGTCGACGATGATGCTGGCCAGATCGTCGATGCCAGTATGCGCTTCGACGACGATGGGGCTGGGGTCCATGAACTCGTCGATCGTTTTCTTGTAGTTCAGGTCGCGTGCAAAGGGCTGAATAAAGATTTCGACCAGGGAATGGCGATCGACGATGCCGATCGGCACGAGGTTTTCGTCCGTTATGGCAGCCGAATAAAGCTCCTGATCCTTGATGAACAAGCTCAAAACATCAAGGCAGCCGGTATTCCGCGAAAGAGGAGGTACGTATTTCAAGAGGCGCGCCACCGTCCCTTGGTGAATGACCTCAGAGACGTCCATGTCCGGAAATTTCTGCTCCAAATATTTGTGTACTGCCGGAAAGGGATGCATTGGACGCATGGGATTATCTCGCTGAAGATGGATGCAAGATGGCTTCGGATCTCAGTTGCCCCGAGAAGCTGCCAAAGGCTTACAACTTTGGAGCGTTCTGGGTGGCGACTCCGAAGCTGAGCATCCGTCGGAAGTTTTAGACCTTGAACAACGCCGTCACGCGGTTCATCGAATCGGCGGTCAGCGACAAATCGCGGGCGGCCTGGGCGGACCGGGTCGCGCCCTCCGCGGTCGAATTGCAGATGCGTCCGATGGCAACGATGTTGCGATTGATGTCGCCCACGACCGCCGTTTGCTGCTCGGCGGCGCTTGCGACTTGCGTGTTCATGTCGGTGAGCTGGCCGATCATCTGGGTGATGCGCGCAAGGGCTTCGCCCGCTTTGCCGGCCTCGGTTATGGTCGCTTTCATTTGATTGCGGCCGTCTTCCATAGCTTGGACCGCGGATTTCGCTTCCGCTTGAAGCTGTTCGATAGTGGCTTGAATCTCGGCGGTCGATTGCTGGGTCTTGCTCGCCAGACTGCGGACTTCTTCGGCGACGACCGCGAAGCCGCGTCCCGATTCGCCGGCCCGCGCGGCCTCGATGGCGGCGTTCAAGGCCAGCAAGTTGGTTTGATCGGCGATATTGCGTATCACATCCAAGACAGCGCCGATGCGTTCGGTCTGCTTTTCCAGAATGCCGACGACCTCGGTGGCTTTGCCCATATCGATCGCCAAGACGTCGATAGCTTCCGTTGCCTTGTCTACGATCCGTTTGGCGTTCTGCGTTTCCCGATTAGTCGCCTGAACCGCTTCGGCTGTGGCATGTGCCGTACGGGCAACGTCTTGAATCGCGACCGTCATCTGCTCCACGGCCGCAACCAGTTGGTGTATTCCGTTTTGCTGCTGCTGGACGCCCTGACTTGCGGAATCGCTGACGTTCAGCAAGTGTTTTGATTCCTGGTTGATCCTTTCGCTGCAGGCCAGCAGCTGATGCAAGGTGTCCTGGAGCTTGGCCGCGAAGCGGTTGAAGCTGCCGGCAATCGACGCGACTTCGTTGCGGCCTTGATCGTTCAGGCGAATCGTCAAGTCGCTGGTACCTTGGCTGATGGTCGAGAAATGGTCGGCGACCTTCCGTAGGGGAAGATAAACACCTTGGTACAGGTAAACACAGGAAAGCATTGATAAGGTCAAGGTCACGAGTCCGAAGGAGAGTAGCATCGCCAGCGCTTTTTCCTTGGAACGGTCGGCTTCGGCACTGGCCTCGTCGGCGGTATTTTCGATCATGCTGGACAAGGACGAGAGCTTGGTCTCGATGTCCCGGAACGTGCCCAGGAAATCGGGAGGAAGATCACGGGACGTTTCTCCGTCCGACAAGGCCCTCGAAACCAGTACATTGGCGTCGAACTCGTAGATCTCGATCAGCGGCTTGACCACGTCCAGTTCGTGCAATGCCGCTTCGGGAAGATTGTAGGTGCTGAGCGATGAGATGGATTGCCGCAGTCGTTCGCTGGTGTCCCGCAACACGCCTCGAATTTCCTCACGTTCTTCCGAAGCAGCGTCCGGGTGCAGCAACAACGCGCGGCTGACTGCGCCGAACAAGCCGTGATGCAACCGATCCGCTTCGGCGCTGCTTTTCAGCGCTTGAACTTTCAAGTGCAGCTTGGTGACGCTTTCGGACTGCGCAAACAGCCCCCAGCAGGCGAGCCCGGTAATCAGACCGACACAGGAAAAGCCAATTACGGCAGAGAGAAAAATTTTTTGTTTGAAAGTCATGAGTGAGACGTCTGCTTGAAACAGTGTTGCTAGTGCCAAGAATTTTGTGACGAAGATGTCACAGAAATATGACAGTTTTGAGGACAAGGCCGAGCACAGCGTTCTGATCATGTTGATTGCAAATTTTGTCAGGTGCCGATGGGTTGTATGACCGCTAGTAAATGAGCGCCGGATTCGAAGATAGTGGAAAGCTTTCAGGAACAGGCATATCCCAAATTCACGCTTTGGCTGGATTTGGCTTTATCCTATGGCGCATTTTGACGACGTTTGCCTCGGCTATTTCGGAAAAGAGCGCAAGAAATGAGAGAACAGGGTTCGAGTATTCAAAAATTGGCGATTTGGTTCTTGGTGGCTCTGATCGGAGCGGCGGCGTTCGGCGGGATCGCCTTGAATCGGGGGGAGAGCGTCAACAGCCTTTGGTTCGTGACCGCGGCGGTTTGCGTCTACGCTCTGGGCTACCGTTTCTACAGCGCCTTCGTTGCGGCCAAGGTTCTGGGTCTGGACGGCACGCGGGCGACGCCGGCTGAGCGTTTCAACGACGGGCGCGATTTCGTGCCGACCAATCGCTGGGTAGTATTCGGCCATCATTTTGCCGCCATCGCCGGCCCAGGACCTTTGATCGGTCCGACCCTCGCGGCGCAGTTCGGCTATCTGCCCGGCACCTTGTGGATACTGATCGGAGCCGTCATCGGCGGCTGCGTGCAGGACTTCGTGATCCTGTTCTGTTCGATCCGGCGCGACGGGCGCTCCTTAGGCCAGATGGCGCGCGACGAGCTCGGTCCCATCGGCGGTAACGCGGCGTTGCTGGGCGTCATGTGCATCATGATCATCCTTATCGCGGTGCTGGGCCTCGTGGTGGTGAACGCCATGAAACACAGCCCCTGGGCTACATCCACGGTGGCGGCAACCATTCCCATCGCCATGGTGGTCGGTATCTACATGCGGCATCTCAGGCCGGGACGAGTGATCGAAGCGACGGTGCTTGGCGTTAGCCTGCTGCTGCTGGCGGTTTGGGGCGGCGGCGCCATCGACGAGGTGGCGGGCCTCCGTGGCTGGTTCGACTACGAGGGACCGCAGTTGGCGCTCATGGTTATCGCTTACGGCTTTGCAGCGGCCGTGCTGCCGGTATGGCTGCTTCTGGCTCCGCGCGATTACCTGTCCACATTCATGAAACTGGGAACGATAGCAGCCTTGGCGGTGGCCATCGTCATCCTTCACCCTGAAGTGAAGATGCCGGCCCTGACCCGGTTCGTCGACGGCAGCGGACCCATTTTCGGCGGCAAGCTGTTTCCGTTCGTCTTTATCACCATCGCCTGCGGCGCCATCTCCGGCTTCCATTCCCTGATTTCGTCGGGGACTACGCCCAAGCTTTTGGCCAATGAAGCCGACGCCCGATTCATCGGCTACGGCGCGATGATGATGGAGTCGTTCGTAGCCATCATGGCCATGGTGGCGGCGACCGTCCTTGATCCGGGTGTTTATTTCGCCATCAACAGCCCCGCGGGCGTGGTGGGCAAAGATGCGGCGGAAGCGGTAGCGAAGATTTCCGCCTGGGGATTTCCGGTAACCGTCGGGCAGATGTATGCGCTGGCTCAGCAAATGGGCGAATCTACCCTGTTCGCCCGCACCGGCGGAGCGCCATCGCTGGCGGTGGGCATGGCATCTCTTTTTGCCAGCGCTTTCGGGCAGGGCTTGCTCTCGCTCTGGTATCACTTCGCCATCATGTTCGAAGCGCTGTTCATTTTGACCACCCTGGATGCCGGTACCCGCGTTGCCCGCTTCATGCTACAGGACGTGTTGGGTAACTGGATGCCCGCGCTTGGGCGGACCTCCTGGTATCCCGGCGTGATTCTGACGTCCGGATTAGTGGTGGCCGGCTGGGGGTATCTCCTCTACATCGGCACCATAGATCCCTTGGGCGGTATCAACAGCCTGTGGCCTTTGTTCGGTATCGCCAACCAGATGCTGGCGGGAATTGCTCTCTGCGTGGCCACCACCATCCTGGTCAAAACGGGGAAGCTTCGTTTCGCTTGGGTAACCGGCGTGCCGCTCGCGTGGCTTCTGATCATCACCACTTCGGCGGCATGGGAAAAGCTGTTCAGCCCGGAGCTTCGCATCGGGTTTCTGGCGCATGCACGGGATTTAAGCGACAAGCTGGCGGCGGGGCTGCTGCCCGAGGATCAAGCCGCCAAGGCGTCACAGCTCATCTTCAACGATTATCTCGACGCCGGGTTGACTGCGCTGTTCCTGGCCGTTTCCTGGATCCTGGCCGGTGACACCTTGCGGGTGTGCGGGCTGATTCTGGCCCGGAAACCCCATCCGCCGCTCAGCGAATCGCCTCACATACCGAGCCGGCTGATCGAGGATTGGGTGAGGGATTGATACTCGGTCTGCCGGGAAGGATTAGAGCGCACCCCCGGGTTCTGCGGCATCTTTTTATTCCGAAATGGTTTAATGAAATGAATTAATATTCTTTATCGTTATTCATGCATTTTTGATATATTTTTTCCCAATGTATTCAAGCCATGCCGACAGGGTGGCCGAAAGCCAGTGCGTCCGTGCGGGTCACTGGCTTTCGTTTGTCTTGTAGGGCGTTGGATCCTCAGGTTTCCTGTGGCATGGCGTTTAGTGGCGATTCGAATCCGACCGCGATGCGGCAAGGCCGCCGGCTTTAGGTCCATGATCGTGGCGTAGCAGGCCATGTGGACCGGTCTAATCGCCAGTTCGGCAGCAACTTCTTCAAGAGACTATTCAGTGAGCACACTCAGCGGCCCCTTGAACCCACAACAATGGGATATCTTGAGACGCTTGGCAGAAGGGCTTTCCCACGAGCAGAGAGTTTGGGCCAGCGGTTATCTGGCGGGATTCGGCGATGCCGAGCAGAAACGCATTCCATCACCTCCGCTTCGATCTTCGGAGGCGTCCGCGGGGGTAACCGTGCTTTTCGGCTCGCAAACCGGAAACGCCGAAAAGATCGCCAAAGCGCTGCATGCTCGATTGCAGCAAAGCGGCATCGCGGCGCGGCTGGAGGACATGGGCAGCTACCAGAGCGCCCAACTCAGACGCGACCGTTGCCTCCTCGTGATCGCGAGCACCCACGGCGAGGGCGAGCCGCCGGACAATGCCCGCCCGTTTTATGAGTTCCTGCACGGGAAGAAAGCGCCCAAGCTGGAGGGTTTGCGGTTTTCCGTCCTGGCCCTTGGCGATACCAGCTACGAATATTTCTGCAAAACCGGGCGCGATTTCGACAGCCGGTTGGAAGACTTGGGCGCGACCCGCCTTCATCCCCGTGCGGATTGCGACGTCGATTACGAGGAAACGGCGGAAGGCTGGATGGAGGGCGTACTGGCGGCCTTGGCCCGATCTCGGGAGCCGCGGGTGGAGGTATCGACCCCGGCCGCGTCGGATCAGGTATCCGCGTACTCTAAGAAACAGCCGTTCCCGGCTACCCTGCTGGAAAACGTCCGATTGACGGGACGAGGCTCCACCAAGGACGTGCGGCATATCGAACTTTCCATCGAGGGCTCCGGATTGCGCTACGAGCCGGGCGATGCTCTGGGCGTGGTTCCCTCGAACCGGCCGGAGCGGGCGGCCGATCTTATGGAGAGCATCGGGCTCGATCCAAGCGCAGCCGTTCCCGGCTCCGACGGCGTCGAAACCACGCTGGAAGACGCGCTTCTGCATCATTTTGAAATTACCACGCTTACCCGTCCGTTTTTGGAGAAGTATGCAGAGCTGTCCGGTTCCGCCGAATTGGCCGAATTGCTCAAGGACGAAAACCGGTCGCGTTTTCGGGATTTTCTCGGCGGTCGGGAAATCATCGATGTGGTGCGGCGCTATCCGGTGCCCGGCATCAGCGCCGATCGGTTCGTCACCATGCTGCGCAAACTTCCGCCCCGGCTTTATTCCATCGCATCGAGCCTTAATGCCAATCCCGACGAAGTGCATCTCACCGTCGGTGTCGTGCGCTACGAAAGTCACGGGATGGAGCGTCATGGCGTCGCGTCGACATTTCTCGCCGATCGGGTGGCCGAGGAGAGGCAGGTGCCGGTATACGTCGATAGCAACACCAATTTCCGGCTGCCCGAGGACCCTGGCGCTCCGATCATCATGGTCGGACCGGGAACGGGCGTGGCGCCTTTTCGCGCCTTTCTGGCGGAGCGCGAGATCGCGGGGGCCAGGGGCAAGAGCTGGCTGTTTTTCGGCGACCGAAATTTCCACACCGATTTTCTGTATCAGCGGGAGTGGTTAGCTCATCGGAGGAACGGTCTCTTGAGCCGGATCGATGTGGCGTTTTCGCGTGATGACGACAATAAGGTCTATGTGCAGCACAGGATGCTCGAACAAAGCCGTCAGCTGTATGCGTGGCTGGAAGAGGGGGCGTATTTCTATGTCTGCGGCGACGCTAAGCGTATGGCCCCCGACGTTCACGAGGCTTTGATCGCCGTCGTGGCAAAAGAAGGGGGCATCGACCGTGAACGGGCCGAGCAATATGTCCGGAACTTGCAGTCCTCGAAGCGCTACCAGCGTGACGTGTATTGAGGAGGTGATGATGGAAGAACGCATGCAAGCCAGCGAAGACGAAGACCTCAAGGCGCGCAGCCTCTATTTGCGGGGAACAATCGAGGAAAGCCTGGCCGATCGGGCGACCGGCGCCGTATCCCCGGAAGACGCCAAGCTGCTCAAGTTCCACGGCACCTATCAGCAGGACGACCGGGATCTCCGCAACGAGCGCCAGCGGCAGAAGCTGGAGCCGGCCTACGGCTTCATGGTCCGGGTGCGGATGCCGGGCGGCGTCTGCACGCCTCGGCAATGGCTGCAACTGGACGAACTGGCGCGCCGTTACGGCTACGGTTCGCTGCGCATCACGACCCGCCAGACCTTCCAGTTTCATGGCGTCTTGAAACGGCACCTCAAGGCGACTATCGCCGGCATCAATCACGCCTTGCTGGATACCATCGCCGCCTGCGGGGATGTTAACCGCAACGTGGTTTGCCACAACAACCCCTATCTTTCCCCGCTGCACGAAGAACTTTACGACTGGAGCAAACGCCTTGGCGCGCACCTGCTCCCGAAGATGCGGGCCTACCACGAAATCTGGCTGGATGGGGAGCGCATCGCCGGGACGCCGGCCGAGGAAGAACCCTTGTACGGCAAGCATTATCTGCCGCGGAAGTTCAAGATCGGCATTGCGTTGCCTCCCCACAACGATATCGACGTCTTTGCCCAGGACTTGGGATTCATTGCCATCGCCGAACGCGGAGAGTTGCTCGGTTTCAATGTCGCTGTGGGCGGCGGCATGGGCATGAGCCATAACGAGCCTTTGACTTACCCGCGTCTCGCCGAAGGCATCGGTTTTTGCCGGCCCGATCGTCTCATCGAAGTCGCCGAAAACGTACTCAAGGTGCAACGCGACTTCGGCGACCGGAGTAACCGCAAACATGCCCGGCTGAAGTACACCCTGGACGACCGAGGCACGGAATGGTTCAAGGCCGAATTGGAAACTCGGCTCGGCTGGCGGCTCGAACCGGCGCGGCCGTTTCGTTTCGAAAGCACCGGCGACCGCTTCGGCTGGGTGCGGGACGACCGGGGGCAGTGGCACCTGACGCTCGGCATCCTCAGCGGGCGTCTGAGAGATACGCCCGAGGCCGCCTGGCTGACGGGTCTGCGCGAAATCGCCGAGTTCCATGAGGGCGACTTCCGCTTGACCGCCAACCAGAATCTGATTATCGCCAAGATCGGCGAATCCGCTAGACCTAAGATCGAAGCCTTGCTCGACCGGTATCGAATTCCGGACGCCGAGCGCTGGAGCGGCTTGCGGCGGCAAGCCTTGTCGTGCGTGGCCTTGCCCACCTGTGGATTGGCCATGGCCGAGAGCGAACGCTGGTTGCCGGCGCTTCTCGCGCGGCTCGAGCCGCTGCTGAAAAAGGCCGGATTGGAAAGAGACGCCATTACTCTCCGGGTCACCGGCTGTCCCAACGGCTGCGCGCGTCCGTATCTCGGCGAAATCGGACTGGTCGGCAAGAGTTTGGGAAAGTACAACCTTTATCTGGGGGCGGGCTCCGACGGCAGCCGCTTGAACTCCCTGTACCGGGAAGGGCTTTCGGAAGACGAAATTGTGGATGCACTGGGTCCTATCATCGCGCACTATGCGCGCGAGCGCCGGACGGGAGAGTCTTTCGGCGATTTCGTTATCCGGGCGGGCTATGTACTCGAAGTCAAGGCAGGACGCGAATTTCAGCGGACCTAGACGGCTGAATTCCGCTGCTGCCATCATTGCAATCTTCAACCGGCGTGCACAATCGCGCCCACAATCCTGCAACTATGACCACGCCGGGGCAACAGCCCCGCTAAACCATTTTCATTCCGCGTTAACAACATTCGGTGTTATTCCATTCGGCATTCGAATGCACGTTAATCGTAGGGTGGGTTAGCGCAGCGTAACCCACCGGTCCGAGGTCGCTCGGTGGGTTACGGCGCACGCGAAGCGCAGTGATTGGCGGTCGATCAGTGCTGATGTGCGCCTAACCCACCCTACAAAAATTAATTCCTGATTGAAAGCGATTTGGAATTAAATGCACGTACAGGGACGACTCGATTGCCTTTACACCCGAATTGAAAGAGCGCTGGCTCGAGATTTTCCATGCGTTCCCGGAACGCGAATGAAAATAAATTGTCAGCGCATAATGATCAGAAACGCATGCAAATTTGTTTTCTATCATTCGTAACATCTGGTTGACCTTTGGGCAAAAATTTGATTCCCTAACAGGTCACTTGTTATTGATGGTCGATGCGCTTTCGACCGGGCTTGGGGCAACATAAGTCCCGCAATCTGTGACGCTTTAAATTCTCACTTCTCGTTTCTCCTCATGGATGAAGCAGGCAACAGACCAGAATCCTTCTTCCGTATGATTACGGAGAGTGCGCCATATGCGCTGGTGCTGGTCGACCATGACGGCAGGATCGTTTTAGTCAATGCGTATTTGGAGCAGTTGTTCGGTTATTCAAGAGACGAATTGCTTGGATGCTCGATCGACGTTTTCATTCCCGAGCGGTTTAGAATCGGGCACGAGGCATATCGCCAAAGCTTTAACAAGGATCCCGAGCGAAAACCCATGGGCATGGGGCGGGACCTTTACGGTTTGTGCAAGAACGGCGAGGAAATTCCCGTCGAAATCGCTCTGAATCCGATACATGTCGATAAGAAAAACTATGTGTTGGCAGCCATAGCCGACATCACTCAGCGCAAGCAGGCCGAAGAGATTGTGCGGCAAAGCGAAGCGCGTTTGAATTTGGCTTTGAGCGCTGCAAGGGCGGGAACCTGGGACTGGGACATACTTCAGGACAAAGTGATGTGGTCGGATGGCTCTTATCATCTGCTTGGGCTCAAGCCGGGAGAGTGCGAGGCGTCCGCCAAGAATTGGCTCGAAAGAGTGCATCCCGATGATCGAGCCGTCGTAAAAGAGGCTGTGGATTCGGTGATCAAACGGTTTATGACGCAAAGGAAGCAGGATGCGTTCAATCTGGAATATCGCGTCTTGCACACCGACGGCAGCATTCGGTGGGTCAACGATCGAGGCCAAGTCTTGTACGGTCGGTACGGTCGTCCCGTCCGCATGATCGGTATCATGCTCGATGTGACCGAACGCAAGACGGCGGAGGAGCAACTTGCCGCGCAAGCGCAGGAGCTGGCGCGCTCCAATGCCGAATTGCAGGAATTCGCTTATGTGGCTTCCCATGATCTACAGGAGCCGTTACGGGCAGTGGCGGGTTGCGTGGAAATCATTCGGCGGCGATACCAGGGAAAGCTGGACGTGCGGGCGGATGAGGTGATTTCGCATGCGGTGGACGGCGCCGCACGCATGCAAAACCTCATCAATGATCTATTGGCATATTCGCGTATCGGCTCACGGGATCAACCTTTTGAACCGACGGACTGTCAAGCGATCTTAAACACAGTCTTGGCCAATCTCGAAGTCCCCATTAGCGAAAGCGGAGCCAAGATAACCCATGACCACCTGCCCACGATTTCCGCGGATTCCGGCCAACTCATCCAACTGTTTCAGAATTTGATCAGCAACGCCGTCAAATTCCGCGGTGACCGAACACCACAGATTCATATCGGCGTAAAAAAACAAAACAACGAGTGGGTATTTGCGGTCGCCGACAATGGCATCGGTATAGAATCCCCTTATTTCGAACGGATATTCAGGATTTTTCAGCGATTGCACGCGCGGAACGACTATCCCGGCACCGGGATCGGACTCGCGATTTGTAAGAGAGTCGTGGAGCGACATGGCGGGCGGATTTGGGTGGAATCCGAGCCCGGCCGCGGTACGACCTTCTTTTTTACTTTTCCTACCAAGCTCAGAGCGATCCGATGAGACCCGTCAATATCCTGCTGGTTGAAGATAGCCCCACCGATGTGCTTCTCACCCAAGAAGCGCTCGAATCCGCAAAGCTGCTCACCGAGCTGTTTATCGTGGAGGACGGCGTGGAAGCCACCTCGTTTCTCCGGCGGGAGGGTAAATACGCTGATGCGCCACGTCCGGACCTAATTCTTCTCGATCTTAATCTGCCGAAGAAGGACGGCCGCGAGGTTCTCGCCGAAATCAAGAGCGATGCGAATCTAAAAATGATTCCGGTAGTGGTGATGACGGTATCCAAGGCGGAGGAGGACATTCTTCGGGCGTACGGATTGCATGCCAACTGCTACATCACCAAGCCGGTCCATTTCGACAGTTTTGTTAAAGTGGTTCAGGCCATCGAGAGTTTCTGGTTTACGGTGGTGAGCCTTCCTACCCGGTAGTTTAGCCTATGCAGCAGCACTACCACGTTCTCCTGGTGGAGGACAGCCCGAGCGATGCCTTCCTGGTCGAAGATGCGTTAGGCCAGGTCGGCATGGTGTGTTTCGATTTGGAACGGGCTGCTCGGCTCAGCGAAGCGAAGGAAATCCTAAGGCGGCAGCGGTTCGATGTGATCCTTTTGGATCTCAATCTACCCGATGCCGAAGGCGTCGATACGCTGTTGAAGATCCGCGATATGGCGGGTTCGGTTCCCATCGTCGTCTTCACCGGTCTGGACAATGAGGCTGTCGGATTTCGCCTGATCCAGGAAGGGGCTCAGGATTTTGTCATTAAGGGGCAGTTTCAGGGTAACCTGCTCATCCGGTCCATTCGTTATGCCATAGAACGCAAGCGAATCGAGGAGGCGCTGAAAGAGGCCGACCGCCGCAAGGACGAATTTCTCGCCATGCTGTCCCACGAGTTGCGCAATCCGCTCGCGCCCATCCGCAATGCGGTCGAAGTCTTGAAACAACCGAATGTTACGCCGTTTCACGTGGATTGGGCGCAGGGCATCATCGATCGCCAGTTGAGCCAGCTTACGCGCTTGGTCGACGATCTGCTGGACATGTCGCGCCTCACCTGTGGCAAGGTAACGCTCAAGCCTCAAGTCCTGGAGCTCACGACGCCTGTTCTGCAAGCCGTCGAAGCAAGTCGTCCGCTTATCGAGGCCAGTCAGCATGAGTTGTGCATACAATTACCGTCCGCGCCGCTTTGGGTGGAAGCCGATTTCGCTCGATTGACGCAGGTATTTTCCAATCTTTTGGATAATGCGGCGAAATATACGGACGAGGGCGGTGTTATCCAGTTGCTGGTCGAGGCGGAGGAGCAAAAGGCGGTGATACGGGTGCAGGATAACGGGATGGGCATATCGCCTTCGAGTCTCCCGCACATCTTCGACTTGTTTACCCAGGAGCCGCGTTCCCTTGATCGGGCACAAGGCGGTCTTGGCATCGGTTTAAGCCTGGTCAAGCGATTGGTAGAAATGCATGGCGGAGAAGTGGAAGCCTACAGTGCCGGCACTGGCGCGGGCAGCGAATTCGTGGTGCGGTTGCCCTTGGTGGATACGAATTCATCTGAAGAAATTCCGCCGCCGCAGGGGGCTGGAGATACAAACGAACCCGGGAAGACACGTGAAACGAGGTTCGATCATCATTTTTCCATGCCATCAGATCGCAAGGCGCTCAAACCGTTTTCGAAGTATTCCAAACGAGTCCGTCGATTAAAGATTGCCGGTACTTCTCGCTGATCGCTCGCGGAAGCGCCAGACAGGCTGGTGCAAGTATTATCCTCCGTTCACCCTCTTTGAAGCCGAGTCTAATTCCGTTCGGCATTCGAGTGAACATTATGTAGAGTGAGTTAGGTCGTTCGGTGGGTTACGGCGCACGCGAAGCGCAGTGATCGGCGGTTGGTCAGTGCTGATGTGCGCCTAACCTACCCTCCGAAAATGAATTCCTGATTTGCTACGACATCTCTAAGCGGCTCGCTGCGGCGAGTAGAACCGAACGGCGTTGCGTCCGGCGTGCTTCGCGCGATAGAGGGCCTGATCCGCGCGGTGAAGCAAGTCGTTCTCATTGACCGTCTGGTCCGTCGAAACCGCGACACCGATACTTATCGTCACCAGTCTGGTCAACTTTACCGTCTGAATCTGATGCTTTTCGACATCGCCTCGCAGCCTTTCGCTTAAGGTTTTCGCAACGGCTACATCGGTGTTCGGCGCTATTACGATAAATTCTTCCCCGCCCAATCGACACACGACATCGGTGGAGCGCAGCATGGAGCGTATGATTTTGGCTGTGTGTACCAATACTTGGTCGCCGGCTTGATGCCCGAAGATATCGTTGATCTGCTTAAAATGGTCCAGGTCCAGGAGCATGATGGTTAAGGGCCTGCCTGTGCGGCGCCAAACAGACCATTCTTCGTCGAGCCTGGCGAATGCGTAGCGGCGATTAGGAACCTTGGTCAATGAGTCCGTCATCGCCATGACTTCCATTTTTCGCTTTGCGATCGCCAGTTCGCGGGCATATCGGCTGATTTCCTGCTGCTCGCGGGCCATTTCTTCCTGCAGTTGTATGATGCGTTGTCCGCCGCGCACTCGAGCGATAAGCACCCTGTCGTGGACCGGGGTTACGATGAAATCGTCGGCTCCCGCGTCGAAAGCTTGCACCAAGAACTCGTTGTCCGGCGCGGAGGTCAGAACGATCAAATAGATTTGACGCCCGAGCTCGGAGGCTCGAAGCGCTTTGCAGAACTGTATGCTGTCGATGGGGCATTTGTCGGAGGCTGCAATAATAAGCTGCGGCTTTTCCGTGACAGTGATCTGTATGCCTTCATCGGCGTTGCTCGTCGTGAGCACTTCGTGGCCATCGGCGTCTAATAGCTTTTCAAGATCGGATATGCGCTCGTAACCGCTATCCAGCAAGAGAATTTTGAGGCCAGCCGGTTTTGGATCGATGCCGATTTGATCGGTGTCGGGCGGTTTTATCAGCGGCAGTTCGCCGACCGGAATGCTCAGGAAACGGCTCGTTATCTGCCACTGTTGAGTGACTTGATCCCAAAGCTCCTCCAAATCGGATTCGTCCAGGCCGAGTGTCTGTGCCATGGCGATGATTTGCGGGAGCAGCGCGTTTCTAGCGTCCGCATCCACATCGCAACAGCGGCCGAGCAAAGTCGCCAGCCGCAATTGCGCCGCAAAGCGCTCGGCTCTGGTGCTCTCTGATGTCAATGGCCCCGCGTCGGTATTACTAAGCGCTAACGCTTCGAGCATAACGGCAGGGAAGCCCCACTCTTTCAATAAACCGAGCGTGATTTGGCGATGGTCTATGGAAAATCGTTCCTGTTCCGACTCGATTAACCCATCGTCATCTCCGGGCCTGCATGCGGCTAGGCACTGAGCGTATTCATCCGGGTACACGCTGGCCAATGCCAGTTGGCCGATCTCGGACAAAAGAGCGCAAGTAAACGCTTCTTCCGGAGCGAAAGTACGATCACGTGTCGCTATGGCTTGGATGGATAGGGCCCGGGCTAAAGAATCGGACCAGAAAACCCGGTAATCGAATGATCCGCAGGCCCCTCTCAGATTCCCTTGGATTACTGAAAGGCTAAGCGCGAACTGACGTACGGTATTCGTGCCCAAAAGCCCAATGGCATCGACGACCGCTACAACCGGCCGACGTGCACCGATGTGTGCCGAGTTCGCAAATTGGATCACTCTGCCCGTCAAGGCCGGATCGATTTGCACGAGTTGGGCGATTTCCTGTGCGGTTGCGTCTTTCTTGTGGGTCAGGCGCATGATTTCGAGTGCGACGCCGAAAGGGGAAGGCAGCTTCCCTGTGGTCTTCAGTTCTTCGAAACGATTTTCCTGGGCTCTTAACATCTGGCGCTCAATCCCGATTCCGCATGCTTGAAAAGCTCCAAAAAGAGCATTTTCGGTTCCGACTTCCTGTAGTCTCAACGGTCTCGACCGGAATCCGGTCGAATGAGCGACTCTACACCAAGATGGAGGCACTCTAGAAGTAAGTCTAGCTTCCCAGTGTTGAATTGCAGTGAATAGATTGCTGAGGCGGTGCCAACTCGATTGTTAGAGTGAGGTACGAGTCAGGCGGGACGCGGGGAGAGGAGGTGCACCTTCTGGTCCGCCGCGGATCAGAAGGTGCTAAAGGAGTTTTATCCGCCGGTCTTGCGACGCGATTTACCGGCGGATAACGATTCTTAGGCCGTGCGCCGAAGATCTTTGGGCAGAGAAAATACGACTTTTTCCTCGATGCCTCGGGTCTCCATTACCGTCCGTCCGCCCCATTCCTTAAGCTTGGAGATGACTTTGGTTACGAGAATTTCAGGAGCCGAAGCGCCGGCTGTAACGCCGATTTTCTGAGCGCCGTCTATCCAATTTCGTTGAAGCTGATCGGCATCATCGATCAAGTAGGCCGCACGCCCGAGCTTCTCGGCGATTTCTCTCAGCCTGTTGGAATTGGAGCTATTCGGGGAGCCGACCACTAGAATGACGTCGCAATGGGTGGCGAGCTTCTTCACCGCATCCTGGCGGTTTTGCGTGGCGTAGCAGATATCGTCTTTTCTTGGGCCGATGATATTCGGGAAGCGCTTTTTCAAGGTATCCACGACGGCTTGAGTGTCGTCAATGGAGAGGGTGGTTTGGGTAACATAGGCCAGATTGTCCGGATTCGTGACTTGAAGCGTGTCGACATCTTCCGGCGATTCCACGAGATAAATCCCGCCGTTCGGATTGACGTACTGTCCCATGGTGCCTTCCACTTCGGGGTGTCCGGCGTGGCCGATGAATATGATTTCCCGCCCTTCGTTCGCGTGTTGATGTACTTCGATATGCACTTTGGTGACCAAGGGACAGGTGGCGTCGAACACCTGGAGACCGCGTTCCTGAGCTTCCTCCTGAATGGCCTTGGAAACTCCATGTGCGCTGAAAATCACGGTGGAGTTTTCCGGAACTTCCGAAAGCTCTTCCACGAATACCGCTCCCCGATCGCGCAAGCCGTCGACGACATAGCGGTTATGGACCACTTCGTGCCGTACGTAAATCGGAGCTCCGAAAACCTCGATGGCGCGTTCGACGATTTCGATGGCGCGGTCGACGCCAGCGCAAAAACCGCGGGGATTGGCGAGTATGATTTCCATAGGCGTGTGGGTAATTTCTGACTAAGAGGGTGGGAGATTCTTACATTTTAGGCAAGCCGAATCAATGTGGCGGCTGCGGAGCGGGACGACGAGGCTGCCACAGCGTTTCCGTTCCGTCGCCCTGCCGAGCCAAGATACGCGCGACCACGAACAAGAAGTCCGATAGACGGTTGAGATAGGCGAGGGCAAACGTATCTACAGGCTCTGCTTTTCCCAGCGAAACCAGCACCCGTTCGGCCCGGCGGCAGACGGCACGGGCGACATGGCAATGTGCCGCGGGCGGATTTCCGCCGGGCAATATGAAATTCTGCAACCAAGGCAGTTGGTTATTGAAATGATCCAACCACTGTTCCAGCCAGTCGATATGACTTTGGTCGATGGAGCGGCGTCCGGGAATGCACAAGTCTCCGCCGAGGTCGAATAGAACTTGTTGAACCTCGGTCAGGCAGTCCGCCACCTTGGGCGGTGCGGTATAAGCTAGGACCAATCCGATATGACTGTTGAGTTCGTCGAGCGCGCCATAGGCCTCGACGCGCGGGGCATCCTTGCCGACGCGGGTTCCGTCGCCGAGCCCGGTAGTGCCCTTGTCGCCGGTCCGCGTATAGATCTTGGTGAGTCGGTGTCCCATGGTCAGGCCAACTGATCCTCGGTCACGACGATGCCGTCTTCGTCGGCGTAGACGTAATAACCGGTCCTGAAATTGATGCCGGCAAAAGTGACGAGGATGTCCCGATCACCGCCGCCTTTTTTGTGGCTTTTCAAAGGATGGGTATGCAGCGCCCGGATGCCGATGGGTAGCCGGTTGACTTCCACCGAGTCCCGGATACAGCCGTAGACGATGATGCCCTGCCAGCCGTTGTCGCAGGCGAGCCTGGCTAGATTGCTCCCAAGCAACGCGCAGCGGTGGGAACCGCCTCCGTCGACGACGAGAACCCGGTCCTCGACCTTCTCTTCGAGCACCGCTCGAAGCAGGATATTATCCTCGAAGATCTTGAGCGTCGTGACGCGACCGCTGAAGGCGCTCTTGCCGCCGAAAGGGCGAAACATCGGTTCGGCGATCTGCAAATGATGAGTGCCGGAGTATCGATCGCAAAGATCGGGGGTGGTAAACGTCATAAGCAGTCTCCGCACTGTAAGATTCAGGAGGCGTTATGATACCCGACCGAGCTTTGCGGGTGGACCATTCGAGGAGGCCGCCTTTCCGAAGCTTACAGGAAGCTTACAGATACCGGGCGATCAATCCGTTACGGCAATCGCCGACCGGCACCGGTATCCTGACGTTATAGCCGCCGCCCGGTGCTTCCTGCATGGGGTTGCCGCGTTCGTCTTCCATGTGCTGCAACACGATGTCGCGGTTGCCCTGCGGCAGAATCAGTTCGAGCCGGTCGCCCACGGCAAATTTGTTTTTCACCAAGACGGCCGCGAGTCCGGAGTTCTCGTCGAAATCGGCGATTTCCCCCACGAATTGCTGGCGGTGGCTTTCCGAATGGCCGCGGATGTAGTTTTGATAGTCTTGGGTGTGGTGGCGCACGTAAAAGCCGTCGGTATAGCCGCGCTGTGCCAGGTTTTCCAGCACGCCCAGCAGCGTGGGATCGAATTTCCGCCCGGCCAGGGCGTCGTCGATCGCTTGCCGGTAGACCTGCGCGGTGCGCGCCACGTAATAGTAGGATTTGGTGCGCCCTTCGATCTTGAAGCTGTCGACGCCCAACGCCACCAGGCGCTGCACGTGCTCCACGGCGCGCAGGTCCTTCGAGTTGAGAATATAGGTGCCGTGCTCGTCCTCCATGACCGGCATGAGTTCGCCCGGCCGCGTTTCTTCTTCGAGAAAATAGACCTGGTCGGCCAAGGGATGGCGGGCCTGATCGCCGCAAGCCGAGAGATTTTGATTGAGGTCGGACAACGACAGGCGGAGTTGTCCGGGAATGTAATCGCCTTCGGCGTTTTCTTCCGCCGGCGCCAAATCGTACTTCCAGCGGCAGGCGTTGGTGCAGGTGCCCTGGTTCGGGTCGCGGTGATTGAAATAACCGGACAGCAGGCAGCGTCCCGAGTAGGCAATACATAGGGCGCCGTGCACGAACACTTCGAGCTCCATGTCCGGGCACTGTTGCCGGATTTCTCCGATTTCATCCAGAGAAAGCTCGCGCGACAGAATGATCCGCTCGATCCCGACCGATTTCCAGAAGCGCACCGCCGCGTAGTTGAGCGTATTGGCCTGGACCGAGAGATGGATAGGCATGTCCGGCCATGCCTCCCGGGCCAGCATGATCAAGCCGGGATCGGCCATGATGAGGGCATCCGGCCCCATGGCGACGATCGGCGTCAAATCCTTGATGAAGGTTTTCACCTTGGCGTTGTGCGGGAGGACGTTGGTCGCGAGATAGAAGGATTTGCCCTGTTCATGAGCCTCGGATATGCCCATTGCGAGATTCCTTTCCAGGAAATCGTTGTTCCGAACCCGCAGGCTGTAGCGCGGCAGGCCGGCGTAGACCGCATCGGCGCCGTAAGCGAAGGCATAGCGCATGTTTTTGAGGGTGCCTGCCGGAGACAGCAATTCGACTTTTTGCATGGCACAAAACGTGAAATGGTAAAATTTGAACTTTTCCTATTATCCCATAGTTGAGCGTATCGCTCAGGAATATCAACCTCTCGAGAACGGCCATGATTTTCCCCACCATAGAATCCTTTGTCGGAAATACGCCACTGGCCAGATTGCAACGTCTTCCGGGCGAGACTAGCAACATCATCCTGGCTAAGCTGGAAGGCGATAATCCCGCGGGATCGGTGAAGGACCGGCCGGCGATCAGCATGATCAAGCGTGCCGAAGAACGCGGCGAGATCAAGCCGGGCGATCGGCTGATCGAAGCGACCAGCGGCAACACCGGCATTGCCCTGGCGATGGCGGCGGCCATCAAAGGTTATCGGATGACTCTGATCATGCCGGAAAACATGAGCGCGGAACGGCGCGCCGTGATGAAAGCGTTCGGCGCCGAAATCATCTTGACTCCCGCCGAAGGCAGCATGGAAGCGGCCATCGATCTGGCCCGGGACATGGAGCGAAAGGGTGAAGGTCGAATCCTCGATCAGTTCTCCAATCCGGATAATCCGCGCGCTCACTACGAAGGTACCGGCCCGGAGATTTGGCGCGACACGCAGGGCACGGTGACCCACTTCGTCAGCTCGATGGGAACCACCGGCACCATTATGGGTACGTCGACGTTTTTGAAAGAGAAAAATCCGGCGGTGCAGATCATCGGCGTTCAGCCCAAGGACCAGGCCAAGATTCCCGGCATACGCCGCTGGCCCAAGGAATACCTGCCGAAAATCTGCGATTTCAGCCGAGTCGATCGCATCATGGACGTAACGCAAGAAGAGGCGGAGGAAACGACTCGCCAACTGGCGGCGCGCGAAGGCATTTTTGCCGGCATCTCGTCCGGCGGCGCGGTGTCGGCGGCCCTGCGCCTGTCTAAAGAAGTCGAAAACGCGGTGATCGTCGTTATCATCTGCGATCGCGGCGACCGCTATTTGTCCACCGGCGTATTTCCGGACTGACCATGGCCGCACGAGCACGCAAAAAAAACCTTCCCCAGGAAGCTTTCCGGGCGCACATCGATTCCTTCGCTCATGACGGACGGGGCGTCGCCCGCGTCGAAGGCAAGGCCGTTTTCATCGACGGCGCGCTGCCGGGCGAGGACGTGACCTTCGTCTATACGTCCGTTCGCCGCGATTATGCCGAAGGCAAGGTCGAGGAGGTCATAACGCCGGCACCGGGACGGGTTCAACCCCGTTGTCCTAGCTTTGGCGTCTGCGGCGGTTGTAGCTTTCAACATCTGACCGACGCGGCGCAGATCGAAGAAAAGCAAAAGCTTTTGGCGGATCAGTTCCGGCGCATCGGCAAAATCGACGAGGTGCCGCTGTGGCCGCCGTTGACCGGCCCCCACTGGGGTTATCGCCACAAGGCCCGTCTCGGCGTGAAATACGTGCCGAAGAAAGGGCGGGTGCTGGTCGGATTTCGCGAACGCTCCAGCCCCTTCATCGCCGATTTGGAATCCTGCCCCGTGCTGCATCCAAAGGTCGGCGAGCGCCTCCGAGAACTGTCGGAATTGATCGGTTCGCTGAGTATCAAGGATAGGCTTCCGCAGATCGAGGTCGCCGTGGGTGATGAGCGTACCGCGCTGGTGTTTCGCATCCTCGAGGATGCTTCCACGGACGATTTGGAACGGCTGAAGGCGTTCGGCATGCGTTTCGATTTTGATATTTACGTGCAGAGGCACGGCCCCGATTCGGTCATTCCGCATTATCCGGAACATCCGCCGATGCTGAGCTATGCGCTGCCTAATCAGGACATCGAGTTCCGGTTCAAGGCCACCGACTTCACGCAAGTCAACGTCGACATCAACCGCAAGATGGTGGATCGCGTGATGGCAGTGCTCGATCCGGCGCCTCACGACGCGGTACTCGACCTCTTTTGTGGAATCGGCAACTTCACCCTGCCGATCTCGAAGCGCGCGAGCTGCGTGGTCGGTGTCGAAGGCAGTTCCGAATCGGTGAAACGCGCCCGCCAGAATGCGGAAGCCAATGGTCTCGGCAATGTCGAGTTTCATGTCGCCGATCTGAGCCAAGCCCTGAACGATGCCGAATGGGCGACTCGGCGTTACGACAAGATATTGCTCGATCCCTCCCGAGCGGGTGCCGAAGAGGTTTTGTCCTATGTGCCGCGCTGGGGGGCGCGCCGTATCGTCTACGTTTCGTGCAATCCCTCCACGTTGGCGAGGGATGCCGGCATCCTGGTTCACCAGCACGGCTACCGTCTGATTCGCGCGGGCGTTATGGATATGTTTCCGCAGACGGCACACGTGGAATCCATCGCGCTCTTCGAGAAGGCGTAGAGGCACCGTGGGCGACGACCGGCCTGAACCGCCGTTCTACCTTCGGGTCAGTATTCCCCGCCAGGAGCTCGATCTTGTCGAGAACGGCGAGGTGATCCGCACCTGGCCCGTTTCCACCGCCAAGAACGGTCCCGGCGAACGCATGGGCAGCGGCTGCACTCCGCGCGGCTGGCATAGCATCCGGGCCAAGATCGGAACGGGGTTGCCGCCCAATACCGTATTCGTCGGACGCCGGCCGACCGGGGAGATTTACGATGCGGTTCTCGCCGCCCGATTTCCGGAAAGGGACTGGATTTTGACCCGCATCCTCTGGCTCGGCGGTCTGGAACCCGGCTTCAACCGCTACGGGGCAGTCGACACCACCTGGCGTTACATCTATGTCCACGGCAGCCCCGACGAAGGCGTCAACGGAACCCCGGCCTCCCACGGTTGCATCCGCATGAAGAGTTCGGACGTGGCCGATTTATTCGAGCGGGTGGAAGTGGGAATGCGGGTGTTGATTGAACCGTAGAAGGTAGAGGGGTGGGTTAGGTGCGCATGAGGAGCACTTTTCCATTTGCCGCTGAGTTGGAAGCGCACCGTAACCCACCGAAATGGGGCATCGATGCCGCTCCGGTGGGTTACGACGCGCGTCAAGCTTGGAGCAGGTTGATGGCACGACGGGTATGCGCGTCTAACCCACCCTACGAAGCTACAAAGCGGCCATCACTCGGCTGCGGCCGGTGGTACGTTTAGAGTGAAAGTCACCGGTCCGTCATTGACGAGTTCGATCTGCATATTGGCGCCGAACCGTCCGGTTTCCACGGGCGAGTGCCGGGCCCGCACCTTTTCCACGAAATAGTCGAACAGACGTTTTCCGGTCTCAGGATCGGCGGCGGGAGTGAAGCTCGGGCGCATCCCCTTTCGGGTATCGGCTGCCAGAGTGAACTGGGAGACCAGCAAGACCCCGCCGCTCACGTCCGTCACGTTGAGATTCATCTTGTCCTCGGCATCTCCGAAAATCCGGTAACCCAGAATCCGCTCGGCCAGACGGACGGCTTGAGCTTCCGTATCGCCCCGTTCGATGGCGATCAAAGCGAGTATCCCCCGGTCTATTTTTCCGACGCTTTCGCCGGCCACGGTCACTTCGGCCCGCGTCACCCGCTGAATGACGGCGATCACGATCAATACCGCGGCATATCGGGTGCGACTTCCCTAGCCCAGGCATCGATGCCGCCCCGTAGGTTGGCGATATCGCTGAATCCTTGGCGCTCCAGATAATCGCCCACCATGCGGCTGCGCATGCCGTGATGGCAGATGACGACAATTTCCTGCGCCGGATCGAGTTCGGCGAGCCGGTAGGGAATATCGTTCATGGGAATGTGTATGCTGCTTTCGATATGGCAGTGGGCGTATTCCTGTGGTTCGCGCACGTCGAGCAGGAGAGGTTTGGGGTTGGCGGTCTCGAGATAGCTTCTAAGTTCCAAGGGCGAGATATCGCGCATCATGATTTCCATACGTATGAAAAAAGCGAATCGGTGCGGTTCTTACCTCGCCGCACCCTATGTCTCGTAGGTCGGCAATCCCTTGCCGACCCGCTATGTCGGGAAAGGATTCCCGACCTGCACTAGGTCACGATCCGATTATTTAACGGCGATGCCATTTTCCTTCATCGCCCTCAGCACGGTTTGGCCGATGTGGGCCGGGTTTCGCGAGACATACAGCCCTAAGGCTTCCATGGCGTCCATTTTGGCGCTGGCCGTGTCGTCTTCGTTGGAAATGATGGCGCCGGCATGCCCCATGCGCCGGCCGGTGGGGGCGGCGATGCCGGCTACGAAGCCGACGACGGGCTTTTTCATATTTTCCTTCGCCCAACGAGCTGCCGCCACTTCCTGGGGGCCGCCAATCTCGCCGATCATGACCACGATTTCGGTTTCGGGATCGGCTTCGAAGGCGCGCAGCACGGTCATGAAGTCAGTGCCGTTGATGGGGTCGCCGCCGATGCCCACCGACGTGGTGATGCCGAGTCCCAGGGCTGCCATTTGCTCGGTGGCTTCGTAGTTGAGCGTTCCCGAGCGGGAGACGATGCCGATGTTGCCCTTTTTGTAGATGTGCGAGGGCATGATGCCCACCTTGCATTCGCTCGGCGTGATGATGCCGGGAGTGTTGGGGCCGACGATGATCGTATTCTTGCCGGTGCGGTAGCGCTGGAGTCGGATCATGTCGTGCACCGGAACGCCGTCGGCGATGGTCACCGCCACTTTGATTCCTGCATCGACGGCCTCCATCAAGGCGTCGGCGCTGAACGGCGGGGGCACGAATACGGCGGAAACGTCGGCTCCGGTGGCGGCCACGGCTTCGGCCACGGTGTCGAATACCGGTAGACCCAAATGAGTGGTGCCGCCCTTGCCGGGCGTAACGCCGCCGACGACATTGGTGCCGATTTTCATCGCGTCTTCGGCATGGAAGGTGGCGTGTTCGCCGGTGAAGCCTTGGAAGATGACCTTGGAGTTTTTGTTAACGAATACGCTCATTGATGCTTACCCTCTCACCGTTTCGACCGCTTTGGTCGCCGCGTCGTCCAGATTTTCGGCGGTAATGAAGGAGAGGCCGGATTCCGCCAGGATCTTGCGGCCTTCTTCCACATTGGTGCCGGCCAGGCGCACGATCAGCGGAACCTTGATCTGGAGGCTGTTGCAGGCTTGGATCAAACCTTTGGCGATCCAGTCGCAGCGGTTGATGCCGGCGAAAATGTTTACCAGGATGCACTTGACGTTGGGATCTTCCAGCACGATACGGCAAGCGTTGGTGACTTTTTCGGGAGAGGCGCCGCCGCCGACATCGAGGAAATTGGCCGGACGTCCGCCGTGCAGGGTGATGGCGTCCAACGAAGCCATGGCGAGACCGGCACCATTGACGATGCAGCCGATGTTGCCGTCGAGCGCGATGTAGTTGAGGCCGTGGCCGGAGGCTTCGACCTCTTTCGGGTCTTCCTCGGCCAGGTCGCGCATTTCCGTGACGGCTTTCTGGCGGTAGAGGGCGTTGTCGTCGAAGCTGAACTTGGCGTCGAGCACCATCAGTTTGTCGTCACCGTTCCCGACGATGGCTAGGGGATTGATTTCGGCCTGCAGGGCGTCCTTGTCGCGCATGCAGCGGTAGATGGATTTCATCAGCTTGACGGCTTGCGGCATCAGCTTGCCCTTGAGGCCGATGGCGGTGGCGACTTTACGGCACTGAAAGTCCAGAAGGCCGATTGCGGGGTCGATGACTTCCTTGACGATCTTTTCGGGGGTCGCTTTGGCGACCTCTTCGATTTCCATGCCGCCTTCGCTGGATGCGATGATGGTGATGCGCTGAGAGCCGCGGTCGATCACGAAGCCTAGGTAGAATTCCTTTTTGATGTCGCTGGCTTGCTCGATCCAGACACGCTGGACGATGGAGCCTTCGGGGCCGGTCTGATGGGTGACCAGGTGGGTGCCGATCATGGCATCGGCGGTTTTTTGCACCTCGGCGATGGAGTCGACGACCTTCACGCCGCCCGCCTTGCCGCGGCCGCCGGCATGAATCTGTGCTTTGACGACCCACTTATTGCCGCCGATTTCCTCGGCCACCTGAGCCGCCTGCTGGTCGGAGTAGGCGACGCCGCCAACCGGAACCGGCACACCGTATGATTTCAGCAGTTCCTTCGCTTGATATTCATGGATGTTCACTGATTGCTTTCCTCTCTTCAATGTAGGTCAGGCTGGGCCGGCAGACCGTAACCCGACGATAGGAATGTCGGGTTACGATTCGGTAACCCGACCGACGGAAATCCCCTACGACTGGCGGGCCTCTATTTGTTCGATCTGTCTGACCACATTTTCGGCCATGCGGATAGAAGCAGCGTCGATCAGGCGGCCGTCCAGGGACACGGCGCCCTTGCCTTCCTTCGCCGCCTTTTCCATTTCGACCAAGATGCGGCGGGCGCGATTCACTTCCTTTTCGGTAGGGGTAAAGACTTCGTTCGCCAGGGCGATCTGGGACGGGTGAATGGCCCACTTGCCTTCGCAACCGAGAGCGGCGGCACGGCGCGCGGCGACCTTGTAGCCTTCAGGGTCGCCGAAATCGCCGAACGGACCGTCGATGGGCCGCAGCCCGTAGGCGCGGCAGGCAGCGACCATGCGGGAAATGCCGAAATGCCACTGATCGCCCCAATGGAAATAACGCTGGCCGTTTTCGTCGGGATCGGTGAGCATGCCATACTCGGGATTGGCTCCGCCGATCTGCGTGGTGCGGGCGCGAACTGAGGCGGCGTAGTCGGCCACGCCGAACACCATGGCCTCCATGCGCTCGGGGCAGCTTTTCGCGATCTCTTCCACGTTCGCCATGCCCATTGCGGTCTCGATCAATACGTGGATGTTGATGGGCTTGAAGCCTTTATAAGCCTCGATTTGGGACAGCATGGTGGCGACGAAATACACGTCGGCGGCGCTGCCCACTTTGGGGATCAGAATGGTGTCGAGCTTGTCGCCGCAGGCTTCGGCCACTTCTACGAGATCGCGGTAGGCGTAATGGGTGTCGAGTCCGTTGATTCGGATGGAAACGGCGCATTTCGACCAGTCATAGGTATTCAAGGCCTCGATGATGTTGGCCCGCGCCTGCTCTTTATCGTCCGGAGCGACGGCATCTTCCAGGTCGAGAAAGACTACGTCGGCGCCGGATTCGGGCGCTTTTTCCAACATACGCTTGTTGCTGCCCGGAACAGCCAACTCGCTACGGTGTAATCGATTTTTTACGGCCATGTCGTGTCTCTGTATTTATTTTGGACCAGTGAATGTTGCATCCGGGCGAATATCCGTCATATCCCGATTAAAACAGGCAATGTCTTAAATTCTTATGGATTGATTCGCCGCGGGCAAGGAGCAAGGGAGGGCCAGGCATTCGCTTGATATCCAGGCGGTCGTCCTCGTGCTCAGCGATATCACGCGGCGATAGCCTGAGCCGTGGCCCCACAAACTGTCTGTTGCAGCCTAACTCGCCATTATAACCGCAAGGCTGTATGTTTCGGCTAGCCCAAGAAAAGCAACGGTCCAAATAGCCACAATTAGCAAAAATAATGAAATAGACTAATTGTTGTATGGAGATTTTTTTGTTAGGATCGTGCCGACATGCAACTTTTTGTTGCTGGCATGCAACGGATTTAGGTTCAACTCGCACGAGGGGGAATAAGAATGATCAAGAAATCGACTGGTATGGCAGCAATGGTTACTGCCGCTGTCGCGGTGGCCGGCCTGGCGCCGCAGCAGGCTATGGCGGAGAGCCACTACAAAGGTACGTCTGCTCAGGCCGATATCGAAAGACGTTTGCAGATGATGGAAGACGAGATGCGCGCGTTGCGTTCGGAATTGGCGAAGGCGCGTTCCGATGCCAAGGCCAATGCGGAACGGATGGACGCGCAGCAGCAGAAGGTCGAACAGCAACTTGCCGAAGCCGAGGAGCATGAGAAAGAGCATCATGATCTGCTCTTCTTCCGCGGCGGTTATGCCAAAATGGAGCATGGTCGGGGCTATAAGAACGCACCTCTCCAGGAGACGCTGCTGGATAACAAGACCGAGAACGACAACGATGGTTGGTATGTCGGCGCCGGTTTCGATCATCAGTTGACCGACGATTTCTGGGGCCTGACCGACATCGCCTCGCTCGACGGCGAAGTCATGTTCGAATACAAGAACTACGGTACCGGTACCAATACTTTGGTTGGCGCGGCTAATCTTGCGGATGCTCCTGCTGGCGCTGTTGTCGGGACCATCGAAAATAAGATTACGCAGTTCACTCTAACGGCCGCACCGAAAATCAAGTTCAACAATATGGGCAACTTCCGGCCGTGGATCATTCCGTTCGGTCTCGGCATCCACGTCATCAGCCCGCCGTCCAGCGGCGTAACCGTGCTCAATCCCGGCCTGATGCTGGGCGCCGGCGCCGAATACAAGATCTGGGGCGATCTGTGGGCGGGTCTTGATTTCCGTTATCACTTTACTGGCGACGATTTGGATTTCAAAAGTAAGGGCGGTGCATATTCGGTCAAGGGCGTAGACACCGACGGCCTTACCGCCGGCGCTTATCTCGGTTTCGGCTTCTAAGAGCCTTTCAAGCCGAAAAGAAAAGGGGGATGAGAATCCCCCTTTTTTCTTGCCGAGAAAATACGTCCGATTGTCCGATGCAGGTGTAGAATTTTTCGACATCGTCCGCATCGAAACACGATATGAATATTGCTCTGAAATGCTGCCATCAATCGATGGCGGTTTTGTCTGCGTTCCGGATTGGCAGTTAGGTTCTCCGCTGGTTCATTATTCCGTTACGCCAGGTCCAAATTCCTGCCCGACCTGAGCCTGTCATGAGAATTCTCTACCCCGAAATCGAACCCTACGCGGTCCATCAATTCAAACGGAATAAGCATCAGATCTATGTGGAAGAATGCGGGAATCCCTCCGGAATGCCCGTCGTGTTCTTGCACGGTGGACCGGGTTCCGGCTGCAGGGCTTATCACCGCTCTTTTTTCAATCCCAACAAGTACCGGATTATTCTTATAGATCAGCGAGGCGCTGGGCGTTCGCTTCCCCATGGAGAGCTCCACGGCAACACCACGTCCGACTTGATCCGTGATTTGGAGTATATCCGCCATGCGCTTCGAATCGATCGCTGGTCGGTTTTCGGGGGCTCCTGGGGCGCGACCCTGGCGCTCGTTTATGCGCAGCGCCATTCGTCCAGGATCGCCGGACTGGTGCTTAGGGCGGCGTTTCTGGCCCGCCAGCGCGATATCGAATGGTTCATCGGTTCGGGCGCGGACCGAGTTTATCCGGAGGCGTGGGAACGATTTATGGAAAATATCCCGGAGCCTGAGCGGCCTCATTCTTTGTCTTACTTGTATTCATGCCTGACCGGCGATGATGAATTGGCCCAGCGGCGTGCCGCCCGCGCATGGGCGCTGTGGAGCGGCCAGGTCATTGTCGGCAACGAGTTCGACTCATCGGATCTGAACGAGCATGTATCGTCCGAGGCGGTCAACCAAGCTCGGATCGAACTCCATTATGCAGTGAACAGATATTTCATCCCGGAGAATGCGATTTTGGAGCAATGTGACAGGATTCGTCATTTGCCGGTAATTTTGATCCATGGCCGTCGGGATTTGGTTTGCCCCGTCGAATCGTCGTTCAGTCTTTACAAGCGCCTGCCGAACTCCGAGCTGCGCGTTTTGCCGAATGCCGGCCATATCGCTGCCGGCGATGAAATGATCGATGCCTTGGTTACGGCCGCGGATGAAATGGCCGAGCGGTTCGGGTCATGAACGGAGATAAACGCCTGATCATTGCAATGACCGGCGCGACCGGTGCCGTATACGGCTTGCGCCTGCTTCAGGTGCTGCGCGACATCGGGGGATGGGAAACGCACCTGATCGTTTCCTCGGCGGGTGTGCTCAATATCCATCATGAATTGGGCATGAAGCGCGCCGAGGTGTGCGCGTTTGCCGATGTCGTTCACGATGTCAACGATGTCGGAGCCAGCATCGCGAGTGGTGCGTTCAAGACCCACGGCATGATTATCGCGCCGTGCTCGATGAAAACCTTGGCGGCAGTGGCGCACGGATTTTCCGACAACCTGATCTCGCGCGCGGCCGACGTAACACTTAAGGAGCGTCGTCGATTGGTCGTGGTGCCGCGCGAAACGCCGTTGAATTTGGCGCACATCCGCAACATGGCCGCCGTTACGGAAATGGGGGGCATCATCTTCCCCCCGTTGCCGGCGTTTTACGGCAGGGCGAAAACGTTGGCGGCGCTTATCGACGAGACAGTGGGACGGATTCTCGGGTTGTTCGAGATCGAAACCGATGCTCTGTATGAGCCGTGGGAAGGTCTGGGCAAATCATAGTGTGTGACCGCACGCCTACGGCTAGCATGTTCAGGGAAGGAAATAAAAATGAACGACTAAACGAGATTCCAATCGGTTCCTCCATTGCCGCGGGTTGATGGATGAGGGATTTGAAGGGGTATGCAACCAATGGCGGAAAAAATCGATCATAAAAATAGAACTGCTATCGTATTCGGCTCGATAAGGTTGATTTTTTATTTCCTCGCAATTTTCGTTACTTACGATTACCTGGCGAGGTCGAGCCGAGCCGATGCGGAAAACGTTTTCAGCGAAGGGTATTTTGTCGAGTGGCTGCAATATGGCCTGATCATGGTGATCATGTCTCTCTATTTTTTCGGTGCTTGGCGCTTGAAGCACCGTCGGCCTTTGTTTCTGATGCTCGGAATGTTCGCCGTGATCGCTTCGATACGTGAGTGGGACTATTGGTGGGATAGGCAATTGCCGGCAGGCATTTCGCTTTTCGTGTTGCTAATGATTGGCTGGCGTAACCGAAAAGTCTTACCGGAACAGATTTGTACTTTGATTCACTCGGCGCCTTTCGGTTTTCTTTGGTCAGGATTTCTGGCCGTGGCGGTGCTGGCTCAGTTGGTAGGTCACGCCGAGCTGCTGAAACTGGTCATGGGAAGCGATTTTAAGACCGGATATAAGCAAATCATCGAGGAAAGCCTGGAATTGTTCGGCTATTACCTCATATGGTTCGGTACTCTGGAAGCCCTTCTGGCGGCGCGACGGTCGGCGGAGGATTCGGCCAGGTTCGATCACCGGGATTTCGGATCGGCGGGGTGCTGAAAATCCCGGAAATGAATCGCCTCTACGAGGTATCCTGACGAATCGGCAAAAACGTCGAGACGGCCGTGAAAAGTGGTTTCAACGTATCCGCAAGGCGATTCTGCACGGATAGGTATTGCCGGTACTGGTCTGCTATCGGAGTCTTGATGGATTAACGATCTTGACCGGAAGGAGGTGTTATGAGGATAAGGATTGTCCAGGTCATTGTTCCCGCGCTGCTGGTCGTGCTAGGGGGATGCGCGACGCAGGAAGGGCCACGTCCGCCCAATTGGGCGTATGCCGTGCAGACGGCGGACACACGGGAAGCGCACGAGCGGCTCGCGAGTCACTATGATGAAATCGCGCAGACGATGCAGGCCGATGCGGATGAAGAGCGCGAGATGCTGATCCAGTATCAGGCTAATCCACACAAGTACGGCAAGCAGATTCTGGATTTGAAAGCGCGTGCCGAAGCCATGATCCGGGATCTGGAAATGGCAGCCCAAGAAAGCCGTCGTTTGGCCGAATATCATCGCCAGTTGGCGGCGGAAAGCCGATAATGCTTCCGGACGGTTTATGTGCTCGGATTCGAACGAGCGTGGCGGTCCGCCCGTTTGAGAGTAATCAGACTTAGCCGCTAAAAGACTTAGAGTTCTTGGTGTTGCGGAACACCATCGGTTTCGTTTCGCCGGTTTCAGCTGCCGAGCGCGCACTGGCGATCGCTTCGAATACGGCATGCCTATGGGGAGATTTGCTGCACACCGGATCGGCGGCGGTCATATCGCCGGTGAAAAGATAGGCCTGGCAGCGACAGCCGCCGAAGTCTCGGGTCTTTTCCGGGCAAGACCGGCAAGGCTCCTTCATCCAATCGTATCCGCGAAATTTGTTGAAGGCATCGGAGTGTAGCCAAATGTCGCGTACGCTCATATCGCGTACGTTGGGGCAGTCGAGTCCCGGCAGCGACCGGGCTTCGTGGCAGGGGAGGGCAAGACCGTCCGGAGCGATGGTCAGAAACGTCGTCCCCCAGCCGTTCATGCAGGCCTTCGGCCGATCTTCGTAGTAGTCCGGCACCACGTAGTAAATTTTCATCTTTCCCTTGAGCTTTTCCTTATAGTCCTGGGCAATGGCCTCGGCTTCCTGGAACTGCTCGCGGGTCGGCAGCAGCTGATCGCGATTGAGATGCGCCCAGCCGTAATACTGGGTATTGGCCAGTTCAAGATAATCGGCTTCCAGTTCGACGGCCATTTCGAGAATTTCGCGCATCAGGTGGATGTTCTGGCGGTGGATCACGACGCACAGAACCATGGGGTAGCCGTGCTTCTTGACCAGTCGGGCCACCTCTTTCTTTTGCTCGAACGATTCGGTGCCGGCCAGATAGTTGTTCAGCGTCTTTTCGGGTGCCTGAATACTGACCTGAATGTGATCCAGTCCGGCATTCTTCAGCTCGGCGATCCTGTCCTCGTCGAGCTTATAGCCGGAGGTAATCAGGTTGACGTAATAGCCCAGCTCTCGGGCGTGTCTGACCAGGATAGGCAAGTCCTGGCGCACCAGCGGTTCGCCACCCGACAAGCCGAGTTGCACCGCGCCCATTTCGCGGGCTTCGGAAAATACTCTCAGCCAGTCTTCGGTGTCGAGTTCGTCCTTATGTCTCGCGAAGTCGACGGGATTGGAACAATACGGGCACTGTAGCGGGCAGGTGTAGGTCAGTTCGGCTAATAGCCAGCGCGGACTACTGACGGGGAATTTGTCTGATCCAACCATTATCCAAGGCAGATTGCAGGAGTTCGGAAATGTCGTCCCTTAGACCGGTGGTTTCGAATTTCGTCTCAAGTTCGGAAACGATTCCGTCCAAATCGCGTGTGCCGTCGCACAGCTTGAGGATTTCGGCGGCGGGCAGGTTTAACTCGACCAGGCCCTCGGGATAAAGGATCACGTAACGCTGTTGGGCTTCTTCCCATTGCAGTCGATGCAGGGGCGAGAAGGCAAAGAGGCTTTGGGCGTCTAAGGCCATGGTTTCAAGGCTTGATATTGAAGTAGGGCGGCTTGTTTTCGATATAGGCCAAGTACATCGCGTCAAGCATGCTCCACAGAATGTCCAGCTTGAGCTGGAGGATTTCCAGGGCGCGCTCCTGTTGCTCGCGAGTCTTGAAATAGTCCAGTGTGATGGCGAGGCCGTGTTCCACATCGCGGCTGGCCTGACTCACCCGTTTCCGGAAATAGGCGAGTCCATCCTGGTCGATCCACGGATACAGGTCGGGCCAGCCGGACAAGCGCTGCTTGTGAATGGTCGGCGCGAACAGCTCGGTCAGCGACGAACAGGCCGCTTCCTGCCAGGATGCCTGGCGGGCGAAATTGACATAAGCGTCCACGGCAAAGCGGACGCCGGGCAATACGTGCTTTAGCGACCAGAGTTCGTCTCGGGGGATGCCTACAGCAATACCGAGTCGCGTCCAGGCTTCGATGCCGCCGGCATCGTCGCCCCAGCCGTCGTGATCGTGTATCCGCTGAATCCACTGGCGTCGGGTTTCGCGATCGGGGCAATTCGCCAGAATGGCGGAGTCTTTGACCGGGATCTTGATTTGGTAATAGAAGCGATTCGCAACCCACCCTTGAATTTGCTCTTTGCTGAGCTTGCCGTCAGCCATGAGCACATGGTAGGGATGGTTAATATGATAATACGCCTCTTTCTCGCGCAATTTGGCTTCGAATTCTTCTCGGGTCCAAGGTGTCGGTTCGCTCATGGTGTTTCTCACAGGTCGATTTCCATGCTGTCGCAGGCAACTTCGATGCCCGCTCCGGTAAGGGTTTTTCGCTCCGGCGAATCTTCGTCCAAGATCGGGTTGGTATTATTGATGTGAATCAAAATCTTCCGTGCTTTGGGTGCATTTTTCAGCACTTCGATCATGCCGTCCGAACCTGATTGGGGTAGATGTCCCATGTCGCGGGCAAGCTTATCGCAAATTCCGGCACGGCCCATCTCATCCTCCTGCCAGAACGTGCCGTCGACCAACATGCAGTCAGCCTGCTGCATGGCCGCGAACACGTGAGGTTCTATTTCTCCGAGTCCCGGCGCGTAATAAAGTTTCTTGCCCGAAGATATCTGCTCGATGATGACCCCGATGTTGTCGCCTTCGTGCGGATCGTGCCGATGAGGCGAATAGGGCGGTGCCTTGCTTTTCAGCGAATGGGTGTAGAACTTCAGGTCGTGAATCCCGGGAATCGCGAAGCCGCTACCGTCCAGAGGCGTGCTATGGTGGTTGACTCCGCAGTAGTGCTCCAGCATCTTAAATACAGGGAATCCCGTCGACAGGTCCTGTTTCACCATCTCGCTGCAATAAATGTCCAAAGGTCGAGTGGACTCGCGCAGCATCAACAGTCCCGTGGTGTGATCGATTTGGCTGTCGATCAGGACGATGGCCTTGATACCGCTGTCACGGATGCCGTGCCTTGGATGGACGGCCTGAAAGGCTTCCAGTTGAGTGCGGATGTCGGGCGACGCATTGAAAAGCACCCAATTCTCGTTGTCGCTGCTGACGGCAATCGACGACTGAGTGCGCGATTTGGCCTTGACTTGGCCTTGGCGAAGCCTGGAGCAGTTGTGACAGTTACAGTTCCACTGCGGGAAACCGCCGCCCGCGCCGGCGCCCAACACTCGGACTTTCATTTCGATCTTTGCTAAGCAAAAGAGCTTCCGATGAGCCCTTTAAATGAAAAACGGGGCTCTACATTGCTGCGGAGCCCCGTTCAGGGATTCAACCGGCGAATTAGCGGTTGTAGATGTACATCGTGACTTCGAAGCCAAAGCGCAGGTCTTTGTAGCTCGGTTTTTCCCATCTCATTTCGGATTACCTCCAAAAAAGTGATTTATTGCTTTAGTTTGGAATGGCTTGTAAAGCTCGCGGCAAAGTATACGTATCCGATTTTTGGAAAGCAACGGGAGTTATTCCTATTTCTCGAAGGGAAATCAGTAGAAGCCCGCTGGATTGCTCAAGCCGATCCAGCGCAAGTCGGGCATCTGGGATTTCTTTTCAAGATCATTTGATTCCACTCCATGCTCAGCGCATCGAGCAATAAAAGTCGTCCCACCAAGGGTTCGCCGACGCCCGTGAGGAGCTTGATGGCCTCCAGGGCCTGGAGGCTGCCGATGATTCCGGGCAGAGGGGCAAGCACGCCGGTTTGCACGCAGCTTTCCGCAAGTTCGCCGTGATCGGCGTACAAGCAGTTGTAACAGGGGTTGTTTCCGACGCCCGGAGTGAATACGGCCAGTTGTCCCTCGAAGCGGATCACCGCTCCGGAAACCAGCGGCGTTCGCGTTCTTACGCAAGCGGCGTTGACGGCGAAACGGGTGGTGAAGTTATCCGAGCAATCCAGCACCACGTCGGCCCGAGCGATTTCCTGCTCCAATTGTGCCCCCTCCAAGCGGGATGTGAGTTCGGTGACTCTCACATCGGGGTTTAGCCGTTCGAGGGCTTTACGCGCCGAAACCGCCTTAGGTTCTCCGATGTTCTCCGTGCCGTGCGCGATCTGGCGCTGAAGGTTGGATATTTCCACGACATCGTAGTCGTTCAGCGCCAGGCTGCCGACCCCGGCGGCGGCCAAATACATGGCGGCGGGCGAGCCGAGACCGCCGAGACCGATAATCAATGCCCTGGAATCCAGCAGCTTTTCCTGGCCCTCGACGTCGATCTGAGGCAGCAGTATCTGTCGGCTATAACGCAAAAGTTGATTGTCGTTCATCGTTCGGCGCTAGAGACTATTCGGAAAAGTAAACCAGTTTACCGGCAAAAAGCCTTCGCCGCATGGGGCGAGGACAAAACGAATTAGTCTTGCGATCGGGGGGTGCCTTGCCGATCAGCGTTCTAGAGTCCGTGAACTAATTTTGCCGCATCCAGCCGGATAAAAAGTTTCGGATCAGCGAAGTCGTCAGTTTCTCGGCATCGGGAAGACCGGCGATGTCCAGCTTATCGGTAAGCGCCAAGGTGCAGACGCCGTGCACGCCTCCCCAAAGCGCTCGAGCGGCCAGTGCGACTTCCGTCGGATTTCGGGCCGGACCGAGTCGGGCGAGACATTTTTCGACCCGATCGAACAAGGCGAGGACATGGTTGCGGTACCAGCCGGGCGAGGCGGTTGCCGTGGGCGATCCGCGTCCGAAAATCAGGTCCCAGCGTCCCCGGTGTGACGCGGCGAAGCGGAGATAAATGCGGCCCAGTTCCACCAGTACAGCTTCGGTATCGTTTTTCTCAGCCGTAGCTTGGTCGAGTTCGAGGGCTAATTCGGCCAAAGTCCGGGCGTTCACCCGGAAAATCAAGTCGTCCAGGTTCTCGAAAATCAAATAGAGGCTGCCTGCGGTATAGCCGATTTCGTTCGCGATCTTGCGCGTGCTGAGACCTGCCGCGCCTTCCCGCTCGACGATGGCTTCCGCTGCTTTTAAAGCCATTTCGCGAATTTCGTCGCGGCTATGATCGCTTCGTCTGGCCATGGCGAATATCCTTGCTCGATTCCGGGAATTTAGCCAAACCGCGTCGGTCCCTTAGATGAGGACAGCTGATTGACTCCATCCCAGCCTAACTCGGTGCGGATGGAACGGTATGCAGAGTTGACGATTATCATCGCGAACATGTGATGTGCCAGGTAGTTTCTTGAGCCATGGGATTAACCGAGCTCTCGATCGTTCGATTATCGGCAGGACGTCTGGCCATGTAATCGGATTTCTCGATCCGATATGTACTATCATTGGCAAATCTCAAAACCCAGTCCTTTCAGCAGGATTCATCATGCTACGGATTATTTCGCTTTGTCTTTTGGTTGTCGCAGCCTCCGCCCAAGCGCAGGGTGAACTCGCTCCGGTGCCCGAGCCGCCGGATATTCCGCCGCAGGTCGAGAGCGGTGAGCCCTTGGAGCCGGATGTCACGATTATCCGGCGGGGCAAGGACACTATCGAAGAATACCGGATCAATAATCGGCTTTACATGGTAAAGATCAAGCCAGCGATCGGTCCGGCCTATTATCTGCTCGACACCGACGGCGACGGTAATATGGACGTACGGCGCAGCGATTTGGAGGATGACTTGCGGATTCCGCAATGGGTGCTGTTCAGTTGGTGAGGCTCCTTTAAACCGAGATAGCGGTTTACTGTACAGGCCGATCGCGCTTCTCTGATAGAATGAAAATGGATTCGGGTGTTTTGTAGTCCGTCGAATCCGGATTTCCATTCCGCGATTTCACGAGTCATCCCGCCTTTAAGAACAACACCAAGGATTATTCGCGCTTGAGCCAAAGCATAGACTCCCGGCTTAACCAGCTTATTCATACCGGCCAACAACATCTGCTGAGGAACGGCCTCAAAGGGCTGGAGAAGGAAAGCCTTCGGCTTGCGGCCGACGGCGTCATCGCGCATACGCCGCATCCGATGGGAGTAGGATCGGCGCTGACTCATCCTTATGTCACCACGGATTATTCCGAGGCGCTGATCGAGCTGATTACGCCGCCCTGTGCCGACCCGGCGGAAGCGCTGCGGTTTCTTAAAGACCTGCATACCTTCATATACCGCAATCTGGGAGACGAGATCTTACTCGCGACTTCCATGCCCTGCGGCGTGACCGGTGACGAAAGCATCCCCATTGCCGAATACGGAACCTCCAATATCGGTCGGATGAAACACATTTACCGGCGCGGACTCGCCTATCGCTACGGGCGGATGATGCAGGCCATTGCCGGCGTTCATTTCAATTATTCGGTCAACGAAGCGTTATGGCCGGTCCTGTGCGAGTTGGAAGGCGGGGCGGACTCCTTGTCCAGCTTTATCGCAGGCAACTATTTCGGCATGGTGCGCAACGTTCATCGCTACGGGTGGTTAACAATCTATTTGTTCGGCGCCTCTCCGGCATTCGCCAAGTCGTTTTTCAACGGACGAGAGCATCTTGCGTCCAGATTTTCGGAGTTCGACGCCCGAACGCTTTTTCGCCCCTATGCGACTTCGCTGCGCATGAGCGATATCGGGTACAAGAACGACAGCCAGGCCGGGCTCGATATCTCTTTTAATAATCTCGACGACTACGTGGCGACTCTCGGCAAGGCCATAGCGACGCCTTATCCGCTTTACGAGAAGATCGGCGTGAAGGTGAATGGAGATTACCGTCAGCTGAACGGCAACATTCTCCAGATCGAAAACGAGTATTACAGCGTCATCCGTCCCAAACAAATCGCCGAGTCCGGTGAAAAGCCTACGCTTGCCCTAAAGCGGCGCGGAGTGCGTTATTTGGAGCTTAGATCGCTGGACTTGGAGTGCTTCAGTCCTGCCGGGGCAAACCTGGATCAGCTGCGCTTTCTGGAAATCTTTCTGCTTTTTTGCCTTTTGGAACAAAGTCCCCCACTCGATTCCGCGGAGAAGAGAGAAGTCAGCCAGAACGGCATGGCGGTCGCGTGTTGCGGCCGTACGCCCGGGTTCAAGCTTCGGCGCAAAGGCCGAGAGGTTTTGTTGAAGGACTGGGCGGCGGAAATACTTGAGGCCATGCGCGGCATCGCAGAAATTCTCGATGCGGAAGACGTGTCTAAACCCTACACGCGAAGCCTGGAGGAACAGGCCGCCAAGTTTTTCGATCCCGAACTGACGCCTTCCGCCCGCATGCTGGCCGAAATGAGGGCGAGTGGAGAATCGTTCGAGGAATATGCGCTGCGGATATCGAAGGAGCATGCGAGGGTGTTCCGTGATCGCTTCCTATCCGCCGAGCGAGCCGAATTCTTTCGCCGGCTGACCGACGAATCGCTCGAGGAACAGCAGCAAATGGAAGCTGGCGACAAACTCTCTTTCGACGAATTTTTACACCACTATTTTGCCCAAGCATAATAGGCCCGAGATCGGAGCCTATTCCGCCTGAGAAGCTGTCTTCAAACTGCTGCGCGCCGTCATGCCGGCGTTGTTCAAGGGTTCAAGATGCTGATGAAAAACATCTCTGTTTTTCACCCTACCGGGCGCGCTATCGTGCGTCCCATTTCTCTCCCGGAGAAATGGTCATGTACTCCTCGGTACACTCCGGTTTTGACTCGCCCGATCCTTGCGGTTCGCCCTGCGGGCCAGGCTAACGGCTGTTCCCTCCACGGGCCTGCTGGCGGCTTCGGGTCGCCCTTTCGCGCCTTTCCTTGACGTCGCTCGTGACGTTTGAAGACTGCTTCTAAGGGCTAGATCGTCGCGGATTTCTGCGTCGGTCAGTATCTCAGTTCTCTACGCTATTTCATGGAGGTCGCCATGGATTACCAGCACATTCGGCTTCCTGCCGGCGGCGAAAAAATCAGCGTTCGGGACGGCAAGCTTCGTGTTCCTGACGAGCCCGTCGTCGGCTACGTCGAAGGCGACGGCATCGGCCCGGATATTACGCGCGCATCCCTCCGCGTTTGGAACGCAGCGGTCGCCAAAGCATACGGCGGGGCGCGCAAAATCCATTGGTGCGAGCTCTTTCTCGGAGAAAAAGCCGCTGCACTCTACGGCAACGCTTTTCCCGACGAAGCGGTGCACGCGCTAAAGGACTTGGTCGTATCCATCAAAGGTCCTTTGACGACCCCTGTGGGTGGGGGAATGCGGTCCATCAACGTGTCCCTTCGACAAACCCTTGATCTTTACGCATGCGTTCGCCCGGTACGCCATTTTCCGGGAGTGCCGTCGCCCCTGCGTCATCCCGAAGCGGTGGATGTGGTCATCTTTCGGGAAAACACCGAGGATGTTTACGCAGGCGTCGAATATCCGGCGGGATCGCCCGAAGCCTTTAAACTCGAGCGTTTTCTGAAACAAGAGCTCAAGGCAGATTTCCATGAGGGCAGTGCTCTCGGGGTGAAACCGGTGAGCGAATTCGGAAGCAAGCGGCTGATCCGCAAAGCCATCCGCTATGCGCTCGATCACGGGCGGAAGAGCGTTGCCTTGATGCACAAAGGCAATATCATGAAATTCACCGAGGGCGCGTTCCGGAACTGGGGTTACGAACTCGCTCGTACGGAGTTCGCCGGTCAGACCATCACCGAAGAGGAATTGAACAGATTCCATGGCGGCAAACAGCCGGATGGCAAGATCGTCATCAAGGACCGCATCGCCGATATCATGTTCCAGCAGATGCTGCTTCGTCCCGAAGAGTTTGACGTCATCGCTACGCTCAACTTGAACGGCGATTATCTTTCGGATGCGGTCGCGGCGGAAGTAGGAGGTGTTGGTATTGCGCCGGGAGGCAACATCGGCGATTTCATCGCCGTATTCGAAGCAACCCATGGTTCCGCGCCCAAATACGCCGGCCAGGACAAAGCTAATCCCGGCTCACTGCTCTTCAGCGGGGTAATGTTGCTTGAATACCTGGGATGGCACGAAGCCGCGAAAACGGTAGAAAACGCTTATAGTGCCGTTGTCGGCCAGAAGATCGTCACTTACGACTTTGCACGGCAGATGGAAGGCGCACGCGAGGTGAAAACCAGCGAGTTCGCCGAAGCCTTAGTAGGGGCGATGGGTTGAGTGCCGGGCACAAAAAAAAGCAGGGCGGTTGCCGCCCTGCTTTTATACTTCCAGCCTGTCTCAAGACAGACAGGTTGCAGGCATCTTATTTGATGCCGGCGTTGACCTTTTCCATGGCGGCGGCGGCTTCGCTCAAGAGCGGTGCGGCTTCGGACGTGTTTCCGGCTGCGCAAAGGTCTTGGGCTTGCCGAACCTTCTTCATGGCGTCCTGCAAGGGCTTGCCAGCCGCGTCGCCGGTGATTTCCTTATAGTTCTGCTTGGTCTGCTTGATGGCAGACAGGCAGCCGTCCTTGTCGCCAGCGGTTGCAGCGGCCTGGGCTTCCTTGGTGGTCTGGACGGTCTTGACCATGAATTCCTTTACGCCAGCGGCGTTTTCGGCGGCAATGGCGCTACCCATCGTGCCGGTCAACAACAAAGCGCCCAGAACTAAGGTTTTGTTCATTTTCATTCTCTTGCGTTCTCCTCTGGCTATTCCTGGAATAACCAAACAAATGTCACGATTGCTTATTGAGTGCTGATGCATACGCCGCCATTGCCATACCGCGTTTCGCGGAAGCTTCCAGGTCGCGAGCTCCTGCGATGGCGTCGATCGAGGAAAGGCGTAAAGCCGTCCATGCAGTCAACGGGCGTCAATGGTAAAAGACTTTCCGGATATTGTCATGCTTTCGTCTTTGGAAATTTTTCAGCCTACCCGTCGATCGCCGTTTTTCGAAAGTAGATAGTCCAGCCACATCGTCGACAGTTTCTCCTGTACCGAGTTCTGGCGCAGGCGTGCGTACAAGTTGGGAAAATCGACCCGGTCCAGGTCTTGATCCTGGTTGTAGCAGGAGTACACGAAATACTCCTTGCCGCTGTCCGGTTCCACATGCTTGCACAGACACTGCGCGCAGACGCCCTTCATCATGCACTGCATCGGCGAGTTGATCGAGCCAATGGCGGAGTGATGAGCCTTGAGATACGGCTGGAGGACGCCGTAACGGGCTGCTTTGACCGCCGCCATCATGCGGTCGGAGCCGATGACGATCATGTGGTCGACGTCGTCCATGTGGATCGGAGTCGGACCCAGTTCGCCCTTCGCGTAAGCCAGCATCGCTTCGACGATGTTGCCGACGAAGGTTTTGTCCTGGGGGCGCAGCGGCGGTATGGGCTCTGCTCCTGGGAGATTATCGACCGACCAGACCACCACATCCGAGGCCGCTTCGATTTCCCGAATCTTGAACACGTCTTCGCGCTTCCGATAGCCGGCGAAATAGATGACATGGCTGCCCGCCGCGCGCAGCGCTTTGCCGATGGAGAACAGCACCGCATTGCCCAGGCCGCCGCCGGCGAGGAGGACCGTTTGCCCGGCGTGAATTTCAGTGGGGGCGCCGGTGACCCCCATCACCACGATGGGGTCGCCGGGCTTCCACATCGCGCAGAGCTTGGACGACGAACCCATTTCCAGAGCGATCAGGGATATGAGGCCTTGTTCCTTGTCGACCCAGGCGCCGGTCAATGCCAGGCCTTCGGCGACCAGCACCGTATCGTCCACGACGGGTGCGAGCGCTTCGAAGTTTTGAACGCGGTAGAACTGGCCCGGGCAGAAGTGCTTCGCGGCCAGCGGAGCCCTTACGATGACTTCGACGATGTTCGGGGTGACCCGATTGATTTCTACGATACGCGCCAGCAGCATGTCGTCGAGCCTGTGCTGGAACTCTCGCAGATTCGCAAGGCGCTGGGGCTGCTGGGCTCGATCGAGCGCGGCGAGCTCCTTTTCGTACAGTTTGACGATGTAAGGATATCCGTCCTTGGCGCTGGCCATGGCTTTCACCACGTTGCCGGCATAGACCGGGTGGTTGTCGCCGTAGAACGTGATGAACTTGCCGTGGCGGCGGTACGAGGTGAACGGCGCAGGCTTGCCGATCTTGGGAACGGCGGTGTCTTTGACCGGTTCCAGCTCCGGAATTTCGCTCAGCCAATTGGGTTCGTAGCGCTGATAGAACTTCTGGTCCATCTCGAAGGAATCCGGATGCTCGGATTCGTAGATGGTATTGGGCGAGGTTCCCGCGGCGACGAACAGGCTGCGCAACGGGACTTCGAGGTTGCCGGCCTTTTGCCAGCGGCCATCCTGTTCCTCCAGTTTTTCGAAGCGCACGGCGCGGAGATGTCCGTATTTGTCCTCCAGGGCCTCGAGCGGGTTCATGCCCTCGGCCAGCAGAATGCCTTCGTCCATGGCTTCCTTGATTTCCTCGTGATTCTGCCGGTAAGCGGGTGAATCCTTCATGCCCTTGCGGTAGAACAGCGTGACGCCTCCCCAGGCATTCAGCAAGGGGAGGAAATCGGGCTTTTCCCCGGCGGCTTGTGCCCTTTGGCGTTCTGCCTGCACGGCCTTGGCATGACCCAAAAACTCGTCGAGGATCAGCAATTCTTCCTCGTCGTAGCGGGCGCGTACGGTTTCCTCGCCGAAGGCGGCGCACAGCTTTTCGTAGCGTTGCATGATCTTTTCGACCTGCACCGGATAGTAGGCCAAAAGCTCGGTGGCGGTGTCGATGGCGGTCAAGCCGCCGCCGATCACGCCGGCCGGGAGGCGCACTTGCAGATTGGCCAGCGACGACTCCTTGGCGGCCCCGGTCAATTGCAGCGCCATCAAGAAGTCCGACGCCTTGCGGATGCCGCGAATCAAATTGTTCTTGATGTCGATGAGCGTGGGTTTGCCGGCGCCCGAAGCGATGGCAATGTGGTCGAAACCGAGATCCCAGGCTTCGTTGATCGTGAGAGTGCCGCCGAAGCGCACGCCGCCGTAGCAGCGGAAGCTGTGACGCCGCAACAGGGTCAGATAAATGACTTTCAGGAAGTTCTTGTCCCAGCGCACCGTGATGCCGTATTCGGCCACGCCGCCGAAGCCCAGCATGATGCGTTTGTCCAAATCCTCGTACAACTCTCGGAAATCATGGATGGGGCGGGGCGGATGGGTCTCGTCTCCGACGATGTCTTTGGGCAGCGGTTCGATCTTGAGGCCGTCGATACCGACCACGCCGAAGCCTTCGTTGGTCAAATAATGAGCCAGCGTGTAGCCGGCGGGTCCCATGCCGGCCACCAGCACGTTCTTGCCGTTGTAGGGAAGGGCGTACGGCCGCTTGACGTTGAGCGGATTCCAGCGGGTCAGGAGGCTGTAAATCTCGAAGCCCCACGGCATGAACAAAACGTCGGTGAGGACGTTGGTCTCGATCTGCGGAATATTGACCGGCTCGGTTTTCTGATAGATGCAGCCCTTCATGCAGTCGTTGCAGATGCGGTGGCCGGTGCCGGGGCAGAGCGGGTTGTCGATGGTGATCAACGCCAGCGCGCCGATGTTGTCGCCTTGACGCTTGACGACGTGCATCTCGGAAATCTTTTCCTCCAGCGGGCAGCCGGTAATGGTCACGCCGAGCGGATTGGTCTTGTACGTGCCGTCCTTCTTGTTGCGCATGCCCTTGGAGCACGAGTCGGTATCCCGGTCGTGGCAATAAATGCAGTGGTCGACTTCGTACAACACGCGCCGTTCGGGAAAACGTGGATCGGTAAGGCCGAATCCTTCGCGCCTCCTGTGGTGTTCCTCGGGGGCCGCCCATACGCTGTAGCCGTCCGCCGAGCGCGTCTCGTGATGAACCAGATGATTGAAATCGGTCTTGGCCGGGAACTTGAAGCTGGCCCACCCTTGGACTTGGGCTTTGAGCTCGGGAATTTGCGTAGCTGCATAGGTCCAGCGTTGGACCAGATCCAGCAGCGCCTTCACCAGGTCTTCGTCGCTCTTGCCCAGCAGACCGGCAAAGCGCGCCTCGGTATCCGGATCGGTGGCAAGAGTACGGCGCAATTCGGCGATTTCCCTTCCGCTCACCGACGCATCTTGATGCCAGCGGTGCAAGCGTGCGCCTAAGACGGCAACCGCTTTTTCCCGGTCCGATTCGATCAACACGGGTTCGGCGATTCGGAGCAAGGACTCGAAGTCCGCCTGGATACCGGCGATATTCCAGCTTTCCAGCGCCTGATTCTTGAACAGTCCCGCGACCTTCCCGACGATCTCGTTGCGGTACAGGAAGATGCTGTCGAACTCGTCGCGGATCGCCTGTATTTGCGTGTCCCGTTCGGACGATACGCCGAACAGCCGCGCCACGAAAGTACCGACATAGGGCGCCATTTTGACCAGGACATCCGAAATCTTTTCGGGCGGCATGCCTTCGCCTTGGCATGCGCGATAACGCTCGAATTCGGCGAATAGGGCCGGATCGTGGTTGCGGACCGTTGCGTCGAAGACGTCTGACAAGTCCTTGAGCCGTTCCGGTTCGTACAAATCAGCATAGTTAAAGCCGGATATGCCTAGGGTCAAAACGGATGCGGCGCTTAGGCCCGTATCGGAGCGAACGGAGTGATCGGTCATGATTGTCGAGATCGCGTGGGTTGATGAAACTTCTTTTTCGTCAGCGTTGCCAGAAGACGGACGGATTTTCGTGAAAAATGTGTGAAATTTTATGCTGAATCGATGGTCGAGTCGATCATGGGCACTGTTCGAGACATTACAGGGTCATTAAGAAACATAGGTATCGCCCCCGTTTCCTTCCAGGTTGAAGCGGGCGCCGCTAAGGTGTAGGTTAGGCGCCGAACTATCATTGCCAGGTCCTCGCTCCATGAATTCCCTATACCAGACTCTTCTGCAATCCGATTCCAAGGAACCGCCGGTCGTTCGTTCCGCCGCGCCGGGCGCAACCGGAGAGGGTGTCATCGATGTTTCGACGTTTCAGGCCATCGAAGTCGATAAGCTGTTCGACAGCATCAATCACGCCGCCACGATCACCGGTCAGGCAACCCTTTATCGCTCGCTGGTCCAGCCGCTGGCGTCGGCGGACCTTATCCGGGCCAAGCAGGACGCGGTTCGGGAAATCGAATCCGACAAGGCGCTTCGAGACTCGTTGGAAACCCTGATCAAACAGGCGAAGTCGCTGGAAGATGACTTTTACGGTTTATTATTCGGCACGTTCATGGGGCTCATGAGTTCGCCCGCGCACAAGCTGGAAATCGAGGGCTACGGTTATGAGACCTATAAAAAAGGCACTCGGTTCATGCTCAATCTGGTGGAGGCGGCAAACCGGTTTCCGAAGCCGAACAGCGAGTACCTGGGCCTATTGATCGACGACTTGCGGCGCTTTGCCCATTCGCGCGCCTATGCCCTGATGAAGGGGCCGGTGTACCGGACCGAGAAAGATGTCCGCTCCAAGGCGGAGAAACCCTGGTATACCCCGGCGATCCGCTTTCGGCCGTCACTGTTCAAGCCGGTGGGGCTCGCGGTCGCGGCCATCCTCCTGGTGCTGACTTTGGAATTCGTGCCGTTGCTGCTCGATCTGGCGGTTTCGATCGCGCCGGTATTTTGGCTGTTCCTGCTTCCCATCAGCTTCGTTTACATCCCCATCGTCGGCGGTTTCGATCGCGATGGCTGCATCTATCCGCTCCGCGACATCTTCAAACGGTCCGAGGACGTGCAAAACACGCTGGATTCGCTGGGCAAGCTGGACGAGCTCTTGAGCTTCGTCCGCCTCAAGGAATCCTTCCACCACTCCGTGGTCTTGCCCAAGATCGTCGAGGCCGAGCGCCATTCGCTGGTGCTCAAAGGCGTGCGGAATCCGGTGCTGAGCAAGGACAATCCCGACTACGTGCCCAACGACATCAGCCTGAAAAACACGCGGCTGACCTTCATCACCGGACCGAACAGCGGCGGCAAGACGGCGTTCTGTAAAACCCTGGCGCAGAGCCAGTTGCTCGCGCAAATCGGATGCTATGTGCCGGCTCAGGAAGCGGAACTGACCGTCGCGGACCGCATCTTTTACCAGGTCCCCGAAATCAGCCACCTCGCCGACGGTGAAGGGCGCTTCGGCACCGAACTCAAGCGGACCAAGGACATTTTCCTCGCAACGACGCCGAAAAGCCTGGTGATCATGGACGAACTCTCGGAAGGCACGACCCACGAGGAAAAGATCGAGATTTCCATGAATATCCTGGACGGGTTCTATCAGAAAGGCAGCAACACCATTTTGATCACCCACAACCACGAACTGGTCGATGCTTATCAGCAGAAAGAAATCGGATTGGCGAGGCAGGTCGAGTTCAAGAACGAGCAGCCGACTTACCGGGTGGTCGAAGGCATTTCGAGGGTCAGCCACGCGGATCGGGTGGCTCGCAAGATCGGTTTTTCGAAAGAGGATATCGCCCGGTATTTATCCGGTGGCAGATAAGGACGCATCATGCTGGAAATCCTTCAAATCCCCGTACTCAAGGACAACTACGTTTACCTGATCCACGACAGCCAAACCGGCGAGACGGCGGCGGTCGATCCCGCCGAGGCCGATCCGGTTTTGGAGGCGCTCGCCGCTTACGGATGGACGCTGACTCATGTCCTGAACACCCATCATCACGGCGATCACGTGGGCGGCAACCTTGAGCTCAAGCGGCGGACGGGCTGTCGGATAGTGGGTTCGGAGCGGGACCTCAAGCGCATTCCAGGTATCGATATAGCCGTGGGCGAGACGACGGTTTTGAAAGTTGGAAGCTCCGAGGCTCGCGTGCTCGATGTTCCGGGACACACGCGTGCGCACATCGCGTTCTGGTTCGCCGGGGCCGATGCGCTATTTTGCGGTGATACGCTGTTCGCCCTGGGATGCGGACGGTTGTTCGAAGGCACGCCGGAAGAAATGTGGCGCTCGCTCTCGAAGCTGCGCGCCTTGCCTCCCGAGACCAGGGTTTACTGCGCCCACGAATACACCCAGGCGAACGGCCGATTCGCCTTGACGGTAGAGCCCGGTAATGTGGCGCTTCAGCAACGGATGGCGCAAGTCGATGATCTGCGGCGGCAGAACAAGCCTACGGTTCCTTCGACGTTGAAAGAGGAATTGGCGACCAATCCGTTCCTCCGCCCCGAAAGCGAGGAAATCCGGAGCAACTTGGGAATGATGAACGCCGACCCCTTGGAGGTGTTTGCGGAAACGCGCCGGCGGAAGGATATGTTTTAAGAGTCCTTGTCGGCAAAGGATTGCCGACCTACGACTTGGTAGGGTGGGTTAGCCCTGAGCGTAGCGTTAGCGAAGCCGAAGGGCGTAACCCACCGAAACGGAGTTTGTTGTCCCCCTTATTTCTTCACGTCCTTATCCGCACCCGCCGGAAAGCAAGCTTCCTGAGCGTATTTCTTCGCTTCCTTGTACTTCTCGCGCAGTTTCGCGGATTCCGGCGGATCGCGGAATTCCGCGCCGCGCTCGCCGGCCATGCTGAATCCGTAGGTGAAAGTCTGCGCCTGGACGAATTCATCGTGGCTCATCCGGCTCGCGATCTTGTCGACGCTGCACGTGCAGTGATAGAGATTGTTGTAATTCTGGCCGCCATGCTCCTGCATGCATTGCAGGACATATTCGACCCTGGCCAGCGTGGGAAAATCGTTGGTTTCCTTTGCTTCTGTTTCGGGGGAGGGCGGAGCGGACGTGCAGCCGGCTGCCAGGATCAGAACGGCGGCCGTTGCGGGCCACCGGATATTCAAGGGAAAAGCGGGTATTTTCATGCTCAATCGTTCTCGTAAGCCTGTCTCAAAATCGCTACATGATAGTGCAGCGAAAGCGGAAGGCGCAATTTGTGAAATTCAGTTTTCGACCGCAAAGTCCACGATTTGTTTGAGCTTTTCGTTCATTTGCCGAGCGAATTCGTTCATTTTCGGGTTAGGCGAACGGGTCGGCAGCAAATGCGTGGTCACGATAACTTTGCCGTTCTCGGAACGGACGGCCACATTGCAGGGCATGTAGATGACGGATTCCGGCGAAATTTCCAGCATCTCGCGGGCCAGCGTGAGATTGCAGAACTGAATGGTGTCGTAATCGGGGAAGCTGATGTTCTCGCGCTCCCGGATCACGCTGCCGATCTTGTTGTGGCCGGTGATGCGGAAATTCCGCTCGGTGATCGCGAGCTCCAACTCGGACAGAACGTCCTGATAAGGTTTGGTAGTCTCGGCTTGATAGTAGAGCGGTTCGGGATTCTTTGGAGCGGAGCACCCTGGCAGGATAATCAGCAGCAGTGCGACAATCGAACCAAGAAATAAGCGCATACACTAAATAGAAACATATCGAAACTCGATTTTTAGCTTATCACCATGATTTTAGAGAGGGCAAAAATAACCGGCGTGATTCTGGCCGGCGGACGCGCACGACGGATGGGCGGCGAAGACAAAGGGCTGATTCGCTTCAAAGGCAGACCACTGGCGAGCTACGCTCTGGAAGCCCTGGATTCGGTCGCCGCGCACATTCTGATCAACGCCAACCGGAATCGGGACGCATACGCGCGTTTCGGTTATCCCGTGATATCCGATCAGACCGACACTTTCGACGGGCCTCTGGCCGGGCTGCTCAGCGCCATGCGTGCCGCGGAAACGCCCTATGTCCTAACCGTGCCATGCGATTCGCCGCTGGTGACGGGGCGTCTTCTGGAAAGACTGTGCCGGGTGATGCAGGAGACCGGAGCCGAGCTTTGCGCCGCCCACGACGGCGAGCGTTTGCACCCGGTTTTCCTGCTGGCTGAACGCCGCCTGGCGGACAGCCTGGAACGTTATCTGGCCGGCGGTCAGCGGAAGATCGACCTCTGGCTCGAGCAGCACAGGCTGGCCTTGGTCGATTTCAGCGATCATCCCGAGCTGTTCGCCAACGTCAACACGCCGGGGGAGTTGGCGGCGCTGGAGGGCATGGAAACGGCGGATGCAACGGCAGCGGCTCCGATCGATCTTCAGGCCAATCCTTACGATATCCGAATGACGAATGCGGGACGCGCCTCCTGCTATGCCGCCACCGCGCTCGACGAGTACGGTGAACGCCGCGAATTGGAACTGGTGGGCGAACGCGCTCTGACCGTCTATGTGGACAAGTACGAAATCGTCACCTTGATGACGATCGGAACCCATCCGGAACTTTTGACGCTCGGTTATCTCCGCAACCAGGGATTCATCGAGAACATCGCCGACATCCGGTCGGTGCAGGTCGATTGGGAGACCGAGGCGGTCGCGGTGACTACCCGGCTCACCGAACACGCCTTTCTCGAAAGGCTGGGCAGCCGTACCGTCACCACGGGGTGCGGTCAGGGCACGGTGTTCGGCCGGTTGATGGACCAGCTCCGCGAAATTCGCGTACCCAAGGTGACCGTCCGCCAATCGGAGATCTACGGCGTTTTCAATGCACTCAGGGATTACAACGAGGTATACAAGCGGGCCGGGGCGGTGCATGGCTGCGCGCTGTGCAAAGACGGCAAGATCGAAATCTTCGTCGAAGATGTCGGACGCCATAATGCCGTGGATGCGATCGCCGGCTACATGTGGCTCACCGGCATGGAAGGCGGGGACAAGATTTTCTATACCACCGGACGCCTCACCTCGGAAATGGTGATCAAGGTCACGCAAATGGGGATCCCGGTGCTGCTGTCGCGTTCGGGGGCCACCCACATGGGATTCGAGCTGGCGCGGCAGGCGGGCGTGACCATGCTCGCCCGCGCGAAGGGACGGCACTTCCTGGTTCTCAATGGCGGCGAAAATATCGTTTTCGACGTGCCTTTGCCGAAGCGGCCTTCGCCCGAAACGACGGATGATTAACAACCGCAGGCAATTCCGATCACGTTTTTCGGTGCGTTGCCCTGCTAAGCTTTAATGTCAAGTGATCCTTAGTTCTATTGCGACCTATGCCAGCCGATACCAGTGAAAGTCAAGGCGGATACGTTCTGAAAAGCCGGGGCGAAATCATCGAAAAGCTCAAGCTCATGCAGACGAAGAAGTGTCTTTTAAGCACTCTGCCGGACGGTAGTGGCCTGAGTTTCGTGACCACGGTCGTGCAGGTGATGGCGGAAAAAGGATTGGTGGTCATGGATTTGAGCGAGAACGCCAGCGTCAATCGGCAGTTGCTGGCGGCGCAGCAAGTCGCATTTCGCGGACAAGTCGACGGCATCCAGTGCCGCTTCGCCCTGACCAAACTTACCGAGGCGACCTTGAACGGGCAAACCGTGCTTGCGGCCCCGATTCCGGATTCCTTGTACTGGCGGCAGCAGCGGACGTTCTACCGGGTGGCGATTCCGGTAGCCATGCCGGCCAAATGCGTGGTCAGGCTCGACGACATGCCCGCAGAGTTCGGTATTGCCGACATCAGTCTTTCTGGGTTAGCCCTGATCGACAAAGCCAATCGGCTCGGCGACTTGTTCTCCGTCGGGCATATTCTCGAAGAATGCAGGCTGATCCTGCCCGGCCATGGCGAAATGATGCTGGGTCTCGAAGTGCGCAATAAAGTCGCGATGACCTGGGCTAACCCTCCGGTCGGTCAGCGGGTGGGGTGTATTTTCCGCGGCGCCAGCCGAAATTTCGAAATCAGCCTTCAGAAATTCATTTACGAAATCGAACTGCAGAAAAAGCGGCAGGAAAGCGTATCGCGCTGAGGGCGACCAAGTCCTAAGCAAAGAAACCATGGAGGTACCACCCGCCGTTCCCATCGAGTTCCCGGTATATCCAGGCGCGGACGCCTTCCGGGCTCACCGCCACGCGGTAATCCCGCCGGATCGAAGCGCCGTCCCACCAGCCGCTCTCGATGCGCTCCCGCTCCGGCAGCAATCGGTAACGGGTCGGATCGCACGGTCGAGGCTTGGGCAGCAGCCACAACGGCCGGCGTTCCTTGCCGATGGCGAAGCCGATGGGCGATTCGTTCCGCGTCCAATCGCAAACGGCGTCTCCGGGAGCACCGAAGCCGCCCTTCCAATCGCAAACGGCGTCTCCAGGAGCACCGAAGCCGCCCTTCCAATCGCAAACGGCGTCTTCGGGGGCGCCGGAGACCCCCTTCCAGGCGAGCTCAGGGCGGTGATCGGCCGGAGTGTCCAGAAAGCGCAAGGCATCGCGTCCCAGGCGCTGCTGCAATTGTTCCAGCAAGGTCTCCCAGTCCAAAACGCCCGGAGTTTTGGCAGCGAATAGATCCGCCTCGTGCGCCCGATAGGGTTGTAGCGCGCCGCAACGCAGGCGAAGGGCGGTAACGGCGTCAGGCAGGGGCGTTCGCTCCAGACGCTCGCTCAGCAGCATCGAAATTCTCTCCGGATCGCGGCTGGCGTAGCGAAGCTTCAGTTCCAGGCGCGTGGCTGGCCGGCGGAAGTGGAAAAGCTCCAGTTCCAGCCGGTCCGTGGCGGCGTCGTGCTGGCGCAAAAAGGCAGCCAAATTTTCCAGCAGAACCGCGCACACGGGGCGCAGGTGAGCCAGGTTCTCGGTTTCCGCGGCGAGTTCCCGATAAGCTTGAAAGACAGGCGGCGTTCGGAAGAGCCCGGGCATTTCCTTTTCCCGCCCTGCGGCTCGGTCGAGTTGGCGTAGCACGGCAAGACCGTAACGCCGAGCTAGGCCGTCCCGCGGCAAACGCCAGAGATCGCGCAGGGTGTGGAGACCGGCCTTGGCGAGCCGGTTCGCCGTATTCCGTTCCAGGGGCAAGCGGGCGATGGCCAGATCGCCGAGCCCGGAGCGGAGTGCCGCCGGGTTCTCCACCGTCCGCTCCAGCCCGGAGGAGGCGATGAGCCAGGCCGGAAAAGGTGCCGGTGCCGCCGCGAGAATGTTGCAATGGCCCAGGTTTTCGAGCTTGGCACGCAGCCGCTGCGTCAAGGCATTCAAGCCGCCGAACAGGGTCAGGCTGCCGCGGATTTCAAGGACCAGGGCGGCCGGATAATCGAGGCTCACCCAAGGCGTGAAGCCGAGCCCGGCTTCCGCCAGCTTTTCCAGCGCTTCGCGTTCCATCCGTTCGTCGCGGCGATGCAGTTGCAGACCGGCGCATAAGGCCAGGGCCGCGTTCGTAGGTAAGCCGGGATGGATGCCGAAAGCCCCGGCGGCAGGGGTGGCGGCAGAAATAAGGGAACGCCCGCCGCTGTCCACCCATACGGCGGCGGGATAGTCGTCTTCGAGCTTGAAGACCTCCAGCGGCAAACGCGGCAGATAACAGCACAGCCAAAGTGCCGCCGGCGCCGGCTGCGAAGTAGCGGAGACTTGCGTGGCCGACAATGTGAGCTGGGCTGCCGGAACTGTCGGAAAAGCCTGCAAAGCCATGGGGTGTTCCAATGTTTAGGGCATTTTTATATCGGGTGTAGGGGCGAATGAATTCGCCCCTACACCATAAATTCGAACTGAAAATGCTCTTGCCCAATTTGCTCCTTCTTTCCGGGCAGAGGTATCTACATAAGTCGATCAAAGAAGGAATCGTTGCGCGATAGCTTCGTTTGAGTTGTAGGCCGGAATAAGCAAAGCGTTTCATACGGCACACCGTGTGCCGTCCCCTGTGGGCGCTGCGCATGCCAATCCGCTCCCGGCCGCTTGGTCCGGCAAAACTCAGTGGGACATAACATTGTGCCGGGAACGGCTACCGCCCCTTCGACTTCGCTCAGGACAGGCTTATCCTGGCCTACATCCGGCTGCGTCGGGAAAGGATTCCCGACCTACGTGGCTGCTTCTGCATGCTGCCTATTAACCCGGCCTATAAATATAGGCCGGGTTAATCCGGGGCAGGGATGCCCCGGCGCGGCGACAAGCCGCGTGAGCCCAGGCCGGGCGTGTACCGGCCTGGGCGGCGGCCCGAAATACCAGGAGGGTATTTACGGGGCTGATTAATAATTGGGAAACATATCGTCCGCCCCGCCAATCAGTACGGCATTCACGACCGGCATGCCGCGCGTCTTGAGAATGTGAACCCAAAGCCCTTGCTCTCCCGCTTCGAGGCGAAGACGCAGGGCGGCCGGGGTGCCGGCGGGCAGATCGGACAAAAGCAGTACACCGAGGCAATGGCCTTCCGTCGCCGCCAGTTGCAAGCGGCGCAATACCGGAAAAGGAGACGGTTTGCGGGGCCAGGCCAGGACCATGCCGCAGGCGGTGCTGCGCAACAGTTTTTCCGCGCTCCACCAGATGTCCTTGTCGTTCGAGAGCTTGTCCAGCAGGAGCAGACGGCCCAAATCGATGCCGGCATCCGCCAGGGCCGGTGCATATGGCAGATAAGGCGGCGCGATCCAGGCCAGGCGTTTTCCCGATCCTTGCACGTGCCGCATGGCGGGAAGCAAGAGATGCAGTTCGCCGATGCCCCAGGCGGGAACGGAAACTTCCATCAATGCCGCAAAAGGCCAGCCTCCTTCCGGTAATGCGTGGTCCAATTCCTGAAAGCCGGTGGGAATCGCAGCATTCTCGGCAGGTTGAGGCCGGCGGCCGCGCCACAGAAGCGGCGTCGTGCGGAGCAGTTCATCAAGTCCATTTGGGCTGTTCATCACACCCACTCGCTGCGGATGACGCCGACTACCACGCCTTCGATGCACAACTCCTGGCGCTCTAGGTCGACCGCCAGGGTTTCGAAGTCGGGATTGGCCGGTTCCAGATAGGCCACGGAGCCTTCGAGCCGCAGCCGTTTTACCGTGACTTCGTCGCCGATGCGGGCGATCACGATTTGGCCGCTGCGGGTCTGGTCGGTGCGCTGCACCGCCAGAAGATCGCCTTCCAGAATGCCCGCATCGCGCATGCTGAGACCGCGCACGCGGAGCAGGTAATCCGCTTTGCCCTGGAACAATTCCGGGTCGAGGCGGCAATATTTCTCGATATGGGCTTCTGTCAGCACCGGCCGGCCGGCGGCGACTCTGCCGATGACGGGCAGGGCGTCGGCCGGAGCCTGGTATTCCAGCAGCCGGATACCCCGCGCCAGAGAGGGCATGAGCTCGATCAGACCTTTTCGGGCCAATGCCTGAAGATGGCCGCGCACGGCATTCGTGGATTTGAGACCCAGCGCATCGGCAATTTCCGCGATGGTCGGCGGTACGCCGCTCTGGCGCAGGGTTTGGCGGATATGGTCGAGTATTTCCTGTTGGCGCGGAGTCGTGTTCTTCATGGCTTATAAAAGCAGTGCTTTTATAAGCAGTATAGTTGGGCTTTCGAGAAATGCGCAAGCATCGATATGGAGGATGCGACGAATGCTTTACAGCGTTAGCAGAAACGCGAGCAGATCCTCTTTCTCGGACTTGGTGAGTTTCAGTCCGAGCACCAGGTTGAAGAATTCCACCGTGTCTTCCAGCGTCAGCAAGCGGCCGTCGTGCAGATAGGGCGGCGAGTCCTTGATGCCGCGCAGAGGCGGAGTCTTGACGGAGCCGTCCGTCGAAGTGGCTTGGCTGGTGGTGATTCCGGGTCGGTAAAACCGTTCCACCTTCAGGTCATGGGTCTGGTTGTCGGTATAGTGGGGCGGTGTGTGGCAAGTCGCGCACTGGGCTTTGCCGAAAAAAAGTTCCTGCCCTCGGAGCGCGGCCTCGTCGTTGTTTTTTTGCGGGTCCAGTTTGCCCGACGTATCGAGCCTGGGCGCCGGCGGAAAATCGATGAGTTTTTGAAACTCGGCCATGAGGCGCACTTCGTCGGCTCGTTCGACCATGTGGGCTTCTTTTCTTTTGGCGGCTTCAGCGTCTCCGTCGAAATAAGCCGTCTCCAGTTCGAATTCCGAGCGGTCCTCGATGCTTTTCAGTCGGCCCTGGGTGTCGAACAACTGCTGGACGTCGACGCCCCTGAGGCTCCGCGTGTCGATGCGACGGCCGGGTTCCCGCGGCCGGGTGCTCGATGCCGTCTGTATGGCCGCGCCGGTGTGGCCGTTGACATGGCAGTCGAAACAGGCGACTCCGGAAGAAGGATCTTCGGTACGGCGGTCATCGGTGGCGTTGAACTGCTGCTGGGGAAAAGGTGTGAGCAAGAGCCGCAGCCCTTCCAGCTGTTCCGCATTGATGATGCCGTCGAAAAGTTCGCGGTAGTTGGATAGCGTTATCAAGCGGCTTCGAGAGACATCGCCCAGGTCCGGCCGTGTCTTGAGAAAGAGCGGAGACGGGAGTTCCGGTTGGAAGCGATCCGGAATGTCGAAGCCCACGTCGAAACGGGTGAGATCCCGGCCTTCTTGCTCCTCGACGGCTTCTATGAAATTTTTGCTGAACACGATGCCGCCCTCGGCGGGATTGGGGTGGGGCAGAGGCATGAACCCCTTCGGAAACAAGTCTTGCTTTCGAATGTCCTCAGGGGACATTTCCACTAATTCTTCCCAGGTTATGACCTCCCGCAGTTTGACCCGCACGCCTTCCTGAATGGGTTTGCCATGGGTCATCGTCACTGTTTTGGAGGGGTTGTCGCTGAGATCGTAACGTTCGTCGAGAGCCTTCAAATGGCGCTCCATGGCATCCAGCTTTGCGGTCTTCATGCGCGCCATGAACTGCTGAAATTCCTCGGCGCTCCTCGCCGGAGCGGGACACATCGCGAGGCCGGTGAAGGTCAGGCCCAGGATTGCGAATCCACGCAGAACCGTTTCGAGTGCTTTTTCTGGCATCGTCCGTTCCTCCCTATCGGCACTTTGCTGAATGCAGCCTCGAAAGCCGCGATGGTTGAAGTCCGTAGACGAAATGTTTAATTAAATGGCAGTCATCTCGATAGCGATAGCCGTACGAATACGGACCCATTCAAAGTCGCTTTCGATGAGGAATTAATTTTTGTAGGGTGGGTTAGGCCGCGAGGCCGTAACCCGCCGAGCGACCTCGAATCGGTGGGTTACGCTCCGCTAACCCACCCTACATAATGGTCACTCGAATGCCCAATGGAATGAGTTCGATTCCAGGGCAAGCAGGGCGGTCGGAAACCCGCAAGAAGCCGCGGTGAAGGGGCGAGGGGCAAGCCGGGACGATCGTCCCGGCCCGCCGATGACGAAGATCAGATCCCGGAGAGGCCGACGATGTTGTAGCCGGCGTCCACGTACAGAATTTCCCCGGTGATGCCGGATGCGAGATCGGAGCATAGAAACGCGGCGGCGTTGCCCACTTCCTCGATGGTGACGTTCTTGCGCAAGGGAGCCGCTTGTTCGCCTTTGGCCAGCATCTCGCGGAAATTGGCGATGCCGGAGGCGGCGAGGGTACGGATGGCTCCGGCGGAGACGGCATTGACGCGGATCCCTTCGGGGCCGAGGGAAGCCGCCAGATAACGGACATTGGCTTCGAGGCTGGCTTTGGCGACGCCCATCACGTTGTAATTCGGAATGGCCCGTTCGGCACCGAGATAGCTCAGCGTCAGCAACGAACCCTTGCGTCCCGCCATCAGCTTGCGGCCGGCTTTCGCGAGCGCGGCGAAGCTGTAGGAACTGATGTCGTGGGCGATACGGAAATTTTCGCGGGTTACCGCGTCGAGATAAGAGCCTTCCAGGGCTTCGCGAGGGGCGAAGGCGACGGAATGGACGATGCAATCGAGCCCGTCCCAGCGTTTGCCCAATTCGTCGAAAAGCGCGTCGATCTGCTCATCGCTCGCCACTTCGCAGGGCAGGACGATTTTCGCGCCCAGTTCCGCCGCCAGTTTTTCGACGCGCTCCTTGAGCTTGTCGTTCTGATAAGTCAGCGCGATTTCCGCTCCCTCCCGCCGCATCGCCTCCGCGATGCCGTAGGCGATGGACCGATTGCTGGCGACACCGACGATAAGAGCACGCTTGTCTTGCATGAAACCCATGGTGAATCTCCGATTTCGTCTGGAAATGGCGCGAAAGTATCCGCTAGAGGCCGAATGCTGTCTAGCCTGCATTTCTCCCCCCCTTCAATCGCAAACGGTCGCTTAAGTAGGTCGGCAATCCTTTGCCGACACAGCGGATCTGTCGGCAAAGGATTGCCGACCTACGGACTGAGCGGTGTCAGTTCACCTGCAATGCGGCTAACGATGCGACTATCGCACCGTTCGCTCGCGTATAATGGCCGCCTATGGCGATCAGGCAAGAATCGGTACATCGTTTTTCCGGTCCGGCAAGTTCCGGCCGCGAGCTTTTTTTTGCACGTCGAAGCTTTATACATTTATTCCGGCCGGCCGCGGTTCTGCTGCTGACTTTCCTGCTTGCCGCCTGCGGCAGTCCTCTGAACAATCCTTATCCGGCCGGGGACAAGGGCAGGAACATTCTTTATACCTCGTTCACCGAGCGGCCCAAGCACCTGGACCCGGCGCGGGCCTACAGCTCGAATGAATACGAGATCATCGCCCAGATTTACGAGCCGCTGCTGCAGTATGCCTATCTGAAAAGGCCCTATCAGCTCGAGCCGCTGACGGCGGAGGCTCTGCCAATAGTGACTTACCTCGATAAGGATTTGCGTCCGCTCCCGGACAACGCGCCTGAGGAACGGATAGCGTACAGCGAATACGATATTCGCCTTCGTCCGAACATCCTGTTTCAGCCTCATCCGGCATTCGCCAAGAACGGCGATGGACACTATCGCTACCATGCCATGACCGAAGACGAATTATCGGAAATCAGGACCATCGCCGATTTTGCCGAAACCGGCGCCCGAGAGCTGACGGCCGAGGATTACGCTTATCAGATCAAGCGGCTGGTGCATCCCCAGCTGCATTCTCCGATCGCCGAGATGATGAAGAGTTATATCGTCGGTCTCAAGGAGACGGGCGAGCGGATGGCGAAGGATTTCGAAGCCCGGTCCGATAAATCCGAATTTTTCGATATTCGCGGCTATACCGTGGAGGGCGTCGACATCGCCGATGCGCACCGCTTGAAGATCCGGCTGCACGGCAAGTATCCGCAGTTCCGCTTCTGGCTGGCGATGCCGTTTTTTGCCCCCATGCCTTGGGAAGCGGATGCGTTTTATGCCCAGCGCGGCCTGATCGAAAAGAACATCACCCTCGACTGGTATCCGGTCGGCACCGGCGCCTATATGCTGGCGGAGAACAATCCGAACCGGCGCATGGTGTTGCTGAAAAACCCCAATTATCACGATGAGTTCTACCCGGCAGAGGGCGAGCCGGAGGATGCGGCGAAGGGTTACTTGAAGGATGCCGGGCAAAAGCTGCCGTTTATCGAGAAAGTCGTCTTCACTTTGGAAAAGGAAACGATTCCCTATTGGAACAAGTTCCTGCAGGGCTATTACGACGCCTCGGGGATCGCTTCGGACAATTTCGATCAGGCCGTCCAGTTCACCGGGCAGAACGATGCCGAACTGACGCCGGAGATGAAGGCCAAGGATATCCACTTGGAGACGGCGATCACGACGACCATATTCTATATGGGCTTCAACATGCTCGATGCCACGGTGGGCGGGCTGGACGAGGCCAAATCCAAGCTTCGCCAAGCCATCAACATCGCGGTCGATTACGAGGAATTCATCGATATTTTCATCAACGGACGCGGCGTTCCGGCCCAGGGGATTTTGCCTCCGGACATTTTCGGTCACGTCGAGGGCAAGGACGGGATCAACCCTTACGTGTACGACTGGGCGGACGGCGCGCCGCGCCGCAAGAACATTGACGCCGCGAAAAAGCTCCTGGCCGAGGCCGGCTACCCCAACGGTGTCGACGCCAAGACCGGCAGGCCCTTGGTGCTTTATCTCGATACCGTGGCGCGGGGCCCCGACGACAAATCGATTCTGAACTGGTACCGCAAGCAATTCGCCAAGCTCGGCATTCAGCTGGTGCTGCGCACCACCGATTACAACCAGTTCCAGCAGAAGATGCTGAACGGCAACGCACAGATTTTCATGTGGGGCTGGAATGCCGATTATCCCGACCCGGAAAACTTCTTTTTCCTGGTGTACGGCGAGAACGCCAAGGTGGGCAAGGGCGGAGAGAACGCGGCCAATTATAAGAACCCGGAATTCGATCGCTTGTTCGAGCGTATGCGCAACATGGACGACGGGGAGGAGCGTTTCCGTATCATCCAGGCCATGCAGGAAATCCTTAGGCACGATTCGCCCTGGTTATTCGGTTATCATCCCAAGGCTTTTTCGCTGCATCATGACTGGTTCCGCAACCTCAAACCCAATCTGATGGCCAACAACGGGCTCAAGTACCGGCGCATCGAAGCCGAGCAGCGGGAGCTCAAGCGGGCGGAGTGGAACCGGCCGATCTATTGGCCGCTGGCCGCGGGTTCGGGGCTGCTGGTCGCGGCGATCGTCCCGGCCTATTCGACCTATCGCCGCCGCATGAGGTCCACCGCGTTATGATCCGCTATATCATCCGCCGCGTGCTCTACGCTCTTCCGCTGCTTTTGGGCGTGAACATCCTGACCTTTCTGCTGTTCTTCGTGGTGAATACGCCGGACGACATGGCGCGTATGCATCTCGGGGAGAAGCATGTCACCCAGGAGGCGGTCGAAGGGTGGAAACACGAGCGCGGCTACGATTTGCCCCTGTTCTGGAACGATAAAGCGGAAGGCGCCGAGAAGGCGACCCGGACGATTTTTTATCAGAAGTCGGTGGGTCTGTTTATGTTTCGGTTCGGACGTTCCGACAGCGGACGCGAAATCGGCGCCGATATCCGTCAGCGCATGTGGCCGTCCCTCGCCATCGCGGTGCCTTCGCTCATCGTCGGGCTTTTGGTGCACATCAGCCTGGCGCTACTCCTGGTGTTTTTCCGGCTGACTTATCTGGAGTTCTGGGGCATTGCCTTGTGCGTCGCGCTGATGTCCGTTTCGTTCCTGTTCTATATCATCGGCGGGCAATATTTGCTGGGAAAACTGCTGCAGCTCACGCCGATCTCGGGTTACGACTCCGGAATCAACGCCATCCGTTTCCTGATCCTGCCCCTGGCCATCAGCGTGGTCGCCGGCATCGGTTCCGGCGTGCGCTGGTACCGGACCTTGTTTCTGGAAGAAGTGGAGAAGGATTATGTCCGCACCGCGCGCGCCAAGGGGCTGTCCGAGCCGCAGGTGCTGTTCGGACATGTGCTCAAAAATGCCATGATTCCCATTCTGACCGGGGTGGTCGTGGTGCTGCCCCTGCTGTTCACCGGCAGTCTGATCACCGAATCGTTCTTCGCCATTCCGGGGCTGGGCAGCTATACCATCGATGCCATCAGCCAGCAGGATTTCGCCATCGTGCGCGCCATGGTGTTTCTAGGCTCTGCGCTTTACGTCCTCGGTCTTCTGCTGACCGATCTTTCCTATACGCTGGTCGATCCAAGGGTGAGGCTGGGTTGAACAGGACTCGCAAGCGTTGAAAGAGGCGCTGCGCATTGCAACAGTATCAAATGTGGAAACGAGCATGAACAGAGAATACACGGCTATCACCAAGCAAATTGGTGAATGGTGGGTTGGGTGGATCGAAGAAATTCCGGGCGTGAATTGTCAAGAGAAAACTCATGAAGAGTTATTGAAAAGTCTCAGGATAACTCTGATCGAGGCGCTGCAATTCAATCACGAGGAGGCGAGTTCTCGTAGGGTGGGTTAGCGCAGCGTAACCCACCGAGAGACCTCGGATTGGTGGGTTACGCTGCGCTAACCCACCCTACAATTAATCTTCTCAAGATTTGCAAGGACTTAGGTGTGCCGCTCGCAAAGTAATCCGACATGTTGAAGCTGCTCTGGACCGACATTCTGTTCTTCATCCTGCTGGCGGGGTTCGCCGTGCTCGTCGTACGGGCCAGGGGCCGCGAGCATTTGCGCCGGCCCTGGCGCAAGGTCGCGCAGAGTCGCAGCGCCATGGTGTCGCTGGTGATTCTGCTGGCTTACCTTTTCATTGCCGTATTGGATTCGATCCACTTTCATCCGCGGATTGAAGGCGAAAATGGGCAATACCAAGGCGAGGTGATCAGCGTGCTGGACAGCTGGATGACGCCGATCCGGACGCGCGTGGAGAAAACCTATTCGGCGCCTTTTTCGTCCTACGCCTATGCCAAGGAAATGATCCGTCAGCCGGACGGTACGCAACGATGGGACTATCCCCGTTTGCAGTACGGCGGCGCGCATCTGGCCGATCCGGAATACGAGAAAATAGCGGATATCCTGACGATCGGCATGAAGGGATTTGGAAAGGGAGTATTGGTCTGGCTATTGCTGGCTTTGCTGGTCATCGCCAGGCGCAGCCGCCAGGACCGTATCGGTCCGGCCGAGAGTTTCAAGCGCATCGCCCTCGGCCGAACGGAAATTCCGTGGCGGGCCGCATTACTGACGCTGTTTCTCATTTTGGGGTGCGGCGGAATGCTGGGGGAGCTGGGGCTGCGCTATCACGTGCTCGGCACAGACAAGGTTGGCGAGGACGTGTTCTACCAAAGCCTCAAGAGCGTTCGGACCGGGCTTTTGATCGGCACCCTGACCACCTTCGCCACGCTGCCGCTAGCCTTGGGATTCGGCATCCTCGCCGGTTATTTCCGCGGCTGGGTCGACGACGTGATCCAGTATCTTTACACCACCCTCAATTCCATCCCCGGCGTGCTGCTCATCGCTGCCGCCATGCTCATCATGCAGGTGTACATGGCCCGGCACGAGGACGACTTCGCCAGCCTGGCGCTGCGGGCCGATTTCAGGCTGCTGTTTCTTTGCCTGATTCTCGGCATGACCAGCTGGACCGGCCTGTGCCGCCTGCTCCGCGCGGAAACCCTGAAGTTGCGCGAAATGGAATACGTTCAGGCGGCTCGGGCGCTGGGCGTCAGGCAAGGCATAATCCTGGTGCGGCATATCCTGCCCAACGTATTCCATCTGGTGCTGATTTCGGTAGCCCTGGATTTCAGTTCGCTCGTGCTGGCCGAGGCCGTGCTGTCGTACGTGAATATCGGCGTCGATCCCACCATGGAGAGCTGGGGCAACATGATCAACAGCGCCCGGCTCGAAATGGCGCGGGACCCGGTGGTGTGGTGGTCTTTGGCGGCCGCGTTTCTGTTCATGTTCACCCTGGTGCTCGCCGCCAATCTCTTTGCGGATGCCGTGCGGGATGCTTTCGATCCGAGGCGGGCGGAGTAATGGACTAGCCATTGTCATCATGTTCGATAAGACCATGGTATTTTTTCCAGATTCCCGGAGGTAGCTTTTCATGAAATTAAAAGTGATCGTCCATCAGGCCGAGGAGGGCGGTTATTGGGCTGAAATTCCTGCGATTCCAGGCTGTGCTTCTCAAGGCGAAACCTTAGAGGAGTTGTTGGCGAATCTTCATGAGGCCGTAGAAGCTTGCTTGTCCATTGAGGTCGAGGAGAAAGGTCTCGCACAGACGGACAGGATTTTGGAGATCGCCGTTTGAAAACCATTTCCGGCAAAGCTTTAGGGAAATTGCCGGAGCGGCATGGATGGGAGCTAAAGAGAATCAACGGCAGCCATCATGTCTACGGAAAGCAAGGTTATTCGGCGCGTATTTCGGTTCCTGTTCACGGCAATGAGCCGCTCAAAATCGGGCTTCTAAAACATTTTCTTAAGGTGGCCGAAATTTCGGAGCATGAATTGTGAGTGTTGTCTCTGAGGTGCTGGAAACCGGTGTAGAGCGGCAACCGGCCAGCTCGCTTTTGTCGGTCTCCGATCTCCACGTGAGTTTCCGTCAGGGCGCGGAGCTGATACCTGCCGTTAGCGGGGTTTCGTTTCATATCGACAAGGGCGAGACTTTCGCCCTCGTGGGCGAGTCGGGTTCGGGAAAATCGGTCACGGCGCTGTCGGTATTAAGGCTCTTGCCCCACAATGGACGAATCATGAGGGGGCAAGTGAGTCTTGGGGGCACCGATTTGTTCGGGTTGCCGGAATATGCCATGAGCGCCATCCGTGGGCTGCGCATCGGCATTATTTTCCAGGATCCCATGAGTTCGCTGAACCCGGTCATGACGGTAGGACGGCAAATCGGCGAAGTCCTGCGCTTGCAACGGGGTTTGCAGGGCAGGGCGGCGAGAAATCGTGCCTCGGAGCTCCTGGATCATGTGGGACTGCCGAATCCGGAGCGGCATCTGAATGAATATCCCCACCAGCTTTCCGGCGGCATGCGGCAGCGGGTCATGATTGCCATCGCTCTGGCCGGGGAGCCGGACCTCTTGATCGCCGACGAGCCGACTACCGCTTTGGACGTGACGATTCAGGCGCAAATTCTGGAGCTTCTCGAGCGACTGAAGCGCGAAAGCGGAATGGCGCTGTGGCTGATCACCCATGATTTCGGCATCGTCGCGGAACTGGCCGACCGCGTGGCCGTCATGCGCGCCGGCAAGATCGTGGAACAGAGTGATCGAGAAGGGTTTTTCGAAAAACCGGAGCATCCTTACAGCCGCGAGCTGTTCACGGTCATGCCCCGCTTGGACGCCTGCCTAGCCCGGCCCGAAACACATCATTCGGACCCGCTGCTAGTCGTGGAGGACTTCAAGGTCCATTACCCGATCAAGCGCGGCATCCTTCAGCGGACCGTGGATTATGTCAGGGCTGTGGATGGTGTTTCGCTTTCGGTGGCGCAGGGCGAGACCCTGGCCCTGGTGGGCGAGTCCGGATGCGGCAAGACTACCCTGGGCAAGGGGATTCTCAATCTGATCGAGAATTCCGGTGGGCGGGTCCGCTTCGATGGCGCCGATATCACCGGGCTTCGCGGCGAGGAACGCCGGAAACGTTACGCCGAGATGCAGATCGTGTTTCAGGACCCGTATTCCTCCATGAATCCGCGCATGGTCGTGGGCGACATCGTCGAAGAGGGACTACGTGCCTTGCATCCGTCCATGACCGAGAAGGAGCGGCGCGAACGAGTCGAGGATTTGCTCCACGGCGTCGGTTTGCCGAAAGAGGCCCGATTGCGTTATCCGCACGAATTTTCCGGCGGACAGAGGCAGCGCATCTGCATCGCGCGGGCCTTGGCCGTCGATCCCAAGCTGATCGTGTGCGACGAGCCGACCAGCGCCCTCGACGTTTCGGTCCAAGCCCAAATTTTGAAGCTTTTGAGGGATCTGCGCGATCGGCGTGGTCTCAGTTATTTGTTCATCACCCACGATTTGGCCGTGGTGGCCGAGTTGGCCGATCGGGTGGCGGTCATGCACCGGGGCAAGATCGTCGAAATGGGGTCGACTCAGCAAGTTCTTTTTAAGCCGGCTCACTCTTACACCAAGCGTCTGTTGGAGGCAGTGCCGAAGTTAAGAAAGGGACAAAAATAGTTTCTCTCACTTCCAAGTGACAGTGAGCGGAACGAAACGCCTTATGGCCGCTCGGCTGAAATGAAAAAGCCGGGCGCAAGGCCCGGCTAAATGCAGATCGATAACAGGCGTTCGTCTAGTTCTGTACCGCCGGCAAAGTGCGAGGATCGCCACTGGCGTCATTAAGACAGCCGGGCTGTTCAAAGCCGGCCGTGACGCCATCCCCGTTGCCGTTATACTGGTCGAGAATAATATTGTCCGGACGAGCGGGATCGCCCGATACACCGCCGACACCCTGCATCTGGTCCAATCCCAGGTTCTTACGAACGCGCCAGGCGATGTTGTGGTCGGCACAGGAGGTATCGCCGCTAACACCCACGGCACCGATGATCTTTCCATTCTTGTAGAGGCCCAATCCGCCCCCGAATACGTTTACGCCACCGGGACGTTTGCCCACCATCGGGTCATTGGCCTGACCATAGTGCTTCGGGTTACCGCCGTAAGCCACGCCGGGATTTACCGGATTGCTGAACTGAAGGCCGTACAAACTGCCGCCGAGCATCGTTTCCGCGTTGGCGCCGGAGGTTCCTTGCGCGGCCGAGTAAAGGTTACCGGTGGAGAGTGCTAGGCCATTGAGGCTAAATGCATTGGCCGTATTGGCTTTTTGGGCGGAAATTACGCGGCTGCCGGGCCATTGGGCGCCACGGTCGGTTCCGGAGAAAGCAACTGCACAGACTACGCCATCACGATTGACGATGGTGCCCCACATGTCGAAGTCCAGTCCGCTGCTTTCGCTGGCAACGGCGTTGACGAGAGCATTTTTTAGCTCGGCATGGGAGGGCAAACCGTTGCACGCCTCCTTGCCAGCGGAAGAATCCGCCATAACATTGCTGCAAGCCAAGGCAGCCGCCCCCAAGGCTATTATTATTTCTTTTGATTTCATAGCAGAATTTCCATCCGTTTGTTGGTGTTGAAAGATAAATAAAATTATTGAGCGTGCCGTCCGCAGTCGGCGGATTACAGGCAAATTAAGAAAAAAGCCTAAAAAGCATTAATTAATAGGGTTTGAAGTCAGATTTCGACAATAACAGAGGCATAAAGCGGGCCATGTCTTTTGTCCCAGTGTTTCAAAAGACGATATAAGCTTTCCACGAAGCGATTTTCCATTAAATCTAGATTGCTAAGACAAATGGCACGACTATAAACCGGCTATACCGTTTTGCGACTGTAAAAAAAACTGACATTTTCTGTTATCAAGAAGCCGGAATGAGTGATTAATCCGGATAAACCTATGTCCGTATCCTTTTTCATATGTTTTTACATCTTTATCAGGAAGTTAAAGTGTCAGCTTTTTTTACAAATAAGCCGAATCGGTTAGCGCCAGAACACTCCTTCAGGTAACGTTCCAGACTTTCCGGTCAATCGTCCCTCGCCCGATTGATGCAGCAGCGCAAAAATTTCGGCTGCGGCTTTTTTCTCGGTTTCCCCCCAGCTTTTGATTCTTCCGTCGCAGTAATGCTGTCGCAGGGCGTTTTGAATCCGTTCGTCGGTTTCCTGCGTTAAGGGGACGACCTTGCGCCAAACGGCGTCCGACTCGCAGATCGATTTTTTGGCCGCGTCCGCCGCCTTCAAAAATCCTGAAAGCGCATTCTCGTGAGCATTGGCCCAGTCCTCCCCAAAAACATAACCGAGACTCGGTACATCGGCGTCTACCCCCAAGCCTCGAAGTATGCCGCGTCCATCGATAAGACGACGATAATTCTGAGCCTCCAGTTTGGCGGCGAAATTCCAGTAATTCAGGACGGCGTCCAGCTTGCCTTGTTGCAACTGTTGGTTGAGCAGCGGCGGCGCGCCGAAGACCTTGTCGGCGGACTTGTCGAGGTCCAGGCCGTGCTGTTTTTGAGCCAGAGCGCGCAGCAGCAGCCAGTTTTTGTCCAATCCGCCGCCCGCGATGCCTAGCCGCTTTCCCTTGAGATCGGCGATCCCTTGGATGGAAGAGCCGGCCGGTACGATCAACGCCCCATGGCTGGTAGAGTAGGGCAGAAAAGTGACATCCATGCCTTGCCCGCGCTGATTGGCCACCCAGATCCAATCGGACACGATTACATCGACGCTTCCTCCTTGCAGGGCGATTTTCCCCGCCTCGGCGCTGGCAAGGGGAGTCGTTTCTATGGTGATCCCCTGCGCCTTATCGAGTTTTTCCTCTTGAATAACGGCAAGCTCCCAGTTGAGCGTGCCGAAAGCCAGCATGCCGATTTTGATCTTTTGATCGACGGTTTCGGCACAAACGTGACCGGCAGCGATCAGGGCGAGGAAAATCGAGATGACGATTTGATTGTGCATGATGTTTAAACCGGTGCTAAAGAAAGGACTGTAACATTTCCAGGGCGGTAGCTTCAGGACAAAGCCGAACACATCATTGTCCGCATGCCTCGCTTAAAATTCTTGCCATTTTGGGCCCGTTGACTGCGGTACAGTATTCGCGTTCGACCGTGGCTCGTCCGGCTTGTCCCAGGCGGATGCGCAGGTCGGGGTTATGCAGTAGTTCCAGCAAGGCGGCTTTCCATTCCGATTCGGTGGAGGCGAGAAAGCCGTTGACGCCATGCTCGACGATCCTGAGGTTAGCTCCGACCGGCGAGGCGACCACGGATTTGTGGCAGCCCATGTACTGAATGAGTTTATAGCCGCATTTCCCCCTTTCCCAAGGGGTATCGGACAGGGGCATGATGCCGATGTCAAAGCGCCGGATTTCGTCCACTTCGGTTTGTTCCGACCAGTCGCGATACTCGATGTCGACATCGGGGAGCTGCAAATGCGCGGCTTCCGCCCCCACCACTTTTATCCGTACGGGATGATTCCGTGCGATTGCCGAAAGCACGGCATTCAAGTTTCGCAAATACTGCGCCGTAGTGGGCGAACCTATCCAGCCGATGGTGAAGATGTCGTTTGGTTCGGTCGGATTCTGGGGATAGCGGTTCAAGTCGATCGAGGTTGGGATAAGCGCCACACGTGCGGCGCCGGCTTTAGTCGCCCGCTCGGCGAGGTATTCGCTTCCCGCGATCACCGCTTTGGAATGCCGCATGACGCGGTCTATCTTATCGCCCAGGATTTTGCGGATGACAGGATTGGCGTGACGATCGTAGCGGTGGAAGATGGCGTCGTCGTAGTCGACGACATAGGGAATTCCCGCGCGCGCCATGGCGGTCTCGATCCAAGCCGGAAGCCAGGGCAATGCCTCCGCTTCGATCCAGATCAGGTCGTATGCGCGTAATCCCATCAGGGATGCGATCCGCCTGGTATAGCCGTCGAATGAGTAGAGTAGGGATTTTCCGTGTCCGGCATAGAATCGTTCGAGATACTCGTCCTTGAAGAAAGGCGCGACCGTGATCCGAAATCCCTGGCTCTCGAGATAGGGTAGATACTGATACGAGCGGAGCCGGCTGCTGGCCCCGAGTTGGCCGTAGCGGCTAAGGAGCAGAACCTTCATTTATCGATCGACGCGTCTGGCCCAAACCGTCATCCGTGCGGTTTGGCCGAGCCGGCTCAGGATCAGGGCCAGCGGATAAAGCGGCAGGTTGAAAATTCCCGGATGCCGCTTGAGGAAGCGGGAAACGGTCGAATTGGGCCATTTGTCTTCGATGATATAAGCCGTGCTCGCCACTAAATCGGTCATCACTTTCTGGTAAAGAATCTTCTCGATGCGCCAACCCGTAGCGTTCAGCAGGGCTTCCAAAGTCTCCGGGGTGAAGTGGTACAAATGGGCGGGCAAGTGCAAGGGAAACCATCGCTGTTTGAACCAGCCGAGTTGGAAGCAGGCCGCGTTGGGAACCGAGATGGCCAGCCAGCCGTCCTTCCGGGTCCAGCGATGCAGCTTGTTGAGCGCGAGCACGGGGTCGTGCAGGTGTTCCAGCACCATCCAGCCTACCACCAGATCGAACTGTTCGGCGGGTTCGGGCGCCGATTCCAGGCTCCCGCAATGAACCGAGAAGCCTGCATCTTGAGCATTCTTCGCCGCCGTGGGCGAAAATTCTATGCCTTCCAGTCGCCAGCCTTTATCGGCCATTCGCCCTAGAAAGCTGCCCGAGGCGCAACCGATTTCCAGCATTCGTCCCGGTTCGAGTGCGGGCAAGGACAGGCTGTGTATCCTCAAGGCATTTCTGACGAATTCCTTGATGGCATTCGCCGCTGTTCTGAAACGCGAATGGGTAATGCGGGTGCCGGCGTAAGGCCCGTAAGTCTCGGGATAGTAATAGCCGATGGTGTCCGCGGTCGGTCTCGGATCGGTGCGCAATAGTCCGCACGCCGAACATCGAACCACGGAATACGTGCCGGGCAGGTCGTGCAGTCTGTCCCTTCCTTGCAGAACCAATTCATCGCGGCTTTCGCAGCCCATGGGACAGGGCTTGCTTTCAAGAGCAATAGAATCTGGCGTATCAGTTGAAACCATATTGATGTTTAGCGAGAGCTGGCTAGACGGGCTTTATCGATCCACGCCAATCCCAGACCGATCGGAAGGCTGATCCCGAACAGCAGCGGAAAGCCGACTTCCGCCAAGCTGGCATATAAGGATTCTCCGGCATGGACCGAGTATCGGATGAAGTTGGCCATATTCTTGAGCTTGGGTTTGATCCCGGTGGGCAAGCGTACCGCTTCGCCGTAATAAAGCCGAGCGCCTCTCGGGCTTCGATAGCGTATTGCCCTCGCTTTGGCGGTCAATCCGTCGGGCAGATACTGAATGATCCGCATCACCTCGTTGACGCACCGGAATCTCGGATTGAGCCGGTTGAACACGACACCTTCCGCCAGGAATTTTTCGCCGGGAATTTCCGGAAAAGGATATGACCGCAGCCGTTCGGTCCGGACGAAATAACACTTGTCGCCTTTCATGTTCATTTCGAACCAGTATTCCCGATGGCTCATATCCATGGAGTCACGGGGAAACCGCTTCGGGACGATGCTCCCGTCGCGATAAGCGCACAATCCCATGACGCCATCCAAGGACTCTTTTTCTTCGGGAGGAATGGCATTCCAGATTTCATGGAATCGTTTCAGAGTGTGGGGCAGAAGGAGATCGTCGGAATCCTGGATCAGAAAAAACTCGCCGGATGCCAGCATCAGCCCTTGGTTGATCGCCACATGCTTGCCTCGATTCTCCTGATGTACGTAGACGATAGGAAAACCGGCGCTCGCTTGCCATTCCTCGACCCGCGCACGGGTATCGTCGGTGGAACCGTCGTCCACGATGATCCACTCGAAATCGGTAAACGTCTGCGCCTTGAGGCTCTCAAAAACCTCGGCCAGCAACCGAGCCCGGTTGTAGGTCGGGGTGAAGACCGTGAATGAGTATGATGGCATCGTCGAACCGATCAGGCAGACCGCTCGAAAAGGGTATTTTCCCGCTCCCGAAGAATGCGGTACCCGTTGTCCGAAATGAGGGATCGTAATAGTTGTTTCCGCTCGGCCGTTTGCGGACCGCCTTCGATTTCGACCAGGATGTAGGCCGGTTTAAGCTGGGGAATATCGGCAATGTCATCGAAAAACCGATTCAGGACCGGATATTCGAATCCTTCGATATCCAGCTTCAGGACATCGATCTTTTTCACCTCAGCCATCTGCAAAGCGTCATACAAAGAATGGCACTGGACCTCCTCCGTCTCTCCCTCGGCCTTGAGGAAACTGTTGGCGCCCCGGTTGCCTTCCCGATTGAGCCCTAGCCGCAGCATCTCCTTCTTGTCCGAGATGCCGATTTGATAGGCGGCGATCACGCTGTTCCGACCGTTGATTTCGATATTTTTTCGCAGGAGTCGGAAATTTTCCGTCGCCGCCTCGAAGGCGATCACCTTGCCGGATGCGCCGACGATCTCCGCGGCGAACAGCGCGTAGGCGCCGATATTGCTGCCCACGTCCACGAATACGCCGCCTTTCGGCAAACGCTTCATCAGGAATTTTCGCTCCCACCGGTCGTACATGTGCGGGATGAAGAACAGATTGCCGCCCACGCAATCGGACGGATCGACGATCATCTCGATGTCGCGTCCCCGATAAGTCCAGATGGTGGAGCGAAACAAGGCCCCGGAGATGAACGAGCAGACCAAGGGTTTGACGATGCGGTTGCTAATTCCGCTAAACCGCCAAACGGGCGGAATAAGCCGCGTCACGGCTTTGGCGGCTTTGACGAAAGGCGGTATCGGGCTGATCGCTAGATCCATGTTCATCGTTGATTTTTGTTGTTGGCGTTTAGCCGATGAGGCTCAATTTTAACCTGGTTTTGACGATTACCAGCGCTGAAAGGTTTATGCCGGCGACCGCGATCGCGCTGGCAATAGCCGCGCCCATGGCGCCGTGTTCGCCGATGAGATACAGCTCTAAAGGCAGTTGCACGGCCAAGCCGCCGCCCATGAGCCATGTGGCTTCCTTCTGATGTCCGGTCATGGTCAGCAGGATGGTCCCGAGACCGGTCAGGGCGTACAGCGATTTTCCGGCCAGGAGCATGATCAGAAGAGGGTAAGCATCCACGAACGATGCTCCGAAAATACCGAGTATGTATTTTCCTATGCCTGCAATGAGTGAGGCGGCCGTCAAAACGAACAAGGCATTGCCTATTGTGGTGATTTTCAGTAGCCGCCGGAGGTCCGGAATCAAGCGATTGTTCCAATGTGCGGCGATTAAAGGCGCGGTTACGCTGCTGGCCACGACCAAGCCGAAAGCTGCGAAATCTGCGACTCTGGCCGCTACCGCATACGAACCGGCTTCCCGCGTGCCCACCATCGATCCGATCAGGAGGATGTCCAATTGGCTGATCAGCAGCTGGATGCCGACGACGACGAACATGGGAACGGCCATGGTCAGCCATTCTTTTTTTCGATAGGACGGCAGGCTGCCGGAAACGCCCTCCGGCAGGGATTGCCGAAGCCATGCGCTGCCCAGCAGGAAGTTGGTCATGGCTACGGCCAGGCTGATCAGCATTGCCGTCACGGGATCGACGAAGTCGTGAAACCCGAAATAAATCGCCGACAGCAGAATGATCAGGAGCAGGGGGCGAACGAGGTTTTCCGGGAGTTCGGCGAAACTGATCTTGAGCAGGCCGCGGAGAACGCCCACGCGCAATTCGGACAAGGACATGAAAGGCACATGGAGGAAAGCCAGGATGAAAACATAACGATGCAGATCGTCCATTGTGTCTTTCAGCAGCCAGCCGATCATCGCTGCGGCTGACCCGATGACAAGGTAAGCTCCGAGCGTGCTGCGCGTCGCGAAAGCCATGAAACCTAGAATGGCGCCCCAGTCTTTCTGCGAGTTGTAAATCGCGACGTACCGGATCGAGGTCTGTACCATGCCCAGTTGGGCCAGCCAGGATAAGATCGGGGTGAAGGCGAGGGCGTACACGAATAGCCCGTAATTGTCGGAACCCATGAACCGCGCGGTAATCGCCTGAGCCGTGAACGACAGGCCGATGCCGACCGCTCGGAGGCTGAAAGTGCCTATTGCGTTGCGAACGAGATAAAAAAAGGTCCGGTCTTTCCCGAACCTCGGTTTTGCGATCATTGATTCCGATAAGGTTTGAATGGGTTTGCGCGAGCGCGCGACCGATCGTTTTTCGGTTGCGGCACGAAGCGGCGGATGCTGACCCTGAACCGATCAAGTTCGCGCCATCGGGTATTATACTGTCCCATTTTCTTGAGTCTTTCTTCGCGAGTTTCGGGACGACGGGCTGCGGGTCGAGTGCGAACAGGCAACCAAGACACGGGCCATACGAAAAGACGACGTTCCGCCTTTCCAGGTCATTGAGCCAAGCCGTTTTGAACAAGAAACTTTTATTTTTCGTTACCGAAGACTGGTTCGTTTGCTCGCATTGGCTGCCCCACGTGACTGCCGCCCGTGACGCAGGCTACCAGGTCTACGTGGTGACGCGGGTACGGCAGCACAGGGCTATCATCGAAGCGCGAGGCGTCCATGTCGTTCCGCTCGAATTGTCGCGGCGCGGCCGCAATCCGATGGCGGAACTCCGGGTGATTGCCGATCTGATCAAGATTTACCGAAAGATTCGGCCCGATCTGGTGAAGCATGTCGCCATGAAGCCGGTGGTGTACGGCACCATTGCTGCGTGGTTCAGCCAGCCATGTGCCGTGGTGAATTACATGGCCGGTCTCGGCTGGCTGTTTACTTCGGACAGCGTCAAGGCGCGGCTGCTTCGTCCGGTGGTCCGCGCCGTGTTGAGGCAGATTTTCGCACGGGGGCACGTTATCGTGGAAAACCCGGACGATTACGAGCAGATGATGAGCTTGGGGTTGCCGGCCGCCCGCGTGAGCTTGATCCGGGGCGCCGGTGTGGATCTCCGGGAATTCAGTCCGGCGGTAGAGCGCGATGAGGTCCCTTTGGTCGTCCTGCCGGCGCGTATGCTCTGGACCAAGGGGATAGGAGAGTTCGTCACGGCCGCCGAGCGGCTGCGCGCCGAAGGCGTTGCGGCGCGATTCGCCCTGGTAGGCGATCCTGACCCCGACAATCCGGAATCGGTCTCGATCGACCAACTCGAAAGTTGGCGGCAGAAAGGGGCGGTCGAATGGTGGGGGCGGCGGGACGACATGCCTCAAGTGCTCGCCGCATGCCATATCGTCTGCCTGCCCTCGTATCGGGAAGGCCTCCCCAAGGCGCTGCTCGAAGCGGCAGCCGCGGGAAAACCCATCGTCACCACCGATACCCCCGGCTGTCGGGAGGTGGTCCGTCACGGCGACAACGGTCTGCTGGTACCGGCGGCGGATGCGCTCGCTCTGGCCGAAGCGCTCAAAACGTTAATCGAGGATGGGCCGCAGCGGGAGCGGATGGGGCGTCGCGGCCGGGAAATCGCGGAGACCGAATTTTCCTCGGAAAAGATAACCTCCGAAGCTTTAGCCCTGTATAATGCCGTCCTTTCGTGAGTGGTAGGTCGGCAATCCCTTGCCGACGAAGGTGTCTCCGTCAGGGGAACTTCAATTCCCCGCTACCGTCATCTTTTCGAGCAAAATAGATCCGGTTCGGGTATTGCCCCGCAGGTCTACATCGTTTCCGACGGCCTGTAGATTCATGAACATATCTTTCAGGTTGCCCGCGATGGTGATTTCCTCCACGGGGAACTGGATCTCGCCGTTCTCCACCCAAAATCCGGATGCGCCGCGGGAATAATCGCCGGTGACCGGATTGACGCCCTGGCCCATCAGCTCGGTGACGAGAAGTCCCGTGTTCATGCGTTTCAGCAAGCCCTCTAAATCGAGTTCGCCGGGGTCGATGACGAGATTGTGCACGCCGCCGGCATTGCCGGTGGTTTTCATGCCGAGCTTGCGGGCTGAGTATGTGCTCAACACATAGGATTCGAGTATGCCGTCCTTGACGATGTGGTGAGGTCGGGTCCGAACGCCCTCGGCGTCGTAGGGTGCGCTGCCCAAGGCCTTCTTGAGGTGCGGTTCCTCGCGAATTCGTATGAAGGCCGGGAAGATCTGCTTTCCCAGATGGTCGAGCAGGAACGACGACTTCCGATAGAGATTGCCGCCGCGGATGGCGCCGATGAGATGGCCCAGCAGGCTGGACGCGATATCCGCCGCGAAGATGACCGGGCATTGCCGGGTGCTCAGCGAACGGGCGCCGAGCCGCTTTACCGTGCGCTCGGCGGCCTTTCGGCCCACCAGCTCGGCCGCTTCCATGTCTCGGGCGTCTCGCGCCACGGTCCACCAATCGTCCCGCTGCATGCTGTCGCCCCGCTGGCCGATGACCGAACAGCTCAGGCTGTGGCGGCTGGACGCATAGCCATGCAGGAATCCCAGCGAGTTGCCCAGGACTCGTAACCCTTGGAAGGTGTTGAGGCTCGCGCCCTCGGAATTGACGATTTCGGGATGAAACTGGCGTGCGGCATTTTCGCAGCCTATCGCCAGGTTTATGGCGGTTTCCGCGTCCAGGTCCCAGGGATGATAAACGTCGAGATCGGGGAACTCGGTGGCCAGCATGTCCCGGTCGGGCAATCCGGCATATTCGTCTTCGGCCGCGTATTGAGCGATCCGGCACGCGGCTTCTACGGTTTCCCGCATCGCCGTCGCGCTGAGGTCGGTGGTGCTGGCCGAACCCTTGCGCTGGCCCACGTAGACGGTGACGCCGAGTCCGCGGCTGCGATGATGTTCAATGGTTTCGACCTCGCCCATCCGCGCGGTGACGGAAAGGCCGTGCTCCAGACTGACGCCGGCCTCCGCCGAGGTGGCGCCTTGCCGCCGGGCTTCGGCCAGGCAATCCGCCACCAGGGATTTCAATTGTTCGAGTTGTTTTGCTTCACGTGCGAAAGTCGTGGGTTCCTGCACGGATGGCTCCTTCTAATCGTTAAATCGTTCGGATATAGGAACGGGTGGGGCGCTGGTCTTAAACCCGAGTACCGCCCACGGTCAGCCCGTCCACCCGCAAGGTCGGCTGGCCGACGCCCACGGGTACGCTCTGGCCGTCCTTTCCGCAGGTGCCGACGCCGGTATCGAGCTGCAAATCGTTGCCGACCATGCTGACGCGGGTCAGCACGTCCGGGCCGTTGCCGATCAGGGTCGCGCCTTTGACCGGCCGGGTGATTTTCCCGTCTTCGATCAAATAGGCTTCGCTGGCGGAGAACACGAATTTGCCCGAGGTGATGTCGACCTGGCCGCCGCCGAAGTTCTTGGCGAACAGCCCTTTTTTCACCGAACCGATGATTTCCTGCGGGTCGTGAGGTCCCGCCAGCATGTATGTATTGGTCATGCGGGGCATGGGCAGGTGGGCATAGGATTCGCGGCGGCCGTTGCCGGTCGGCGATACGCCCATGAGCCGGGCGTTGAGCTTGTCCTGCATGTAGCCCTTGAGAATGCCGTTTTCGATCAAAACCGTGCATTCCGTCGGCGTGCCTTCGTCGTCGATATTGAGCGAACCGCGCCGGCCGGGCAGGGTGCCGTCGTCGACTACCGTACAGAGCGGCGAAGCCACGCGTTCGCCGATTCGCCCGGCGAAGGCCGAAGTGCCTTTGCGGTTGAAATCGCCTTCGAGTCCATGGCCTATCGCTTCGTGCAACAAAACGCCCGGCCAGCCGGGTCCCAAGACCACGGTCATGGTTCCCGCGGGAGCTTCGACCGCTTCCAGATTCACCAGGGCCTGGCGCACGGCTTCCCGTGCGTATTCGATGGCCCGGTCTTCTTCCAAAAAGAAGCGGTAATCCGCGCGGCCGCCGCCGCCGCAGCTGCCTTGTTCGCGGCGCCCGTTTTCCTGGACGATCACGCTGACGTTGAGCCGCACAAGCGGACGCACGTCGCCATGGAGCGCTCCGTCCTGGCCGATCACCAGAACGACTTCGTGGCTGCCGGCAAGGTTCACCATGACCTGTTCGACGCGCGGATCGAGTCTCCGGCATTCCTCGTCCAGACGTTTGAGGAGGGCGATTTTCTCTTCTTCGGGCAACGATTGCAGCGGATCGATCGGCAGATAAAGCTGTGGCGGGCGGTATAGTCCGGAGACTTCCCGTTTGCCCTGTGCTCCCTCTCGAGCGATGGCTCGCGCGTTCTTGGCGGCTTCGAGCAGGGTCGGCAGCGTAATTTCGTCGCTGTAGGCGAATCCGGTCTTTTCGCCGGAAACGGCGCGTACCCCGGCGCCTTGTTCTATGCTGTGGCTGCCTTCCTTCACGATGCCGTCTTCCAGCATCCAGGACTCGAACCGGGTGGATTGCAGATAGACGTCGGCGGCATCCACCGACGCGCTCAAGAGCTGTCCCATGACGCGGTCGATGTCGCCGCCTATGAGTCCAGCCGGCTCCAGCAGGGTTTGCCGGGCGATTACAAGAGGATCATGACTCATGATGAGGTGTGAGAATTAAGCTGATGATAAAAACTAGCCTACACGCCATAGCCCTCAGCGGCAATGCAGTTTGCGGTGGGTCAGGGCCGGAAACGCGGCCCGCACTTTCTGCAGCCGGTCGCGGTCGAATTCCGCAGTCACCACACCGGCGCCCTGTGGAAGGCTGCCGAGCACCTGGCCCCAAGGGTCCACGATCATGCTGTGGCCGAAGGTTTCGCGGCCGTTGACGTGAAACCCGCCCTGATTGGCGGCGACGGTGTAGCACAGGTTTTCGACCGAACGGGCGCGCACCAGGATTTCCCAGTGAGCGGCGCCGGTTTGCGCAGTAAAGGCCGAGGGAACGACGAGAATGTCCATGCCGCTGTCCGCCATCTGCCGGAACAGTTCGGGGAAGCGGAGATCGTAGCAAATCGACAAACCGAGTCGCCCGAACGGCGTGTCCAGGACCAGAGCCTCGCTGCCGGCGTCTATGGTCTTGGACTCGTGATACTGTTCGTCGGTGCCGGGCACGTTGACGTCGAACAGATGAATCTTGTCGTAGCGTCCTGCCCGCTCGCCTTTGTCGTTATAAACCAGGCAGGCAGCGCGGACTTTGCCGTTGTCGGCGCGGATCGGCATGGTGCCGCCGACCAGCCAGACCTTCAGCCGCTCCGCCGTCTGGGCGAGAAAATCCTGGATCGGTCCGGAACCGTCGGCTTCGGCTACGGCCAGTTTGTCGGCTTCGGATGTACCCATGATGGCGAAATTTTCCGGGAGCACGACCAGGGAAGCGCCCCGGGACGCGGCTTTCTCGACTAGTCGCCCCGCCTCGATGAGGTTGGCGCTGACATTGGGACTGGACGCCATCTGGATGGCGGCGAGAACCGTTTTACTCATTCGTCTTTTTCTCCGTTTCGGTGCCAAAACCTGATAAATCTTTCATGCCGCTCCAGGCCCGGTCGAGAATGTCGAGCGGCAGGTTGCGGCTAATCTTGGTGATTTGCGGTTCGTCCCAACTACCCTTGACGGCGTAGTGGGTCGCGGTGATGCTGTCCACTTCCTCGCCGACCAGTTGTTGTGCCAGAAGCACGGCAGCCCCGACTGCGGGTCCGCCGGCCAGAGCGCCCGCAATGGGCAGAGCGACGCTGGTGTGGGGTATGACGGTGACGACTTGATCCAAATCTCTCGCCACCAATCCGGCGCGGCCGTTGATGACGATCTTGGCGGGAACCGCATCGATTAGAAAACCCTTCGTTACGGCTTGACTGTTGCCGAGCTGAAAGGTTCCCAGGACGCTGTCATAGGCTAGGCCCTTGCCGAACAAATCGCTGAAATCGAAGGACAGCCTGCGCCACAACGTGTCCAAGTTTAACATACCGAGCACCCGGCCCAGCCCCGGCTCGACCTTGAGAATCGCGCCTTTGCCCAGCTTCATCCGGATGTCGCCGTTGACGCTGGCACGGGAAAATTGCTGGGGCGCGCCCGGCCAGGACAAAGTGAAGTCGACGTCGGAAGGGGTTTCCCTGACCTCGCCGGAATAACCGATGACGGTCAACAAATCACCCATGTCCTCGATGCGGAGTTTCCCCTCGATACGCGTGGATACGGTTTGGTCCGCCGACCGTGTCCAACTGCCGTGGATGTCGAAGCGGTGATTTTTGGTCCCGCCCTCGAGTGTTCTTATGATCATGCCATGAGCGTGGCGTTCGGTTTGAAGTGTGAATGGGCCTAAATCGGCGTCCTGCCAGAGTAGCCGCTTGGCATTAAGCGCCAGATTCGGTACGGCGGACGGATCGATGGGTTCGATGTTCGCCGGTCCGGCTTTATTGGCCTTCAGTTTCGGTAACTTGAGGTGTTCCAGATCGAAAGCGATCGAATCGGCCGTGGCTTTGAAGCCCCCCTTGCCGTAAGCGCTGGCGATATGGCCCCGCCAATGTCGGTCTTCGCTCTCCATGTCGATGATCAGGGGACCCAAGGTTTCTTTGTTCCAATATAGCGTCCCGACGTTCAGTTCCAGTTTACGCAAGAGACCGGTACTGCCCGGCTCGTCCGAGGAGTTGGGCAGCAAGCGTCGCCATTCGGCGGCTTCGAGTTCATCCAGTCGGGCGAAAATTGCGAGGCCGGGTTTCGATGAGGAGGAGGGGAGCGGTGTTCCGATGGCGATATCGCCCCTTTCCAGCTCGATGCCGGTATCAGATTCCGAGAGCCTGAGCCGTGCGGTGACATCGTGTCCATAGCTCAGCCGAAGCGGGATCTTGCTGCCGGCGAGAATCGCCGTTTCGATGAATAGATCTTTTCTCGCTTTTTCGCGCTTTCCGAGTGGCGCCGGCAGATTCAACTCCAGGCCCGTCATTCCGGACGACAGCGACAGAACCAGCGGATCGCTTTCGGTATCGAGCGATTCCGGAATCCGGAGATTGAGCCGATAATCCGTGGCTCCCCGCGCCCATCGCCAAAGACTGCCGGGGATTTGTTCCTGCAGGTCCGACACGCCGATGCGGCCTTTGATCTCGACCGAAGTCTCGGCCTTCTGTCCCGAGATGCGGATGACGGCGGGACGATCGAACGCCGAGGCTCGAATGGCATCGGCGCTCAAACCGGTTCGCGTAAAATGCAAGGGGCCGTTGATGTGCCCCAGTTCCAGCCCGGCATCCTCGACGCGGAGGGTCGCATTTTTGAATTCCGCTTTGCCTTCGACTTCGGTATCGCCCAGTTTTTGATCGAGCGGAATGGTCAGGTTCAGCGAAATATCCGTTTCGCCGGCGGTGCTCACGAACTTGCCGAGCCGTTCAGGGATATCCCGAAGGGGAGTGTGGGCGAGAAAATCCAGGGCATCCGGCACCGTCGCGCGAGCGGTTCCGCTCAGTTTGAGCCAAGGCGAAGACTTTAGGTCCTTGGTTTCGGCGTGCGCTTCCACAATCTGGCCCTGGCCGATTCGTCCTTTGGTCGAGCCGATTTCCATGCCGGGACCGTGGAATTGCACGCGGACGTCGGTTTGGGTCAGCGGCGGCCAGTCCGGATGAAAGCGAAGTTCGATGTTTTGCGCTTCGATCGAGGATTCGAATACGCCTTCGTTCCGATAAAACGGGAAATCGGCGATCGCGCCGTGAAACAGGAGATGGGCATTTCGGACTTGTCCGCCGATCAGCGCCTGCTCCAACCAACGCGAAGTTTGGGGGATTACGGCGAAAGGCAGGTAATTCTTGACGGCGGCCACAGTCGTTTCGCCGAGTTGCACGCGAAGATCGAGGAAGGGAGAGGCATTTGGGCTTTTCGGCAGGACGACTCCGAACCGGCCGCGTGCGGCGAGATCGGCGTTTTCGAGCGAAAGCGAACGGGATGAAATCGACCAATCCGTGTCGGTTTGCCGCCAGGACAGATCGGCCGTGGCCTTATTCAGATGAACCGGGCTCTTCAGTCCCAGCGCGGCCGGTTGGATATCCCCGTTTTCGACTGATACCGAGATCCGGCCGGTTTTGTCGGTACCGCAGAGTTTTCCGGCGAAACCGGAAACGCCCGGAAGCGATTGCCAGGCATTCGAGCCAAAATCGTCGAATGTTCCGCACAGGGCTACGCGTTCGCCCAGCGATCTTCCGGGTGCGAAAAAGAAACTGGTATTCCGTACGGTGCCGCGCGGGGCCAAGTCCCTCAACATTCCGTCGGCTTTTTCGCCGAGCACCGGGAGAGCGTGCAAGACGGTGTTGATATCGCCCAATTCGAGGTACGACGCCGCGGCGCGTATGACGGCAGGCGTTCCGTCGGCGCGACGGGTGAGGGCGAAGGAAAGGCGGGTCTTGGGCCAGGTGTCGGTCAACGCCGGCCTGAAGCGATCGAGATCCAGTCGCCAGCCGTCGTTTTCCAGTTGCCACCTGAACCGGCTTTCCAGGGAGGCCAAAGCCAGCTGATTTTCGGTGTTTGAATCCCCATGGAAAACGAATAACGGCTTTGCGAGCTTGACGTCTCCCGTCACGGAATTCAGCGCGCCGTTCCAGTTTCCCCAAAGTCTGAAATCCGCTATTCCGGATTTCATGGCGAAACGCGGCGTCGATAAGGCGTCGGCTATCCGGGCCGTATCGATGCGCTTTCCTTCGAGGTAAAGCTTTCCGGACCACTCCTCGGCCCGGAAGAGATCGCCTTCCGCATTCAGGACAAGCCGGAATGCTTGGCCCAGACTTTGAGGCAAGATGATATCGGCACCGAGCTTATGTTTTCCGTTTTTGTTGGCAAGCCGGATATTCGCCCGTCCTAAGTGCAGAGACGGTTTGTTCCCTTGCAAATCCAGCCATTCCAGATCGCAGTCCAACAGTTCGAAGCGGCCGTCGCCCATGAGCCAGGCCGGCGGCTGGTCGCGCACGTGCAGACCTACGATGCCGATCGTGCCGTCTTGCCTGCGCCGGATCGAGAGTTTCGCTCCGATAATCTTCAGCCGGTCGAAGCTGGGTTGGCCGGTCAACAAGGTGCGAAGCGGATCGACGTCGACGCGGATTGCGGCGAATCGGATCGCCGGCTGGCCTTGCGAGTCCAGGATATGGAAGCCGTTCAGGGAAAACTCGGGATGGAAGCCATGCAGGCGGGCCGACAGTTCGTCGATTCGGACGGTTTCGCCGATCAGGAAACCGATTTCGGTTTCCAGGCGGCGGCGATACTCCGCCGCTCCGGGAAACAGCCAGAAGCGCAGGACAGTAACCGTCAGCGCCAATATGACAATGAAGCAAAGACCGAAATACAGCGCCGTTCGGTGGGTAAAACGAAGAATTCTTTTCAAAAGACGGCGCTACAGCAGGACGACATCGTATTGCTCCTGGGTATACTGCGTTTCGGCGCGGAATTTGATGCGAACCCCTAGGAATGTCTCCAGTTCCGACAAGGTGTCGGCTTCCTCGTCCAGCAGTCGCTCGACGACTTCGTTGGATGCCAGCACGAGGAGTTCCTGGACATTATATTGACGCACTTCGCGAATGACTTCGCGGAAAATCTCCATGCAGACCGTTTCCGGCGTTTTCAACACCCCGCGTCCGCTGCACGCCGGACAGGGCTCGCACAGGATGTGCTCGAGGCTCTCGCGGGTGCGCTTACGCGTCATTTCCACCAGCCCGAGCGAAGACACCTCGCTGATGGTGTTCTTGGCGTGGTCCTTTTCCAGGCTTTTTTCCAGCGCTTGCAGGACCTGCTGCTTGTGGTCCTCGTCCCGCATGTCGATGAAATCGATGATGATGATGCCGCCGAGATTGCGCAGCCGTAGCTGGCGCGCAATGGCTTGGGCCGCCTCCAGATTGGTCTTGAAGATGGTTTCTTCCAGGCTGCGTCCGCCGACGAAGGCGCCGGTGTTGACATCGATGGTCGTCATCGCCTCGGTCTGGTCGAACACCAGATGGCCGCCTGACTTGAGCATGACCCGGCGCTCCAGAGCCTTCTGTATTTCGTCCTCGACGCCGTAAAGATCGAACAAAGGCCGTTCGCCGGAATAATGCTCGACGAGGGGAGCCAGTTCCGGAACGAATTCCTTGGCGAACTTGACCAGGCGACCGTAGGTTTCGCGAGAATCGACCCGAATTTTCTCGACTCGGGCGCGGTGCAGATCGCGCAAGACCCGCATGCTGAGCGGCAGGTCCTCATGAAGCAAGGTTTTCGGCTTGACGGTCTTGATCCGCTGAGCGATGGAGTTCCACAGCTTGAGCAGGAACAGCATGTCGGTGCGGAGCGCGGTTTCTTCGATGCCCTCGGCGGCGGTGCGCGAGATGAATCCTCCGGTGGCGTGCTCCTTCTGAAAGGTTTCGATGACGGTGCGCAGCCGAATCCGTTCCTGAGCGCACTCGATGCGCTGCGATACGCCGCAGGTTCGGCTGTAAGGCATATAGACCTCGTACACCGACGGAATGGCGATTTCGGTGGTGAGCCGCGCGCCCTTGGCACCTATGGGGTCTTTGACGACTTGTACGACCAGTTCCTGCCCTTCGTGAAAAATCAGCTCGATCTGGTCGGTCGGTGTTTTCTCCCGATCGGTGGCTCCTAGATCCGATATGTGCAGGAATGCCGCCCGTTCCAGCCCGATGTCCACGAAAGCGGCCTGCATGCCGGGCAGCACTCGGCAGATCTTGCCCTTGTAGATGTTGCCGACCAGCCCGCGGCGGCGGGTTCGCTCGATCAAGACCTCTTGCAAGACGCCGTTTTCGACGATGGCTACGCGAGTCTCCCGCGGTGTGACGTTGATGAGTATTTCGTCGCTCATGCGCCGGCTAGGTGGCAGAAACGTTGAGGACCGAGATCCCGACACATTTCAACAGTTCCGCCGTCTCGAAAAGCGGCAAACCCATGACGCCCGAGTAGCTGCCGGACAGATGCCGAATGAAGACCGCACCCTTGCCCTGAATGGCGTAGGCGCCGGCTTTGTCGCGGGGTTCGCCGGTGGCCCAGTAAGCTTCGATTTCTTCCTGGCTCATTCGGCGAAAGCTCACGCTGCTGACACTCAGCGCTTCCCAATGCCGGTCGCCTTTCCGCAGCGAAACGGCGCTCAGGACCCGATGCTCCCTACCGGCCAGCTGCGAGAGCATGCGCGAAGCGTGCTCGAAATCTTGCGGCTTGCCCAAGATGTTCCCGTCCAATACGACCTCGGTATCCGCCGCCAATACCGGCAGCCTGCCGCCGCTGCTCTTCCATGTTTCGAGCGATTTTTCCGCCGCCACGCGCTGGACATAGGCTTCGGGGGACTCGTTCGGCTGCGGGTGTTCGTGAACTGCGGCCGGCATCACGTCATAGGCGATGCCGAGTTGATCGAGCAGTTCGCGGCGGCGGGGCGATGCCGACGCCAAAATAATCTGCGGACTTCGGGTGTCCATGCTATCGGTGATAAGGGTGATGCTGCAGAATGCTCCACGCCCGGTAGATCTGCTCGGCTACGATGATACGCACCACCGGGTGAGGAAAAGTCAACTTCGATAAGCTCCATCGTTGATTCGCGCGTTCCAGGCAAGCCGGAGAGAGTCCGTCCGGTCCTCCCACCAGAAGCGCCACGTCGCGTCCGCTTTCCAGCCAGCGCGCCAAAGCTGCGGCCAAGTCCGGCGTGCTCCACTCCTTTCCCGCCACATCGAGCGCGACTACATGCACATCGCGCGGCAATGCCGCCAGCATCCGCTCTCCTTCATCCTCGGTCAGTCGGACGATGTCGGCATTCTTCCCGCGTTTCGCCGGGGCGATTTCCTTCAGCGCCAGTTCGCACTCCCGGGGCAGGCGTTTGGCATACTCCGAATAAGCTTCCGTCACCCAATCCGGCATACGGTTACCGACGGCCACCAAATGAATCCGCATGTGACAGCGCGGGACAAAAAAACGAATTATAAGGCAATCGGCCTAATTTACCGACTGCGACAAATGGGGTGGCTGAAAGAAAAAGCACGTAGGATGTGCTGACCGAAGGGAAGCGCATCGGTTGCGAACGATTCGCTTCCTTGCGTCAGCGCATCCTACCGGCTCGCCATCGACGCGTTGCGAATCAAGCCAGTTGCAGCATCTTGTTCAGAGCCAGCTTGGCCCAGCGTGCGTCACCCTCGGGTACTTTGATGCGGTTGACGACGTGTCCTTCCACCAGGTTTTCCAACACCCAGAGCAAGTGTTGCGGATCGGTTCGGAACATCGTCGAGCACATGCACACGGTCGGGGACATGAAATGAACTTCCTTGCCCCGCGGCTTGAGTTCCTCGGCCAGCCGATTGACCAGGTTGAGCTCGGTGCCCACCAGCCAGCGGGTGTTCGGCTCCGCCTCGCGTACGGTTTTCAGAATGTATTCGGTCGAGCCGATGTACTGGGCTTTCTGGCAGACTTCGAAAGAACACTCGGGATGGGCGATCACCCGTGTGTCCGGGTAACGCTCCAAAAAGCGGTCGATATGCTCGGGACGGAACATCTGATGCACCGAGCAGAAGCCCTTCCAGAGAATGATCCTCGCCCGGCGGATTTCCTCTTCGGTCAGGCCGCCCATGGGTTTGGCGAAATCCCAGGTCACCATCTCGTCGAGCGGAATGCCCATGCGATAGCCGGTGTTGCGTCCGAGGTGCTGGTCGGGAAAGAACAGCACTTTCTGCCGCTGGGCGAAGCTCCAGTCGAGAATCTTTTGGGCATTGCTGGAGGTGCAGACGATGCCGTTATGCCGCCCGCAGAAGGCTTTCAGATCGGCTGCGGAATTGATGTAGGTCACCGGCGTCACGATTTCGTCGGGATCGAACAGTTGACCGAGTTCGTTCCAGCACCGCTCGACGGCGGCCAAGTTCGCCATGTCGGCCATCGAGCAGCCGGCCGCGAGGTCGGGGAGAATCGAGATTTGTTCGGGACGCGACAGGATATCCGCCACCTCCGCCATGAAATGCACGCCGCAGAACACGATGTACTGGGCACTGGACTTGGAGGCTTCGCGGGACAGCTTGAGGGAATCGCCGGTCAGGTCGGCGTGGCGGAACACCTCATCGCGCTGGTAATGATGGCCCAGAATCACGCAACGATCGCCGAGTTTTCGCTTCGCGGCGATGATTCGTTGCTCGCACTCGGCGTCATCCAATAGGGCAAATTGCTGTATGGCAAGAGCGGATACGGACATAATTCGGCGGTAACACGAGTGAAATAAGGCAGTGTGGAGGCCGATAATAACACAGCAAAATAGTGCGTAATAGGTAGCGCGAACGGGATCGACGGTGTGGTCTTGTTGCGAATCAATCTGAGAAATGCGGACTGACGTTTGGGATATTCCGACTCAGTTCCGCGGACGCAGTTGATTCAGGGGGGGCGCCGAATTGGCGGCGAAACGCGGTGGCGAAGTTGGCGGCACTGGTGAAACCGGCCCGGTGCGCAGCCTTGTTCACGCTAAAGCTTTCGCGTTCCAGCGCGGTGCGTGCACCGTCCAGCTGAACCGCCCCGGTTTTCCCGGAGACAGTTAACGTTGAGTCAGGCCGCGATGACCGACCAGTTTCAGCTTCCGCCGCAGCAGGCCGGTCAGGGAATGGCGCCGCCATCTAATTCCGTCATCGTTGTTTCTGTGGAAGCCTCGCCAGTCTCGGCACCCGAGTTCATGGCGACGTTCCAGTCCCGCACCACGCGTTGCGCAAACGACCGCACTCCTTGATCGGCATCTCCGGCGAGTCGCTCGAATGCATCGATCACCGCACGATCGCGGAATCCCTGACTAGCGCCATGCTGCCATAAGTGGTGCGCTGCACGCTGACGGAACTCGGAGGTGCGGCCGGACGCTTGGGCGGTGGCGATCAGCGCTTCCGTAGCCCTGGGATCGTCAACGCCCTCCAGTACATCCAGCGCCTCCTCGTGCAATCGGCTATACGGCGATCGTAAGGCATCCAGGGCCCGTTCCACCGAAGCGGACAGTCGGCGCCTTTGAGCCTCTTCGAAAAGTTTCTGTTGGGCTTCGGGATCTCTTGCTTCGTCCGGATCGATCCCCGCGTACGATCCGGGCAGTGGGCGGAACTCGTCCAGGCTCTTAGGCTCGCCGGGAGCGGGTTTCGGCTCCGCGGCGATCAGCCGGAGCGTGTCCGCGCTGCCCGGATTTCCCAGGACTCGCGTCACCCAACGTCCTTGGTTGTCGGGATAAGCTACGAAGGAATAACCGTCGAGCAGTCGTCGCAGCGCCTCGGGCACGTCGAGGTCGGCGAACGTCACCGATACCTTTCGGCGGTCGGCTTCCGCCTCGCCGATGAGGAAGCGGATTCCGGCGGCGGCCCCGACTTCTTCCAGGCAACGCTGCAAGGTTTGATTTTCGCAGCGCAGGCTCAGGCGCTGATCGGTATAGCGCGCTTCGGGCTCAACCGTGGAAGTGGCCGGAAGCGCTTCGCCGCAAACTCCCGCCAACAGTACGACGGCTCCTAAAATGGTTTTCCGGTGGATCATGATCACAAGACCTCGTTCGGTGTGGGTTCGCCCGTTACTTTCGCCATGCCCCGCCGGGCACGACGGCGCTTTTACCTTGAAAGCAACCGGGATGCCATCGCCTCGAAGACTGGACACACGCGCGCCGAATTCCCGCACTCGGGAAGCTCGCCAGGCAGGGTGACGCGCTTCGGATTGGGTTCCCCCTCGGTCGCCCCCCTCAAATCAGCGCCATTTTTACGCCATATCGTTTTGTGTACGAAATATCGTAATTCCTCGACGGATTACGATCGGCTCGCTGCCCCATGCTCTTAGGCATAACCCAGTCAATTCAGTCGCTTACATGAGGAGGCGAGTGTTGGCCCGCGGTTTGCGCCAGTACGCATCGTCACCGTACCCGAAAAGAAATCTCTTTACATACATTCAGGAGACGAGCCGTGAACACTCTTAAAACACTGACCGCCTGGTTCCTTACCGCAGCCACCGCCCTGGGAAGCACGGTTTCCCTGGCCATCGACAACTCCGCCTATTCGCACGACGCCGACAACGGCGCCCGCAATCCGCAGTGGATGAGTTCGCTGCCCGATAGCCGCAAGTTCAGCGAACTATCCGTGCCGGGAACCCACGACACCATGGCGTTGTACGGCGGCGACTATGCTCAGGCGCAATCCATGTCGCTCGCGAAACAACTCGATGCGGGCATCCGGGCACTGGATATCCGCTGCCGCCATTACGAAAACACTTTCCAGATCTATCACGGCTTCGTGTACCAGTTTGCGAGCTTCGAGACCGTGCTGGACGCCGTGCAGCAGTTCCTGAATCAAAACCCCCGGGAAACCGTTTACATGTATATCCAGTCGGAAACCACAGACATCACGCCGGCCAAGGGAAACACCCGGTCCTTCGCCGAAACCTTCGACGACTACAAGTCCCGGTATCCCGGTCTGTTCTGGGAGTATACCGGCGAGAATCCGACCCTGGGCGAAACCCGAGGCAAGGTCGTCGTCATTCAGAATTTCTATCACTCGCCCGCAGTGGGTCTCGATTACGACCGCTTCGTCAAGCGGGATAACGATTGGAAAGTCAGCACCAACTGGAAACTCTACGACAAATGGACCTCGGTCAAATCCCAGCTCCAACTGGCCGCGACGGCGTCGACCGATACGGTTTTTTCCATCGGCTTGAACGGCGCCGAAATCGCTTTTCCCTACTTCGTCGCCAGCGGCCATAGCTCGCCGGGCACCAACGCGCCCCAACTGATGACCGGCCTGACCACGCCGGGCTGGAAGGACTGGTATCCGGATTTTCCGCGGGTCAACTGCGTGTTGGGCATCTGCTCCATCGCCTTTCTGGGCACCAACCAGTTGACCAACCTTTGGCTTCTGACGCAGCGGATGACGGTGGACCTGCTCAACATGGACCCGAGAAACAAAGACCGGGAGCGCATCCCCTATCCCCGCGTCGGCCTCATCTGGGCCGATTTTCCCGGTAGAAGCTTGATCGAGAACATCATCGCGCTGAATCGCAGGTAGTCTCGAGCGGTGGAGCACATGAAGGGGTGGCAAGATGAGGAGGCATTGCCACCCCTCTTATTATCTTGGCACACCGTGAAAAGCATCGCTCATGCTGAAACTGGAAATAAAATGGGGTACATCGTTCCGCTTGGAATCCATTCCATTGCGCAATGCTGTCTGAGGCGGTTCGAAAAAGCATGACCGTTTCACGCGGAGACTTTTTTCAGACCTGGAAATAAGCCGAGCTGCACGAGAACTACGCATACTCGGCATCGCACGAGCCCGCCGTCCGCGAATTGAGATGCCTGCCGGCATCCTCTATTCTTAGCGACTTTAATGAAATTAGCCGATTCGTGCTCAATAAGACGATAACCGGCGGGCGGAGATGTGAACCTAATCCAGCAATTGTTATTGACGGTCGGCCTGGGTTTGATGGCTGTTTCGGTTAAGGGAAGCGATCTGGGCCTGAGCGACGAACCTTTATTAAAAGAATTTCATTTGGCGGATTTCGACGGTAAGGCGGACGAAGCCGCCTTATTGAGCGATTGGAAGATCATAGTGGAGCGACAACCGGCCAGCATGGCGTTTCGGCTGGGCGAAGACCGAACGAACGGTGTTTCGGGGAGGTCCCTCCAGGTGAGATACGCCTTGCCGCCAAAGACCGATTCGGTGGATCTCCCGGAAACCAGCGGCGAGTTCAGCGCGTCGCTGAATTTGAACTCGCTGGATGCGGCGGACTACGATCATTTGAGGTTCTGGGTCAAGGGAGATCCGGCCGAGGGTTTCAACCCCGAGTTCGAGGTGCAGTTTCGCCGTCCGGAACCGGCAGGGAGCGGGATGAAGGAAGTCGGCAGCTTTATGGTGAGCGGTATTACCGATCAATGGAAACAGGTCGTCGTGCCTTTGAATTACATGATCGGCATCAAGGACTGGAGCCAATTGTCTTCCTTCGTCATTACTTTTTCGCCGCGCGAGATGCGCGTCCATAATGGGGCCTATTGGATCGACGATATCGCGCTGATCAAAACCGGCAAACCGGGGCCCGGCACCGGCGATCTAGTCATCGCCGAAAAGAAGAAAGCCTGGGAAGACGCTTTAGGCGGCGAAGCGGCGGCGCGTCCCAAACTGCGGGAGCGACTGGCCGGCTGGCCCGCTACGCCCTTGATCGACGGCAAAACCCTGCCTGCCGACGAGCGGGAATTTCTCCGCCGCATCGCGCAGGATACCTGGCGCGGCCTCGACGCTTTGACCGACAAGCTGCACGGTTTGCCGCTGGATCGCGTGCATTTCGGCAACGGCTCCGTCGATCTCTCGGTTTCGAAAATCGGCGATTACACTAGCGTCACCAATATCGGTTTTCATTTTCTAGCGGTGGTTGCCGCTCACGAGCTCGGATTCATTACCCGCGAGCAGGCGCTGGAACGGCTCGCGGCGACGCTCGCGACCTTGGAAGTTCTGGAAACCTATCGGGGCTTTTATTTCAATTACTACAACACCACGACACTGGAGCGTACCAGCAATTTCGTCTCGTTCGTGGATTCGTCCTGGCTGACGGCGGGTCTCGTCGTTGCGCGGCAGACGTTTCCGGAGTTCGCTGCCCGTTGCACGCGGCTGATCGAAAACGGCAACTACCGTTTTTTTTACGATCCCGACCATAAGCTCATGTCCCACGGGTATTATGTGAACATGGCCTTGCGGTCGACCTTCCATTACGGGGTGTTTTACGCCGAATCCCGCATCGGAAGCTTGATCGCCATCGGCAAGGGCGATGTTCCCGAGGAACACTGGTTCAGGATGGCGCGCACCCTGCCGGCGGAATTCGATTGGCAGTCGCTTACGCCTCTGGAGCGCACGGAGAAGAGCGTGAACGGTTTTCGCTGGATCGGCGGCTATTACCAATGGCGGGATTACCGCTATGTGCCTTCGTGGGGAGGCAGTTTGTTCGAGGCGCTGATGCCGGCGCTGGTGCTGGATGAAGCGCAGCACGCACCGGGCAGCCTCGGCTACAACGGCAAAGTGCATACCGACATACAGCGGGCATACGCGCTGGAGTCGCTCGGTTATCCGGTCTGGGGCATGTCGCCCAGTTCTACTCCGGGCGCGGACCGTTATTCGGAGTACGGGGTAAAGTTTCTCGGTGCGGCGGGCTACGGCGAGGGCGTGGTAACGCCTCATGCGGCGGCCCTGGCCCTGCTCACCGAACCCTCCGAAGCGGCGGTCAATTTGCGGAAACTGATCGAACTTTATCCCATTTACGGCGATTTCGGATTCTACGACGCGGTGAATCCGGTGACGGGCGAAGTGGCGTACAACTATCTGTGCCTGAATCAGGCGATGATTCTCGTGGCTCTGGCGGACCATCTCGCCGACCATGCGGTGCAGAAGCGCTTCGCGGCCGATCCGATCGTACAACGGGCCTTGCCCCTGATCGGCTTCGAGAAGTTCGTCGATCAGGCGCCTTGACCGTGGCATCGACAGCGAAGCTTATCCGCACCTTCGATCGCGGCGCAGCGCGCCGAAACGTCCATCATCCACTTTAGGCCTGTCGAGGATGGCCAGCGTCGAATTCGAGCACGTCGATAAAACCTATCCGAATGGCCATCGGGCCATTTCCGACCTGAGTCTCCGCATCGAGGACGGCGAGCTGATGGTTTTCGTCGGTCCCTCGGGTTGCGGCAAATCCACCCTGCTGAGACTGCTCGCGGGACTCGAGGAGATCACCGGGGGAATCATAAGAATCGGCGACCGCGTGGCGAACGAGCTCAGTCCGCAGCAGCGGAATATCGCCATGGTGTTCCAGGATTATGCCTTGTACCCGACCATGACTGTGCGCGGCAATCTCGAATTTCCCTTGAAGATGCGGAAGCTCTCCAAGGAGGAAATCAGACGGCGGGTAGGCTGGGCCGCGGACATGCTCGGATTGGGGGATGTCATGGACCGCCTGCCCAAGCAGCTTTCCGGCGGCCAGCGTCAGCGTGTCGCCATGGGGCGGGCGCTGGTGCGGGAGCCGACGGTGTTCTTGCTCGACGAACCGCTATCGAATCTCGATGCGAAGCTGCGCACTCAGGTTCGGGCGGAAATCGGCGATCTGCAGCGGCGCACGGGCGCAACCATGATCTATGTCACTCACGACCAGGTGGAGGCCATGACCTTGGGGCAGCGTATCGCCGTGCTGGATCAAGGCCGCATTCAGCAGGTGGCCAATCCCAAGGAACTGTATGAGCATCCGGCGAATGCCTTCGTCGCGGGATTTATCGGCAACCCGCCGATGAATTTGTTTACCGCGGAATTGCGAAAGGACTTAGACGGACGCTTGCAACTCTTGGTCAACGGACAAGCCCTCCTGGTGTTGCCCGACAAGTGCGCGGCAAGCCTTCGCGACCGCGGCTTGCCGGTAACCGCGGGTTTTCGCCCGGAAGCCGTGCGTTTGTCGGAAGAGGGCGGAAACGGCTTTCCGGCCGTAGTCGTCAACGCGGAATACCTGGGCCACGAGACTTTGCTTCACTTTCGTCCCGGACGCGCCAGCGATCAACTGTCGGATGCGCCGGTCTGGACGGCAAGACTGCCCGGATTGCATCTCTTCTCCAAGGATGAGGCCGTTCGCTTGACGGTATCGCCGGATCAAATTTACTTGTTCGATTAGCTGAACGAACGGGATAAGCGCCTGTCGGATATTTATTCGCCGCCGGCTTTATCTATAAAGTAGCTGCCACGCCTAAGCCGGGGTAGTCATGATCGACTGGAAACAACCGGCATTTTTTCTTGAACTGCTGGTCATTCTGACCAGTTCGCTGGTCAGTGTCGTCGTTTTTCGGCGTTTCCGCATTCCGGACATTCTGGCTTATCTATTCGCCGGCGCCGTGATTGGGCCTTATGCGCTGGGCCTGGTGAAAGACGACGCGAATATCCGTCTCTTCTCCGATCTGGGCGTCACCTTCCTGCTATTCGATCTGGGGCTCGAATTCTCCCTGCCCAGGCTGCTCGCTCTGCGCCGGTCGGTGTTCGGCTTGGGGGTATTGCAACTGACCCTTACGATCGCCGTAATGTCCGGCGTCCTGATCTGGTTCGGCGGTTATTCGTCCGCCGCCTCTCTGGTGATCGCCGGTGCGCTGACGGTGTCGTCGACCGCGATCATCGTGCGGGAATTAAATGAGCTGAGACTCATCAATCGGCACCACGCCCAGCTGTCCATAAGCGTTTCGATTCTTCAGGATCTCGCCGCCGTAATTCTTTTGATACTCATTCCGGCGCTCGCCGTTACCCCCGATCAACCGGTTTACCGGCAAATCGCGTGGACTCTCGGATCGAGTCTGCTCTTGGGAGGTTTTCTTCTCGGCGTGGCGCGATGGGTGTTGCCGCACGTTTTCTATGAGATCACCAAGATTCAATCCGAAGAAATCTTCGTGCTGACGACTCTGGTAATCGTATTGCTCTCCGGTTGGCTGATGAGTGCCTTTGGCCTATCGATGGCGCTCGGCGCCTTCATCATCGGGGTCATGCTGGGCGAGAGCGAATTCCGCCATCAGGTCGAGATGAGCATACGGCCGTTCCGCGATATCTTGATGGGACTGTTTTTCGCGAGTCTCGGCATGAAGCTCGACATCGGGCTGTTGAGCGGCGAGTGGTCCATGCTCCTGATCGGTACCGCCTTGGTGGTACTGGGCAAATGGGCCATCACAGTCGCATCGGCTCTGATCGTCGGCGAATCCTTCCCCACCGCCTGCAAGGCCGGGCTGCTGTTGGCTCAGGTGAGCGAGTTCGGTTTCGCCCTGATCGCCTTGGCCACCGAAGTGGGCATACTCGCCACGGACACCAGTTCACGGGTGCTTTTGATTGCCTGGGCCACTATGGTTTTGAGTCCCGTGCTGATCCGCTACAACTTCGAAATCAGCGAAGCTCTGGCCGGAATGGCAGGGCAGCGGTTCTCGGCGCGCGACAGAGAGAGTGAGCATGTCCCGCCGGATTTGAGCGATCACGTGATCCTTGCCGGTTATGGTAGGGTCGGGCAAATGATCGGGAGATTTTTGCGGACCAACCAGATTCCGTTTATCGCGATGGATATCGACAGCGAGCAGGTCAAAAAAGGGCGTAAGGACGGCGAGTTGGTGATTTACGGGAGTTGCGAGCGGATCGAGCTGCTCGAGCGTTGCCACATCGCCCGCGCGCGCCTGGCGATCCTAACCTTCAAATCGCTTAAGGAAGCCCAGCGAGCGGTTTCGAAAATACGCTCGTCGGGCTATGCGCTGCCCATCATCGTCAGGACCCAGCACCACAGCGATTACACCGGCTTGATCATGGCCGGCGCCAATCACGTGGTGCCCGAGATGTTCGAGGCCAGCCTGCTGATTGCGGCGGAAGTTCTGACCATGCTCGGTTTTTCAAAAGGCGAGGTCGAGGAGCAAATCGACGCCGAGCGGAAGCGCCATAGGCATTTGAGGTGGACTAGTAGGCTCGGATGACGAAGGATCCCGCCATTTCCGCGAAAATGCCCGGTTTCGTTTCTCAACCCGACTTACATGTTGGGCTCACGACACGCTCCGGAGGAAAAGAAGGCGTTACTTTTCCGAGCATTTGTGTGACGTGGTCCGGAAGTCCGCTGACGCCGGTTTTAAAAGCGTAGGACGCTAACGATTGGCGATGCCGTGCGGTACGTGGCCGGTGGCGACGTGGAGGCAGGCGGATTCGCAATGGCCTTTTTGGTCGTCGAAAAAAATGTCCGCGCCGAACGCCCGCAGAAACGGGCCTTTATCCATCCCGCCCAGAAACAGCGCTTCGTCGATGCGGATGTTCCAGGCGCGCAAGGTACGGACCACCCGTTCGTGGGCGGGAGCCGCGCGGGCCGTTACGAGAGCGGTCCGAATCGGCGACTGGTCCGGGCCGAACAGGGTCTGAATTTGGTGGAGCGCGGCCAGAAAGGCTTTGAACGGGCCGCCGGAGAGCGGATTTCGCGCCTCGGTAATTTCATTTTCGGTGAACGCTTGCAAACCGTCGGAACGATAGATGCGCTCCGATTCGTCGGAAAACAGCACGGCATCGCCGTCGAAAGCGATCCTCAGTTGTTCGGACTCGTTCGCGGACTTGCTGGCCGACATGATGGTCGCCGCCGCATATCCGGCATCCAAGGCCTTGGCCACGTCCTCCGCGTTCGCGGAGAGAAACAGGTGCGCGCCGAAAGCCGCGATGTAATTGAAAGGCGATTGGCCGCTGGTGAATGCCGCGCGACAGATATCGAGCTCATGATGCCGAATCGAGTTGAAAACCCTAAGTCCGGTATCCGCGCTATTGCGCGACAGCAGGATGACCTCGACCATCGGGGCGGCCAGTACCCGGTTCAGCGCCAGGAGTTTCTTGACCAGCGAAAAAGCCACGCCCGGCGCCAAGACGCTGTCTTCGTGCTCGACCTGGTACCGGCAGAAGGCTTCTTTGCCGTCCTGTTCGAAAATAGCGTGGGATTCGTCCAAGTCGAATAGCGCTCTGGACGAGATGGCCACCACCAGTTTCTTATCCTGTTTGGTAAGCTTGGCTGTCAAATCTGGAAGACTGGTCACGTCGCGAAAAAATCCATAGAAAAATAATTCGTAACGTCAATGCGGGCACTAATAGCAATCTGAGGGGTCTTAGCTGCTGTTTTGCGGTCTGTTGCTTCGTCCAGCCGAGGGAGCTTCGAAAAGCCGTTTGGTTAAACGATCAATATATACATTTTTTTTCTGCTGCCGCAAAATCTGTCCTCCTTTTATGAACGTGCCAAAATTATTCAATTGTCAATTTACCTAAGACTATAACAAAGCGTCAGCCATGAAAGATTTATTGCGTAGCAAGTATTCACTTCTTTTCTTATTCCTCTTCATCATCCTGCTTTATGTCCTTTTGGACAAAGCAGTGCTTCCTTTCGTGATGAAAGTGGTCGAATCGGATGTGTTCTTTGAGCAAGAAACGGAAGAAGAACAGTTGGGTAACGTCAAAAATGAACGTACCGACTTCGCGCTGATGCACTGCAAAAATTCGATGAAAGAAGAGGGTATGTTGCCTGAAAATGCCGACTTTCTCGACGCCAAGTACGATGCGTGGGCCTTGGGCAATCGAACCTACATCATTCGTTCAGGCATCAGGGTGGTCGATCCCGAGAAGGGACAGATGGAGAGGAAGTTTGCTTGCAAAATCCGTTTGGTCGAGAACGACCCGACGGATTTCAAGAATTGGTCGATTCTGGGTATCGATTTCCACTCGGAAGACGAGGAGGAATAAGTACCCGGCCGGGGTTTCCGGAAAATCCGTAGTGGCGGATTAAAGATCCGGCGGAAAAACGCCGGATCTTTAATCCGGATCTGAGTAGCCCGTCGGCGTCGGCATTAACCCGGCGGCCAGCTCATCGGGCGTCCGCCGAGAACGTGGAGGTGGAGGTGGTAGACCTCTTGGCCGGAATCCCCTCGGCAATTGATGACCGTGCGGTAGCCCGTGTCCGCGATGCCTTCGGATCGGGCGACTTTCCTGGCCGCTTGCAGTAGCTCGGAAGCCAATACCGAGTCGGCCTCGGGCAGATCGTCGAGAGTCGGGATGTGCCGCTTCGGTATGACCAGCACATGAACCGGTGCACGCGGCCGAATATCCCGAAACGCCAGCACGTGATCGTTCTCGTATACCACCGCAGGCTTGATGTCGCCGGCGACCATCTTGCAAAACAGACAATCCGTCATCGTTTCCTCCGCTGGGTCTAACCTAGAAACGGGAATAGTAAGGCTGGACGGTCGGAATCCCTAGGGCTTTTCTACACCATCAAAGCGGTCAACTGCCGTCTCGAGGTTCAAAAGTCTTTGCGGCCGTCGAACGCATGTGCCAAGGTGGCGCCGTCGACGTATTCCAGTTCGCCGCCGAAGGGTACGCCGTAGGCTATGCGGGTCGTCCGAACTCCGTTCTTCCTCGCCATCTCGCTGATGTAGTGAGCTGTGGCTTCTCCTTCCACCGTGGTATTGGTGGCTAGGATGATTTCCGCGACTTCGCCCGACCTCAACCGCTGTTCCAACAAATCGAGGCGCAACTCCTCCGGGCCGATGCCATCCAGCGGAGAAAGCCTTCCGTTGAGCACGAAAAAGAGACCCTTGAATCCGGTTGCCTGACTGATTGCATAAACCTCGGCAGGCGTTTCTACGATGCACAACTGCGTTCTGTCGCGATTGGGACTGGCGCAGATATTACACAGTTCGCCTTCGGTCAAGGTGCGGCATAGCGCGCAATGTCCGATTTTTTCGAGAGCGGAAAGCAGGGATTCGGCGAGACTCCGCGCGCCTTGCCGGTCGCGCTGAAGAAGATAGAACGTCATCCGCTGGGCCGATTTCGGACCCACGCCCGGCAGGCAGCGCAGGGCTTGCATCAATTGGGACAAGGCCCCGGTCTTTGGCATTGGCGATAGAGCGGTCGAATGTTAGGGCGGGACTCGTTCAAAACGGAAGTTTGAATCCGGCGGGCAGTTCGATACCGCCGGTTAAAGCCGACATTTTTTCCTGTTTGAGGCGATTGACCCGGTTTACCGCGTCATTTACGGCGGCGGCGACCAAGTCTTCCAACATGTCGCGATCGTCTCTTACCAGACTTTCGTCGATGCTGACCTTTTTCACTTCCTTTTTGCCGTTCATGACGACCTTGACCAGTCCGCCACCCGATTCGCCTTGAACTTCCAAAGCGGCTAATTCCTCCTGGGCCTTCTGCAGGTTTTCCTGCATCTTCTGCGCCTGCTGCATGAGATTGGCGAGCGGGTTTTTCATGGGATTCTCCGTCAGTCAATGGGTTTGGTGGAACCTGGGATGATACGGGCGTCGAAACGCTCTTTCAGTGCCCTGATGTTCTCGTCTTGCTCTATTTCGATTTCCGCGGTCCGCTGGCGTTCCTCTTTTTCGCGTTGAATCAGCGAAGCAGGCGTTTCCCGTCCGGGCGCCTCGATTTTGATCGTCAGTTTCAAAGGACTTCGGAAATAATCCCTCAGAGCCTTTTCCAGGTTGGCCTCCACCCGGCTGACGCGGAGGTGAGCATGTTGTGGATCGAGCACCAGGATACAGGATTTTTCGTCCAGGTCTTGCAATACGCAATTGTTCGCCAGTTCGCGAGTCAGTCCGGCGACGCCCATCGCCTGGATCAGTCCGTGCCAGTCATGGCTCGATCCGATTCGAGACGCGGGCGGCGCAGGAGCTGTTCCGATCTCGGTCTTAATCGGTTCGGGAGCAGGCTCGGCTTCGACCTGAGTCGGCATGGAGACGGGGCTGGCGTCGAGCGGACGAGCAATTTTCGGCGGATCGGTTTTCCGTGGGGGAGCCGCGTCGACGGCACTCCGCAGGTCCGCAGATTTCGTAGCCGGACGAAAGGCCAGCATGCGCAGCATCACCATTTCGAAACCCGAGCGCGGATCGGGGGCGAGCGGCAAGTCCCGCTGTCCGATCAAGCCGATCTGATAAAACAGCTGCAAATCCTCTGCGCCGATCCGTTGTGCGAGATTCAAAATCAGGTCGGCGTCGTCCTCCCGCTTGATCGCCTCGGGAATCCATTGGGCGAGCGATGCATGGTGCAGGATGATCAGGATTTGTTGCAGCACGTCGGCGAAATTCGGCGTGTGCTCCGCCATCTGCTCGATGTGCCGGAGCAAGGTTGCGGCATCGCCTTCGGCCAGTGCCGAAAGAAGCTCGAAGACCGGATGCCTCGCCACGGTGCCCAGCATCAGGCTGACTTCGGCTTCCCTGAGCCGGCCGCCGCCGTGGACGATTGCCTGATCGAGAAGACTCAGCCCGTCGCGCATGGAGCCTTCCGCGGCACGGGCTAGCAGCTTCACGGCGGCGGCCTCGTATTCGATGCTCTCGCGCCTTAGGATTTCTTCCATCTGGGCGCGAATCTGATCCGGCGTCAGCCGCTTCAAATTGAATTGCAGGCATCGCGACAGCACCGTGACCGGAATTTTCTGCGGATCGGTCGTGGCCAGCAGGAATTTGATGTGGGGCGGCGGTTCTTCAAGCGTTTTGAGCAGGGCATTGAAGCTATGCCCCGAAAGCATGTGCACTTCGTCGATCAAGTAGACCTTGTACCGCCCCTGGTTGGGGGCGTACTGCACGTTTTCGAGCAGGTCGCGGGTATCTTCGACTTTGGTGCGCGAAGCGGCATCCACTTCGATCAAATCGACGAAGCGGCCTTCGTCCACTTCGCGGCAGATCACGCACTCGCCGCACGGGTCGTAAGTTTTTCGATCCTCGCAATTGAGCGCCTTGGCCAGGATTCGAGCGATGGTGGTTTTGCCGACGCCGCGGGTGCCGGTGAAGAGATAGGCATGGTGCATACGGTCGAATTCGAGCGCGTGGGTCAACGCTCGGACCACATGCTCCTGGCCTACGATTTCGCTAAAAGTGCGGGGTCGCCATTTCCGGGCTAGGGCCTGATACGGCATTCTGGGTTTGTGCACGCTATCGACCGGGATGAATGAATTAGGGCGGCAAGCCGCGCCAGCCGCACCTCGGCACACGAATCCGCTGCTACCGCTGCTCCCTTCCGGGCCTGACGGGGTTTACAGCGTATCGTTGCGAGGGGACCGACGCGACTCGCCATTGAACTCGAAGACCCGGCCATGTCCTATGGCGGGGCTGAAGAGAACGTATTATCGTCGATTAAGAGTCCGGCTTCAAGGCTATATAACGTTTGTCTCAAGCGGTCTTCCGGCGTAGGTGTCTCCGTTTGTGACGAACAGACGACAGCAGCGACAGCAGAATGAACCCCATCCCGGTCAGTCCGGTTATCACTTCGGACACTTCGACGACCATGCTGGCCAGCATCAGGAGGGCCAGCGCGCCTATGGCGTAGTGGGCGCCGTGTTCGAGGAACAGGTATTCGTCCAGGGTGCGCTTGTGAACCAGGAAAACCGTGAGGCTGCGCACGAACATCGCGCCTATGGTCAGGCCCAGCATGATGATCACGACGTCCTTGGATAATGCGAAAGCGCCGATGACGCCGTCGAAAGAGAAAGACAGATCGAGTATTTCCAGATAAAGAAAGGACATGAAGCCGGCTTTGTGTGCCGTGTGTTCGGCGGCTTTCGGGGTTTCGAAAAGGGCGGACAGACTTTTTACCAGGACGAATAGGATGACGCCGGCCAATCCGGCGATCAGGGCGTCCAGGCGCTCTTCGTGCGGCAGATAGTGTTGAGCGGTCAAAAGAGCCGTGAGCGCGGTGATGACCTCGATCGATTCCAGTTTGCCCAGGCGCGACAAGCGGCGTTCGACCCAGCCCAGCCAGTGCAGCGTTCTTTCCGATTCGAACAGAAAGCTGAAAAACACGAGCAGCAGGTACATGCCGCCGAACGCGGAAATCTGTATGTGCGCGGACGTGATGTGACGGGCGTACTCGTCGCTTTCTCGGAAAGCCATGATCACCACATCCTGTAGGCTGTGCCCGGTGATGACGGCGACGATCAGGATGGGCAGGAGAAAACGGGCCCCGAATACGGCGATAACCATGCCCCAGGTGAGAAAACGCCTCTGCCAGCGCGGGGTCATTTTTTTCAGTACCGAGGCGTTGACCACGGCATTGTCGAACGAAAGGCTGACCTCCATCACGCTCAAAATGCCCGCCAGGAAGAGACCGGCCAGTCCGGCCCAGTAGTAAGCGGTCGATAAGCCGATCAGCAAAATCAAGAACGAAAACAAGAAATACCGCACAAAAAACTCCGCATTAAATAAAAGTACGGCCATGAGGGTCGGTAACCGTTCTTTCCGCCAAGAGCCGCCGTCCAGGCGAAAGCGGTCAGTCGAACTAAGCGGCCAGTTCCTCCAGCAATTGGCCGATGAAAACGACCTTACTCTCGGGAGTATCGAAGCGGGCAAAAAATTTGAGTTTATCCGGGCCGTCCAGTTTGTAGGTTTGCGGTTGGGCTTGGATCAGACGAATCACCTGGGCCGGATCGACGGCCGGATTCGGATTGAATAATAGCCGGCCGTTTCCGGAGCCCGCTTCGATCTTGTGGACCCCGAGGGCTTCCGCTCTCAGTTTGAGTTCGGTGATCGCGAACAAGTTCTTGGTCTGCGGAGGCAGGAGTCCGAACCGGTCGATCATTTCCACCTGCAGCTTGCGCAAATCCTCTTCGTTCTTGGCATTGGCGATGCGCTTGTAGAGCACGAGACGGGTGTGAACGTCCGGCAGATAAGTGTCGGGAATGAGGGCTGGACACTGGAGGTCGATCTCGGGGCCGGCCTCGTGGGGAAGCATGTCGAGATCCAGCGATTTGCCCGATTTGAGTGCCGCCACAGCCCGTTCCAGCAACTCGGTATACAGGCTGAGACCGATTTCTTGAATCTGGCCGCTTTGTTCATCGCCCAACAACTCGCCGGCGCCGCGGATTTCGAGGTCATGGGAAGATAGCATGAACCCTGCTCCGAGTTCGCCCGTGGCCTCGATGGCTTCGAGCCGCTTGACCGCGTCGGCGGTCATCAAGGATTTCGGCGGTACCACCAGATAAGCGTAAGCGCGATGATGCGAGCGGCCGACCCGCCCTCGAATCTGGTGCAGCTGGGCGAGTCCCAGCAAATCAGCGCGGTGGATGATGATGGTGTTTGCCGTCGGAACGTCGATACCGCTTTCGATGATGGTGGTGCAAAGCAGTACGTTGAAACGCTGATGGTAAAAATCCAGCATGATCCGCTCCAGTTCCCGCTCCGCCATCTGCCCATGAGCGGTGCGGACACGGGCGGCCGGCACCAGCTTCTCCAAGTCCCGCGCCGCTTTTTCCATGGTTTCGATCTTGTTGTGCAGGAAATAAACCTGCCCGCCGCGTTTGATTTCTCGGAGTATTGCTTCCTGAATCAGGGCATCGTCCCATTCGCTGACGAAGGTCTTGATGGCGTGCCGGTTAGGCGGCGGGGTGGCGATGATGGAAATATCCCGGAGCCCGGACATCGCCATATTGAGCGTGCGCGGAATCGGCGTCGCGGTCAGGGTGAGAAAATCCAGTTCGCTGCGGAGTTTCTTGAAATGCTCTTTCTGGGCGACGCCGAACCGGTGCTCCTCGTCGACGATCACCAGTCCCAGGTTCTTGAAGCGGACATCCTTTTGCAGAATCTTGTGGGTGCCGATGAGGATATCTATCGTGCCCTTCTCCAAGTCTTCGAGGAGCTGCTCCTGCTGTTTTTTGCCGACGAAGCGTGAAACCACCTCGACCCGAATCGGCCAGTCGGCAAAGCGGTCCCGGAAATTCTGAAAATGCTGCTGCGCCAATAGGGTTGTGGGCACCAGAACCGCCACCTGTCTGCCGTTTTGCGCCGCGATGAAAGCCGCTCGCATGGCTACTTCGGTCTTGCCGAAGCCGACATCGCCGCAGATGACTCTATCCATGGGGAGGGGCGCGGCCATGTCCTTGACGACGTCGAGGATGGCGTTCTCCTGATCGGGCGTTTCCTCGAAGGGAAAGCCGGCGGCGAAAGCGGCATATTCCTCGGTCACCGTTTTATAGGCGTGTCCCTCCTTGGCCGCTCGCTTGGCGTAAATATTCAGCAGTTCCGCCGCGATATCCCTTACCCTCTCGAGTGCCTTGCGCCTGGCCTTTTGCCACTGTTCCCCGCCCAGTTTGTGCAGGGGGGCGGTGTCAGGGCTGGCGCCGCTGTACCGGCTGATCAGGTGCAAAGAGGAAACCGGGACGTACAGCTTGTCGTTGTTTGCATACTCCAGTGCGAGGAACTCGGTTTCGATCCCGCCTACTGTCAGCTTGGTCAGGCCGAGATAGCGGCCGACGCCGTGATCCTGATGCACGACCGGTGAGCCGATATCCAGTTCCTCCAGGTTACGGAAGATCTGTTCGAGGTTGCGATCGGCTGCGGTCCGGCGCCGTCTCCGTTGTTGAGCCCTTTCTCCGGAAAGCTGAGTTTCGGTAATGATGGCCAACGGCGGATCGGTAAGCCAGAGGCCGTGGTCCATCGGCGCGACGACCAGGCAGGGGCTTTTCTCGGCGGCGAGAAATCCTTGCCAGTTTTCGACGACTTGCGGCTTTATGGCGTATTTCGCCAGGGTATCCAGCAGTGCTTCCCGATGACCCGCGGTTTCCGCGACGAACAAAATCCTGCCAGCCTTCTCGCTTAGGAAAGAGGACAATGCGACAGCCGGCTGCTTCAATTTCGGGTCTATCGCGACAGGGGGAAGCGGCCGGCAATCGTAGTCGACCGAATCGAATTTTTCGGTAGGACGCGCGGGAGAGGACGCAATCCAGATTCTGGGATGGACGGCAAGCCGTTCGGCCAGAATGCTGGGCGTCAGAAACAGCGATTCCGGCGGGAGTGGAGGGCGGTCGATATGCCCCGACCGGTGATCGTGCCGCTTTTCGACCTCTCGAAAGAAAACCTCGGCGGCATCGTCGACGGCACGGTGTAGAACGACCGCGGCCGTTTTCGGCAGATAGTCGAACAAGGTTTCGGTTTGGTCCACGAACAGCGGCAGATAGTACTCGATGCCGCCCGACGCGATGCCTTTGCTGACGTCCTGATACAAAGGATTGTTGATGGACGCCTCGGAAAAATGCGTTCGGAATGCCCGTCTAAACCGTTTGATCGCTTCCTCGTCGAAAGGAAACTCGCGAGCGGGAAATAAGCTGATTTCTCTGACTTTCTCCAGGGAACGTTGAGTCTCGGTATCGAAAGTCCTGATCGATTCCACTTCATCGTCGAAAAGCTCGATACGATACGGGACGGTACTGCCCATAGGGAAAAGATCGATGATCGATCCCCGTACCGCAAATTCCCCGTGTTGCAGAACTTGCGACACGCACTCGTATCCGACGCTTTCCAGTCTTTGCCGGGTCTCTTCTAGATTAAGCCGGCTGCCTACTTTTAGCGCAAAGGTGTTGGCCAATACATGCGAGCGCGGCGCCAACCGCTGCATCAAGGTGGCGACCGGAGTAATCAGTATTCCGTGTTCGATGCGCGCCAATTGGGCGAGCGTTTTCAGCCGTTCCGAGACGATTTCGGGCAGGGGAGAGAAAACGTCGTAAGGCAGGGTTTCCCAATCGGGAAAGTGGAGTACCGGCGCGCTTCCGTCCAGAAAAAACTCGATTTCGTGTTCGAGCCTCAGAGCGGTTTGCGTATCTTCGGTCACGATCAGATAGAGCCGTTTATCTTGCTTTACCGCCTGAGCCAAGGCCAGAGAATCGCCGCAGCCATTTAGGTTTTGCCAGACCATGGACGGGGCGTTGTAGCCCGGAACGGTCGGCGTGAACGGTGAAATGGCTCCGAACTGTTTTGCAGCTTGATTCATGGCTCTGAAGTGATGAATGTCGAACGAATAACTAAAGGGGTAGTGTCGCAGAAAAATCTGCTCTAGGCTCTCGTGCGACCGGGTTAGCGGTATTCGGATGTCTACCTATATATATACGGTCAAATTGTTGACAGGTAGGACCGGCATCGATACAGCCTGGTTCTTGGAATTCAATCGAAATAACGCCAATCTTCCGTTTTAACACGGGCACTGCGGAATCAGCGCTCATTGCTTCTATCTAATTGTCTAAAATATGAGCGATTTATTTTTTATATTTTTTTAATATACTAATTACGTCTTCACAAGGTTAACCTATATCTTGTTACGTCAATTTTATAATAGAGGTAGTTTATGAAGGGCAATTTAGCAGACCTTTCCGAAGCCGAACTGGCAAACATGATCGAAAACGCTCAGAAAGCGTTGAAAGAAAAGAAGGAAACTAAGCGCAAGGAAGTCATAAGCAAGATAAAGGAATTGGCTGCTTCGATCGGTGTTAATGTGGACATCACTGAAGGCACAAAGGTCTCCGGGAGAAAGGGCAGTAAAGTTCCGGTTAAATACCAAAACCCCAATAATCTGTCTCAAAAATGGACCGGCCGTGGTATGAAACCGAAATGGCTGCAAACGCTCATCGAGCAAGGCCATAAGCTGGAGGACTTTGAAGTGAAGTCCTGATCGAGAGCAAGATAAGGTCCCCGGCCGGACCGCCGGGTTCCACTGCAATTCTGCTATCGAGTGAACAGGATCGAAAGGATTTTGGCTCCTGAAACTTGGCTGCCGATGAATTCTTGTACCTGGTTTCGCGGCGATTTTGCTAATCCAGATAACGTTTAGTCAATCCGCCATACTCTTCGATCCGCCGGTCACGCAGGTACGGCCAGATTCGACGGACGTCCTCCGATCGGCGGCGGTTTATTTCAACCACCATAACCCGCTCTTCTTTCTCGTTGGCCTGACAAAGAATTTCCCCTTGGGGGCCGGCGACAAAACTATTTCCCCAGAACATGATGCCTCTGGTTTGACCGCTTGGATCAGGCTCGTGCCCGATGCGATTGCAGGAGATGACCGGTAGGCCATTGGCAACGCCGTGTGCCCGTTGAATGGTTATCCAGGCTTGCAATTGCCTTTGCTGTTCGTCGGCGTCGTCGTCCGGATTCCAGCCGATGGCCGTGGGGTACAGCAGCAGATCGGCACCCGCAAGGGCCATAAGCCGGGCGGCTTCCGGATACCATTGGTCCCAGCAAACCAAGACTCCGAGTTTTCCCAACGATGTGGTTATCGGTTTGAAACCTATATCACCGGGCGTGAAATAAAATTTTTCGTAATATCCCGGATCATCGGGTATATGCATTTTTCGGTATTTACCCGCCAAACTGCCGTTTTTTTCCAGTACGACAGCCGTATTGTGATATAGCCCCGGAGCGCGCCGTTCGAATAGCGAAGCTACGATGACTATTCCAAGCTCTTTAGCAAGTACGCCCAAGATTTCGGTGGTCGGTCCCGGTATGGGTTCGGCCAGATCGAAACGGCTGCAATCTTCCGTCTGGCAGAAATAAGGGCCGAGATGGAGTTCCGGCAGCAATACCAGTTTCGCACCCTGGGCCGCGGCATCTTTCACACCCTGAATCGATATCTTCAGATTGACATCCTTGTCCGCAGAGCCGCAGGCTTGTTGTACCAAACCTATTTTGATCGATTGTGTCATATCAGGTTACTCGAACTATTCTCGGAAACTGCATGGTCATGCAGTGCAGGCTGCCGTATTGTCGGATGAGCGGTATACAAGGTATGCCCACGATTTCGCGATCCGGAAAGGCATCGGCCAAACGCGCCACAGTTTCGGAGTCCGCCGGATCGTCATATACAGGGACTAGAACGGCTCCATTGATGATTAGAAAATTGGCGTAAGTCGCCGGCAATCGATTGCCTTCTTCGCTGAAAATCGGTTGCGGAATATTTAAAGGTATCAAGCGATAAGATTGACCCGAAAACGTGACGAAGGTTCGCAGTTGATTTTCCATCGCTTTGAATTCGTCGTATAGCGGATCGCCGGGATCGTTGCAGGCGGTGTAGGCGATCGTATCTGCCGAACAAAAGCGGGCCAGGGTATCGATATGGGCATCGGTATCGTCGCCCTCGGCATGGCCATGGTCGAGCCAAAGAATACGGTTGGCGCCGAGGCTGGTTTTCAGCCGATTGTCGATTTGTTCGCGCGTCAGTTCCGGATTGCGGTTGGGATTGAGCAGGCAGCGGCTGGTTGTCATGATCGTGCCTTCACCGTCCGATTCCACACTTCCGCCTTCTAATGTAAAGTCGACTCTATCCATCGGGATGTCGCCAAGCAATCCAGACGCGTGGAGGTGCTGAGCCAATCGGGCATCAGCCTCGTGCGGATATTTTCCGCCCCATCCGTTGAAGCGAAAGTCGATAAGCCTTACGCCTTGTTCGGTTGCTAGCGTGAGCGGCGCCGTATCCCGCACCCACACGTCGTCGTAAGACATCTGAGCGAACCGAACCCGGTCGAGATTCGCGGCGCATGCCGCCAACCGTTGATGGATATGCCTTTGATGGGCATCATCCCGGCAAATAATAATCACAGTTTCACGGCTAGCGATTTCGAGTGCGATCAGGTCGTATGTTTTTTCGACCGCATTTAGCCACGGCTCGAAATCGCCTTGAGAATAAGGCCAAGCGATCAAAACCGCTGATTGCTCCGCCCATTCGGGCACCAAAACGGATAAAAGTGATGATGTCACGGTCAGAATATCGGTTCCGGAAAAACCGATTATTGTACCGTAAAACATCCGTAGTAGCGGGGGCGCTCGGTTTGGTATACGGTAGCGGGGTATTAGGCACGGCCCAATACGTTATGCGGACAGCAACTCCGCTGGACAGCCGATAAAAATAATGGCGGCGAAAGGGTATTAATTCCGCACAAGAGCTTTTTTTCATAGAGAACACTATGGCATCGACTCTCCATCCCGAATCGAAAACTATCCGCCTTTCCGTCTCCGGCATGCGCTGCGCCGGGTGTGTCGAGGCCGTCGAGACCGCGCTGCGCTCGCTGCCCAATGTGTTTTCCGCCGATGTCAATTTTGCCGATCATTCCGCTCTGGTGCGAGGGAACGTGGACCCGGACGTCTTGCGCAAGGCCGTGCAGGATGCGGGTTACGATGCGGCGGTAATGGAGGGATTGGAAGATCCGGCCGAACAGGAGGCGCTGGAAACCGCCCGTTACCATACGCTGCTCAACAAGGCCGCCGTCGCCGGCGCGGTCGGCGCGCCTTTGATGCTGGTAGAGCACTTCGGATGGTTTCCTATGCTGGGGGAGCCGACCGCCCGCGGCGTGTGGCTGATCGTTTCCATGGTCACGTTGTGGGTTCTGTATTTCTCAGGCGGCCATTTCTTCAGGGGGGCGATCAAGAGTTTGCAGCATCGCCAGGCCAATATGGATACCCTGATCGCGCTCGGCACCGGCGCCGCCTGGTTCTACTCGACCATGGCCATTTTCTTTTCCGACAGCCTGCCGATGCTGGCGCGGCACGCCTACTTCGAAGCGGCGACCATCATTCTGGCGTTCATCAACCTGGGAAGCGCCCTGGAAATGCGCGCCCGCGGCAAAACGTCGTCCGCAATCCGTCAGTTGATCGGTCTTCAGCCGCGAACGGCACGCGTGTTGAGGGATGGTCAGGAGATCGATATTCCCATCGCGGAGGTTGGCCTGGATGAAACCTTGCGGGTGAGGCCGGGCGAAAAAATCCCGGTGGACGGCGTCGTCATCGAGGGTCATTCCAGCCTGGACGAATCCATGCTCACCGGCGAACCCATGCCGGTCGAGAAAACCGTGGGAGACGAAGTCGTCGCCGGCACGCTCAATCAGTCTGGAACGCTGCTGTTCAAGGCAACCCGGATCGGGCGCGACACCGTATTGGCGCAAATCATCGCCAGCGTTCGAAAGGCGCAGGCGAGCAAGCCGGAAATCGCCCGCCTCGTGGACCGTGTTGCTTCCGTGTTCGTTCCGGCAGTCGTGGCGGTTTCGCTGCTGACCTTCCTGGTTTGGTGGACGGCCGGGCCGGCCCCGGCGCTCGGCTACGCCTTCGTCACGGCCATGACGGTGCTGGTAATCGCCTGTCCCTGCGCCTTGGGGCTGGCTACGCCGATATCCATCATGGTGGCGGTCGGAAAGGCGGCGCAGAAGGGCATCCTCATCCGCAACGGCGACGCGCTTCAATCGGCGGGGAAACTGACCTGCATCGTGCTGGACAAAACCGGAACGGTGACCGAGGGCAAACCGCGTCTGGTTCGAATCGAGACCTCCCAGGATTGGACCGAGGAACAGGTGCTCCAATGGGCGGCGAGTCTCGAAACCGGGTCCGAGCATCCCCTGGCCGCGGCGATTCTGGCGGCGGCCGCCGAGAAGAACGGCACTCTCCTGCCGGTTACGGGATTCGCGGCGGTTGCGGGTCATGGCGTTTCGGGTCTCATCGAAAACCGTGCCGTACTGTTGGGTAATTTGACCTTGATGGCCGAACAGGGAATCGATTGCGGACGTTTCGCCGAACGCTTGACCGAGTTGGCTAGCGAGGGGCAAACCCCCGTCCTGTTGGCGGTCGACAGAACCGTGGTCGGGCTGCTTTCGGTGGCCGATCCGATCAAGGCGGATTCCAAGCAAGCCGTTGCGCGATTGAGATCCATGGGCGTACGGGTGCTCATGGTAACCGGCGACAACGAGGTCACGGCCAAGGCGATTGCCGCCGAGGCCGGCATCGACGAGGTACGCGCGCAGGTGCTTCCCCAGGATAAGGCTGCTGTCGTGAAAGCCTTGCAGGAGGCCGGGGAGATCGTAGGCATGGTAGGCGATGGCATCAACGATGCACCGGCCTTGGCCCAGTCCAACGTGGGGCTGGCGATCGGCACCGGCACCGATGTCGCCATAGAAAGCGGCGACGTGGTGATCATGGGCGGTTCGCTCCTGAAAGTAGCCGAGGCCATGGAGCTGTCGCGGGCCACGGTGCGCAACATCAAGCAGAATCTGTTCGGAGCCTTTATCTACAACACGCTTGCTATTCCGATCGCCGCCGGTTTTCTCTATCCGGTTTTCGGAATCCTGCTCAATCCCATGATCGCCGGCGCAGCCATGGCGATGTCCTCGGTGACGGTGGTGAGCAATGCCAACCGCTTGCGGTATTTTTGACGGACCGGGCCCGCTCGCTTCTATAGCAATGGTGGTAGAATTCTCCGGTTTTTCGGCACGGTTTTAGCTGAAGCGGAGGTAAGTTAATCAATGGCAGGTCATAGCAAGTGGGCCAACATCCAACATCGCAAGGGCGCTCAAGACGCCAAGCGCGGCAAGCTGTTCACCAAGCTGATTCGGGAGATCACCGTGTCGGCCCGGAACGGAGGCGGCGATCCCGCGAATAACCCGCGCCTTAGGGCGGCGATGGACAAGGCCCTCTCCGCCAATATGTCCAAGGACACCATCGAACGGGCCATCAAGAAAGGTACCGGTGCTGGCGAAGGCGACAATTACGAGGAAGTGCGCTACGAGGGCTACGGCCCCGGCGGCATTGCGGTAATGGTGGATTGCCTGACCGACAACCGCAATCGCACGGTTTCGGAAGTGCGCCATGCCTTCACCAAGGCGGGCGGCAACTTGGGCACCGACGGCTCCGTGGCCTATTTGTTTTCGAAGACCGGCATCATCAGTTATCCGGCGAGCGTCGAAGAGGACCGGGTGATGGAGGCCGCGCTCGAAGCCGGCGCGGACGATGTGATCAGCAACGGCGACGGTTCGATCGATGTGCTGGTCGCTCCGGATCAGTTCGAGACGATGCGCGATACGCTCGCGCAAGCCGGGCTCGCGCCAGAGAGCGCCGAGGTGACTATGCGAGCCAGCACGAGCGTGGCCTTGGACAAGGACGACGCGGAGAAGATGATCCGCCTTCTGGAGCGTCTGGAAGATTTGGACGACGTACAAAATGTTTATTCCAATGCCGATATCAGCGAGGACATCCTCGCCCAGATCGGATAAAGAGGCGATGTGACGGTCGTTTTGGGACTGGACCCGGGGTCACGCCGTACCGGCTACGGCGTCGTTCGCGATAGCGATAAAGGACCCGTCTTGATTGCCTGTGGGTGTATTCGCACGGAAACGGATCATTTTCCCGAACGCCTCAAGCAAATCTATGACGGGGTCTATAAAATCGCGCTCGAATTCCGGCCCGACGAACTGGCCATCGAGCAAGTATTCATGCACAAGAATGCCGATTCGGCTCTGAAGCTCGGGCAGGCCAGGGGAGCCGCCATCTGCGGGGGCCTTGCGGCGGGATTGCCGGTTCATGAATATGCCGCGCGGCAGGTGAAGCAGGCCCTGGTCGGAAAAGGCAGTGCGGACAAGCTGCAAGTCCAGCACATGGTGCGTTTCCTGCTCAAATTTTCTTCGCCGCTGCAATTGGACGCCAGCGACGCCCTGGGCGTGGCCTTGTGCCATATCCACCACCGGCAGACCTTGCGGCGTCTGCGGCTGGCCGGAGTTGTGATGCGATGATCGGATTTTTGCGCGGTTTGGTGGTCGCCAAAAAGCCGCCTTCTCTTTTGTTGGACGTGCGCGGCGTCGGGTACGAGATCGACGCGCCGATGTCGACCTTCTACAAGCTGCCGGAGATCGGCGAAGAGGTGACGCTGTACACCCATCTGGCGATCCGCGAGGACGCCCACAGCCTGTTCGGATTCGTATCCGAGGCGGAGCGCGCCCTGTTCCGCAGCCTGATCCGTGTCAGCGGCGTCGGTGCGAAGCTCGCCCTGGCGATTCTGTCGGGTTTGAGCGCCGAAGAGTTCCACCGTTGCGTGGAAGCGCAGGACGCCGCCCGTCTGGTGCGCTTGCCGGGGGTCGGCAAGAAAACCGCGGAACGCTTGATCATCGAAATGCGGGACCGTCTGCCCGAGCTGCCCACGGTTCATCTGCCCGGCGCGGGAACCCTGCCGGCACCGGCGGCGAGTCCGGTGGACGATGCGGTCAGCGCATTGATCGCTTTAGGATTCAAGCCGCAGGATGCCAGCAACCTGGTGCGGAAGGTTCCGGTCGACGGCAAGAGCAGCGAGGAGATCATTCGTTCAGCCTTGCAGTCCGCGGCGAAGTAAAAACCGGCTGAACTTTGATACGATAGAATCCGAGCAGCCATGGCGAATCCAGCGATTAAACCCGCGACCTACGAAGACATTCTCGCCCTTCCGCCCAATTTGGTGGGAGAAATCGTTTACGGGCGCCTGATCACCCATCCCCGTCCGGCGCCGCGTCATGCGCGGGCGTCATCGAATCTCGGGGTTCGGATCGGCGGTCCTTTCGATTTGGGTGATGGCGGCCCCGGAGGCTGGTGGATTTTGGACGAGCCGGAGCTTCATCTCGGTGGGCACGTCCTGGTGCCGGACCTGGCCGGATGGCGACGGGAGCGAATGCCCCGCTTGCCCGATGCCGCCTGGTTCGAATGCGTACCGGACTGGGTTTGCGAAGTGCTGTCGCCGTCTACGGCCCGCGACGACCGCGCCGAAAAGCTGCCGCTCTACGGCTCCCTGGGCGTAGCTCATGCCTGGCTGGTCGACCCTGACACGCGGGTTCTCGAGGCTTACGAAAACCAGCAGGGGCGCTGGTTGCTGGTACAGACCCATGCCGGCGACAGCCGGGTTTCCGTTCCGCCTTTCGAAGCCGTCGAATGGGCGTTGGGGGAACTGTGGGCGGAGTAATTGCCGCTCAAAATAGACCGTATTTATAACTATGCCTACCCACCGTCTCATCAATCCCGCCGGCTCCCCGGACGAAGACGCAGTCGACCGCGCCATACGTCCGCGCCGTCTGGACGACTACATCGGCCAGGCGGCCATGCGCGAGCAGATGGCGATCTTCATTCAAGCGGCCCTGGCGCGACGCGAAGCTTTGGATCATGTTCTGATTTTCGGTCCGCCGGGACTCGGCAAAACAACCCTGGCCAACATCATCGCCAACGAGATGGGCGTCAGCCTACGCCAGACCTCGGGGCCGGTTCTGGAAAAGGCGGGGGATTTGGCGGCTTTGCTGACCAATCTGGAGCCGCGCGACGTTCTTTTCATCGACGAGATCCATCGCTTGAGCCCGATGGTGGAGGAGGTTCTCTACCCGGCGATGGAGGATTACCAGATCGACATCATGATCGGCGAAGGTCCGGCTGCGCGTTCGATCAAGCTGGATATCCCGCCGTTTACCCTGGTGGGTGCGACTACCCGGGCCGGACTTTTGACTTCGCCCTTGCGTGACCGATTCGGGATCGTCCACCGCCTGGAGTTCTACACGCCGGAGGAATTGACCCGGATCGTCACCCGCTCGGCGAAAATCCTCGGCGTTGAAATGAGCCCCGAAGGTGCCCGCGAAATCGCGCGCCGGTCGCGCGGAACGCCGCGCATCGCCAACCGGCTGTTGCGGCGAGTTCGCGATTTCGCCGAAGTCATGGCGGACGGAAGAGTCACCGTCGAGGTGGCCGGCAAGGCGCTGGAAATGCTGAACGTCGACCATAACGGCTTCGACCAGCTCGATCGCAAGCTGCTCCGCACCATGATCGAGAAATTCGAGGGCGGTCCGGTAGGGCTAGACAACATAGCCGCCGCGATCAGCGAAGAGCGCGGCACCATAGAGGACGTTCTGGAGCCTTACTTGATTCAGCAAGGCTTCATCATGCGCACGCCGAGGGGGAGGGTTGCGACGCGCACGGCTTACCTTCATTTCGGTCTGGAGCCGCCGAAGGCGCTCAATGTGAACGAGGAGCTCTTTTAGTTGGGGGATATTTCCGAACAAAGCGGGTTTCGCTGGCCCGTCCGCGTATATTACGAAGACACCGATGCCGGCGGCGTGGTTTATCACGCCAGCTATCTCAGATTTTTCGAGCGGGCAAGGACCGAGTTTTTGCGTTCGTTGGGTTTCGAGCAGGATGACCTTCGGACCCGACATGGGATCTTGTTCGCCGTTCGCTCGATGCAGATCGACTACGTGAAAGCGGCACGGTTCAACGAGATGCTCTGGGTGTCTGCCGAAGTGGAGCAGTTGAAGTCGGCGAGCTTGACGTTCAAACAACTGGCGGTACGGCAAGATAACGAACTCGTGTGCGAGGCGCGGGTGCGCGTCGTCTGTCTCGTCGCCGAAACCTTCCGGCCCACGGCCATTCCTGATTTTTTATTGCAACGGTTAAAAAATGACCTCTGAACTCTCCATATTCAAGTTAATCACCGAAGCGAGCCCGGTGGTCCAGATCGTTATGCTCATTCTGGTTTTGGCATCGGTTATTTCATGGACCTTCATTTTTTCGAAATACAAGGAGATCAGGCGCGCCGAGGAGACTTCGGAGGAGTTCGAAGAACGCTTCTGGTCGGGGATAGATCTTGCCGATCTCTACCGCCAATTGACCCGAGAGGATCTGGGGACGGAAGGGCTCGAAAATATCTTCATGGCCGGATTCAAGGAATTCGCGCGGCTGCGGCAACAGCCGAACATCGGTCCCGATGCGGTGATGGAGGGAACGCAGAGGGTGATGCGCGTGGCCCTGAACCGCGAATTGGAGAGCCTGGACGAGCGCTTGCCGTTTCTCGCCACGGTCGGTTCCACGAGTCCCTACGTCGGACTGTTCGGCACCGTGTGGGGCATCATGAACTCGTTCCGGTCGCTCGGCAGCGTCAAGCAGGCGACCCTGGCCATGGTGGCGCCCGGCATTTCCGAAGCGCTGGTGGCGACTGCCATGGGCTTGTTCGCCGCGATTCCGGCGGTCATGGCCTATAACCGCTATTCGACCGATATCGGGCGGCTGGCCAATCGGTACGAAGCGTTCACCGAAGAATTCCTGAGCTTATTGCATCGTCAGGCGCACGCAAAATGAACGTATCATCCGGGGGAAGCGGGCGCGGCCGTCGCCGCAGGCCCATGGCCGAAATCAATGTCGTTCCTTATATCGACGTCTCTTTGGTGCTCTTGATCATTTTTATGGTGACGGCGCCGCTGCTTCAAACCGGGGTGGACGTGGATCTTCCCCAAGCCGAGGCCAGAACCGTCGATCCGCAGCAGGATCTGCCCATCATCGTATCGATCAATGCCGAAGGCCGCTTGTTCGTGGATGCCGGCAATCAGGAGGACGTCGAGGTCGATTCCGACGCGCTTACCGCCAGAGTCATGGATGCTCTCCAGAAAAAACCGGGGCTCTCGGTCTTGATTCGGGGCGACAAGACCGTGGATTACGGCAAAGTCGTGATGGTCATGGCCTCGCTCAAAAACGCGGGCGTACCGAGCGTCGGATTGATGACGGGCCCGGCCGAGGACGAATGAGTCGTTCCCATTCCAAACGCTACCGTGGTCCGTTCGGGCTATCGGTGGCGCTACACGCTGTTCTGATCCTTCTTTTTGCGGTTCAGTTCGATTCCGTCACGCCGGTCGCGCAGCCGCCCCAGCCGGAAATCATTCAGGCGACAGCGGTCGACGAATTCCAGATCGAGCGGGGACGGCAAGCCAGGCGGCGCGAGGAGCAGGCCCGTCAGGAAAAGCTGGAAGAGGAGCGGCGCGTCCAAGAAGAGGCCGAACGCCGGGAGCAGGCCGAAGCCCAAGAATTGAAGCGCAAACAGGACGAAGATGCCAAGCGGCAAGCCGAACTGGAAGCTCAGCGCAAAGCCGAGGCGGAGGAAAGAAAACGCCTGGAGGAGGCCAAGCGCCTCGCCGACCAGAAGCGTAAGGCCGACGAATCCAGGCAAGCTGAGCTGGAAGCCAAGCGCAAGGCGGAAGAACAGGCGTTGCGCAAAGCGGAGGCGGAAGCGAAGAAACGCCAGGAGGAAGATCGCCGTCAGGCCGAGCTCGAAGCCAGACGCCGGGCTGAAGAGGAGGCGAGGCGAAAGGCCGAAGTCGAAGCTAAACAAAAAGCCGAGGCTGAGGCCAAGCGTCAAGCGGAGGCCGAGGCAAAACAGAAGGCGGAGTTGGAAGCCAAGCAGAAGGCGGAAGCCGAGGCGAAACGGAAAGCGGAGCTCGAAGCCAAACAGAAAGCCGAAGCGGAAGCGAAACGGAAGACCGAGTTGGAAGCCAAACGGAAAGTCGAAGCCGACGCGAAGCGAAAAGCCGAGCTGGAAGCCAGACAAAAGGCGGAAGCCGAGGCAAAACGGAAAGCCGAGTTGGATGCCAAGCAAAAGGCGGAAGCCGAGGCGAAACGGAAAGCTGCCGAATTGGAAGCTAGACAGAAAGCGGAGGCCGAAGCAAAACGGAAAGCGGAGCTCGAAGCCAAACAGAAAGCCGAAGCGGAAGCGAAGCGAAAAGCCGAGCTGGAGGCAAAGCGGAAAGCCGAAGAAGAAGCGCGCCGGAAGGCCGAAGCCGAGGCGAAACGGAAGGCCGAGGAAGAGGCCCGCCGGCTACAGGCGGAGCGCGAATTGGCATTGCGCGAGCAGCTCGAGGAAGAACACCGAGCCGCGATGGAACAGCAAGCCAAGAAAGCGGCGAGCGACTGGGCGAATACGTACATCAAGCCGAAAGTTACGCGCTCATGGCTTCGTCCGCCGTCCGCCAAGAGCGGGCTGTCCTGTATAATTCAAGTCCGCTTGCTGCCGGGCGGTGAGGTGGCTGATGTCCAAGTGGTCAGCAGTAGCGGCGACTCCACGTTCGACCGATCCGCCGAGGCTGCCGTGCGCAAAGCATCGCCTTTGCCATGGCCTTCTGACCCGAAGGTGGCGGAACAACTTCGAGCATTTAAGTTCACATTCAAGCCCGAATAATTCTTGTCCAGGTGTTTGATGAATAGACGATTTCGCAGCGTTTTCTTTTTGAGCGTCTTTCTCACGCTCTTCAGTGGTTGGGCGCGCTCCGAGCTAAACGTGGAAATTACTCAGGGCGTCGAAGGCGCCATGCCGATCGCCGTGGTGCCTTTCGGTCAGCAGATTTTGCCGGGCGACAACATCGGCAGCATCATCGCGGCTGATCTCGCACGTAGCGGACGCTTCAAACCTTTGCCGGAAAGCGAAATGCTGGAAACGCCGACGTCGCCGGAGCAGGTTCGATTCCGCACCTGGCAAGTGTTGGGGCAGGATCATCTGGTCATAGGGCGGGTACAGCCCGGTGCCGGCAGCCAGTACGAGGCCGAGTTTTTCCTGTACGACTCGATAAAAGGTACGCTGCTGACCAGCGCCAGAATCCCGTTCAATGCGCCGGAGACGCGCCGCACCGCGCACCGTATCGCCGACGTCATTTATCAGCAGTTGACCGGCGAGCCCGGCGCGTTCGCTACTCGCGTGGCGTACGTAACCGTGACCGGTAGCGGCCCTCGCGATCGGCAGTACCGTCTCCAAATCGCCGATACCGACGGGTATAACCCGCAAACCATCATCAGCTCGGTCGAACCGATCATGTCCCCGGCCTGGTCGCCGGACGGCAAGCGGATCGCTTACGTGTCGTTCGAGAACAAGACCTCGGCCATCTTCATCCAGACCCTTGCGACGGGCGAACGTCAGAAGGTGTCCGACGCGCCCGGCATCAACGGGGCGCCGGCCTGGTCTCCGGATGGCTCTCAATTGGCCATGACCCTCTCCAAGGATGGCAACCCTGATGTTTACGTGATGAATTTGGCGTCCCGCTCTTTGCGCCGAATTACGGATCATATCGGCATCGATACCGAGCCGAACTGGTCGCGGGATGGCGGGAGCATCGTATTCACTTCGGATCGAGGCGGGAAGCCGCAGCTCTATCTCGTGTCTTCCTCCGGCGGGCCGGCGCAGCGCTTGACCTACGAGGGAGAATACAATGCGCGCGGAGTGTTCTCGCCCGACGGACGCAGCATTGCGATGGTCCACGGCAATGGCGGCGACTACCGGATCGCCGTGATGGATTTGCAGACCCGTACATTGCGCGTGCTAACCAAGGGGCGTCTGGACGAATCGCCGGGTTTTGCGCCTAACGGGAGCATGATTCTTTACGCCTCGAAGAGCGGCGGAGTAGGGCAGTTGGCAGCCGTTTCGATAGACGGCAGGGTTCAGCAGAGCCTTCGTATCGACAGCGGACAAGTGCGCGAGCCGGCGTGGTCCCCGTAAGGCGGCGTTAGCGGGTTTCGTGAGAAGGGCGGAAGCTTAGAAAAAACAGTAGGTCGATTTTTATCTTGCTAGTGGGGAAAACAGATGAAACTTGTCAAGACTGCATTGGTTGTCGCTATGATGTCTCTTGTCCTTAACGGTTGTAGCTCGAAAGGCGGCGTGCAAGAGGAGGCCGGCGCCGAAGCGGGCATGGAGGGCGGGCCCGGCGGCCCGCAGATCAGCAAGTACGGCGAAGGCACGGATGGCGGCGCATACGGTCCGGGCGGCGCCGGTTACGGTCCGGGTGCGGGCGGGACCGGCGATCCGATGCTGGATGATCCGTCCAGTCCGTTGTCCAAGCGAGTCATCTACTTTATGTACGATAGCTACGAAGTGCTGCCGGAGTATCAGCAGGTCGTCAGTGCTCATGCGAATTATCTGGCTTCCCATCCGGAGCGCAACATCATTCTGGAAGGACATGCGGACGAGCGGGGCTCTCCCGAGTACAACATCGCGTTGGGCGAGCAGCGGGCCAAGGCCGTAGCCAAGATGATGCAGTTCCAGGGCGCTAATGATGGCCAGGTCCAAGTGGTCAGTTTCGGCGAGGAAAAACCTGCCGTATCGGGTCACGACGAATCGGTTTGGCAGCAGAATCGTCGGGTGGAAATTTCCTATTCGGGACGTTAACCGTATGCATCTAAAAAAGCCGGTTTTCACATTGCTGTTTTTGGGATCGCTGCATGCGACGATTTCGAGTGCCCAGCAGTACGACCAGATATACGATCGAAGGTACGATCAAAATCAAACCGGCTACGGGGTGGCTACCCTCGAGGAGCGCGTCTCTCAGTTGGAGAAGCGTCTCTCGGGAAACACCTTGATCGAAATGTTCAATCGGATGGAGCAGTTGCAGGCTGAAGTCCTCAAGCTCCGCGGGGAAAACGAGGAGCTTGCCCATCAGCTCGAAGAGCTGAAAAACCAGCAACAGGCTATGTATACGGACTTGGACCAGCGTATGCAGCAGTTGTCCGCCGGCGGTTCCGCTGCGCCGCAGGCGCCCCTCGATCAGTCCGCTTCGCCCGATGGCGCAGCCCCGACGGAAGCGACCGCGTCTCAGGCACCGGCGCCACAAGCGCCCGTTTCGCCTGGCGATCCGGGAAATCGCCAGGCGGCCTATCAAAAGGCTTTCAATACATTGAAAGAAGGAAAATATCCGGAAGCGGTCAAGGAATTCAAAAACTTCATCGCGGCCTATCCGACCGGCGAATACGCGGACAATGCGCACTACTGGCTTGCGGAAGCGTATTATGTCAGCCGTGATTTCAATACTTCGCGCGACATTTTCCGGAAACTGATCAAGGACTTTCCACAGAGCAGCAAAGTGCCGGACGCTCTGTTGAAAATCGGTTTCATCGAGTACGAAACCGGCCAGAAGGCGAACGCGAAGGAACTGCTGACCGAGGTCGTCAAGCGTTATCCCGATTCCAGCGCCGCAAAGATGGCGGAGAAACGGCTGGATAAGCTACGGCAAGAAGCAAAGCGCTGATTTTTGGCAGCGCCTGATTAGTGAATCAACTTCGAGTAACCGAAATCTTCTACTCCCTGCAAGGGGAGTCCCGCACCGTTGGATTGCCGACGGTCTTCGTCCGTTTGACGGGATGTCCGTTGCGTTGCGTGTATTGCGACACGGCTTACGCCTTTACCGGCGGCCAAAAGATGTCCATCAACGAAATCGTGGCTGAAGTTGGGACCTACCATCCGGGTTATGTGACCGTCACAGGGGGCGAGCCGTTGGCGCAGCGCGGGTGTCTCGTCTTGCTGGATGCGCTGGTCGAGAAAGGCTATGAGGTTTCGCTGGAAACCAGCGGGGCTCTGGACGTGTCGGACGTCAACCCGAAAGTCGTCAAGGTTCTGGACCTCAAGACGCCTTCGTCCTGCGAAGAGTCGAGGAATCTCTATCGCAACCTGGACTATCTCGATCGGAAGGATCAGCTCAAGTTCGTCATCATGAACGAGGCCGATTATCAATGGGCAAAGGCCAAGATGGAGGAATACGGCTTGTCGGATCGTTGCGAAGTGCTCTTCTCGCCGGCCATGGGCGCGCAAGATCCTGCGGAGCTTGCCGACAAGATTTTGCGCGACCGTTTGCCGGTTCGTTTCCAAGTACAGCTACACAAGATCCTCTGGGGCGACACACCCGGACGGTGATGACGACGATGAAAAAAGCGGTTGTTTTACTCTCCGGCGGACTCGATTCGGCGACGACTCTGGCTATCGCGAAGTCGCAAGGATACGAGTGTTACGCCCTCAGTTTCGATTACGGACAGCGCCATGGCGCGGAGCTCCATGCCGCCCGGCGCGTGGCGCAGAGCTGCGGCGCGATCGAGCACAAGATCATCCGAATAGGTCTCGGCGAGTTCGGCGGCTCGGCGCTCACCGACACCCGCATCGCCGTGCCGGAGACTCCGCAGGAAGGCATTCCGGTCACTTACGTACCTGCGCGGAATACCGTCTTTCTCGCATTCGCCCTCGGCTGGGCGGAAGTCTTGGGCAGCGCGGACATTTTCATAGGCGTGAATGCCGTCGACTATTCCGGCTACCCCGATTGCCGGCCGCAGTATATCGAGGCTTTCGAGCGTCTGGCGAACTTGGCGACCAAGGCCGGTGTCGAGGGGAAGCATTTCAAGGTACATGCGCCGTTGATCACGCTCAAAAAGGCCGAAATCATCCGCATCGGGACAGATTTGGGCATCGATTATGCTTTAACGGTGTCATGTTATTCGGCCGACGATGAAGGGCGAGCCTGCGGTTCGTGCGACTCGTGCCGATTCCGAAAAATCGGTTTTGCCGAAGCCGGTATTTCAGATCCCACGCGCTATAAATCCTAAAGATCGAATGGTTCGGCTTCCGCTATTTGCCCGGCATTTTGCCGCTGAGCGAATAGGCGAAAGCGATCACTTCGGCCACCGCAAGATAGAGTTCCCGCGGAATTTCATTGCCCAGCGGGACCTTGGCCAACACGTTCGCCAAACCCTCGTCCGCGTGCAGCGGAATATTGTGTTGCCGCGCCCGCTCTATGATCTGCTCCGCGACCGCACCTTTGCCCTTTGCGGTCACGCGCGGGGTGCTCTCTCCGTCGTAATGCAGGGCGACGGCGATATCGGGAGGGTTGACCAGCCGGGTCATGCGCGGAGATCCAGGATCGGCGGGGAGGGATTTTCGGAGCGCGGCGAATCGGGCGGTCGATCCAGCGCCGTCAGTTGACCTACGGCTAGCCCTGCGCCATGCAGTCGCGCTCTAAGACGTTCGCACTGCTCGCGGATGAGGTCGGATGTCGTTGCCGTGTCGCTCCACAAATAGGTGTCGATCCGGTCGCCCTTCAAGACGACGCGCGCACAGAACGTCCCGAGCCCCGGCGGGTGCAATTCCAGCGTAAGCGACCAAGAGTCGGGACTCTCCGCGCTGCCGGGCTTCGCATCCTTGGTTATCAGCAGTTTTGCCGCGTCCTTATGCTGTCCATCGGTAAAAGGGATTTCCACTTGCCAAACGGATGGCGCGGCATCGTTCCTGGGCAGTGACGCAAGCTGATCCATGACCACCCTGGCGATTGCGGCTTCGACTTTTTGCGCGATACGTTCGGCTCCGCGTTCATTCCCCTGCACGAGTTCGTTCTGTTCGTCCGGTGACGGAAGAGTCTTGCGGCGTGCGGTGGATAATTCGTGCTCCGGGGTGCGCGGCGTCGCGAGCTGCGAGTCTCCAGGCAGTTTCGGTGAATCCTTTTCGCCGCGCTCCGCAGTTCGCGCGATTCGCTCATCCGCGAGCGCGATATCTTCGGATGTGCCGGCGTCTTCGAAACGAAACTCGGTTAGTTCCGCTTGCTCTTCGGCATCGGCGCTGAACGGTCGGGTTTGAATCTCTCCTCCGTCCGCCGTAGTGCGGGGCGTATCGGGGATAGCGTCCGCACTGGTCCGAAGCACCTTCAGCCTATCGAGAACTCGGAGCAGTTGCGCTTTGAAATCCGAATCGGCGAATTCGGCCGACGAATCGGCATCGTCGGCGAGCTTCGCTTCAAGAAATATCCCCGAGTTCAATAAACCTTTTTCCAAGCCCTCGGGCGTCGCCAACTCGGATTTTTTCGGGATCGAGGCCAACAGATTTTCTAAAGCTTGTGTGATCGGGGCGGGCAACGAGGACGTTTGTCTGGCCTGCGCGACTAGGCGGTGGAGTTCCTGGATCACATCGGCGAGCGGTTCCTGTTTCGGCAAGAACAGGCGTAAAGCCTGCTGAACCGTCGATTCGGGCATATCGGCGCCGGAATCGCGCGGCACGATGCGAAGCTCGGGCGTGGTGCCGAGCTTGACCACCTCGAGTTCGAGTATCTGCCCCGGCTGGAGGTTCGCGCTGCTGTTTGCCGTAAGAGTGCGGCCGCCGGCGTCGAGTCGGAGAAGGAAGCTGTTGTCCTTGAGTTGTGTCTCAACGACCGCTCGAAGAATGTCCCCGAGCTTTAGCGGCTGCGCCCCGGCTTGAAGCAGGGGAGTCGTCGGGACGAGGACAGACAGCCGGATTTCCATTTGTGTCAACGTGTAAGCATTTGCTGAATCTGCAAAATTTCTTCCTTGGCAAGACCGAGCACGTCTTTGCTCAAATCCGTCGCCGCTTGTCCCTCCATGAGTTTGCGATAAGCCGGAATTTCATCCATGCGGGGGTATTTGTGGATCTGCAGCGTGCCGACGAAGCTGTGGAGCTGGGACAGAATGACCAGATCCGTATAATCCGGAGCGCCGGGGTGATCGCGAAACCAATTTTCGGCGTGGACCGTCACATCTTCGAAATCCGGAGGAAAATTCCACTTCCGTAAGATCATCGCGCCTACGGGGGCGCGCAAGGTTTGTATCGCCTGGTCGAGATGGCGGGGATCGGCGATCAATTCCGGATGCCGATCGGCGAAGGTGAGCACGGGAACGGTGCCGATATCGTGAACCAGCGCAGCCAGCATCGCCCGATCGGGATCGAACCCCCTGGTCTTATGGGCGAGCACGGCACAGATGGCGGCGACGTAGCTGCTGTGCGCCCACAGTTCATGCATCCGTTTCCGGATCTGGGACGACTTGGCGATAAACACCGCTTTCAAGGAAAACGTGGTGATCAAGTGCTGCGCCGCTTTGAGCCCGAGTCGCGTCAGAGCCTCGGGGCAGCTCTCTATTTTCTTGCGGCCGTGATAAAGCGGACTGTTGGCGATATGAATCAGCCGTGCGGTAATGGCCGGATCGATTTGAACGACCCGCGCGATCTTCGAATTATTCGCCCGGTCGTCGTTGATGGCCTTGCGTATCTTGAGGGAAATGTCGGGGAGCGTGGGCAGCACCAGTTTCTTCGCCCGCATTTCCTGGTAGCAAAGTTGCAATAAAGGGTTTTGAAGAGTATCTGCCGTCTCGAGAGTCATTACGAATGGAATGCGTTCGTTGGATCGCCGATGACACTGAATCCGGGAAAAACAATAAGGATAGCCTGGTTCCGGTCCCTCGGTAACATCCCTCGATCTTCGCGATAAAGGAATACACCGGATTTTGGTATTATTAGCGTTCCTCCACCCTCTAGTCACTGAGGGCCGACGGCAAAAGTCGGCAACTCTAGTCTTTTTTCAGGATTATTCGAATGACCATACGCACCCGATTTGCTCCCAGCCCTACGGGTTACTTGCACGTTGGCGGCGCGCGCACGGCGCTTTTCTCCTGGCTTTACGCACGCAAGCACGGCGGCACCTTTATCCTGCGCATCGAGGATACGGACTTGGAGCGTTCCACGGTCGACGCGGTCAATGCGATTCTGGAGGGTATGACCTGGCTCGGGCTGGAATACGACGAAGGACCGTTTTATCAAACCCATCGGTTCGAGCGTTATAAAGCCATTGCCCAGCAATTGCTGAACGAAGGCAAGGCCTATCATTGCTACTGCACTAGGGAAGAGTTGGATAACCTCCGTGCCGAACAACTGGCACGCAAGGAAAAGCCCCGCTACGACGGCCGTTGCCGCCATCGTACCGAGCCCCGCGAAGGCGTTCAGCCGGTGATGCGGTTTCGCAATCCGGACGACGGCGAAGTCGTCATCGAAGATCTCGTGCGTGGCCAGGTCATTGTGAAGAACAGTGAATTGGACGATCTCATCATTCTTCGCTCGGACGGTACCCCCACCTACAACTTCACGGTGGTGGTCGACGACCTCGACATGCAGATCACCCATGTCATCCGCGGCGACGACCATCTCAACAACACGCCGCGCCAGATCAACATTCTGAAGGCTTTGGGCGCGCCGCTGCCGAAATACGCTCACGTGCCGATGATCTTAGGGCCAGATGGAGCCAAGCTATCGAAACGCCATGGAGCGGTCAGCGTCATGCAATACCGCGACGACGGCTATTTGCCCGAGGCGCTCATCAATTATCTGGTGCGCCTCGGCTGGTCCCATGGCGATCAGGAGATCTTTTCGGTGGACGAAATGATCGAGCTGTTCGATGTTAACGACATCAATCATTCGGCCTCGGCGTTCAATCCGGAAAAACTGTTGTGGCTGAATCATCACTACATCATGCACAGCGATCCCTTGCATGTCGCGCATCATCTGCGCTGGCATCTGGGGCAACTGGACATCGATCCCACTCGGGGGCCCGATCCCGTCAGGGTGGTCGAAGCGCAGCGCGAGCGGTGCAAGACCCTGGTCGATATGGCGAACGCGAGCGTCTTCTTTTACAAAGAGTTCGAAGCGTACGACGAGAAGGCCGCCAGCAAGAACCTGACCGCCGATAATCTCGGGGCGCTGCAAGCGCTGGAAACAAAACTCTGGGCGCTGGGTAACTGGAGCCGAGAGGCGATTCACCAGGTGGTCGTGGAGACGGCGGAAACGCTTGGAGTGAAGATGGGCAGCGTCGCTCAGCCGCTTCGGGTCGCCGTATCGGGAACGACGGTATCGCCTCCCATCGACCTCACCCTGGAGTTGTTGGGAAAAGATACGACGCTCTCCAGGGTCGGCCGAGCCATCGCCTATATCAATAAAAAAGCCTAGACAAACGCGAAGTCTTTCTTTAATATTCGCGTTCTCGATCGCGTGGGGCCATAGCTCAGCTGGGAGAGCGCAACAATGGCATTGTTGAGGTCGCGAGTTCGATCCTCGCTGGCTCCACCACTCGCGGATTGACCAATCAAGTTCCTTGTCCCCATCGTCTAGAGGCCTAGGACACCGCCCTTTCACGGCGGTAACAGGGGTTCGAATCCCCTTGGGGACGCCACGTTTATATAACCTTGGGGCAGCAAAGTCCCAACGGTCGTTTGTCGTTCCGCCAGCAAGACTTTCTTGCCGTCCCGTTCCACCGGAATACGCCGAATCGGTTCCTTGAGCAGCTGCCGAAGCTGCCTTTCGTGCCGCGGCCACATCGCCCTGCATCTGGATCTTGAAGCATCCAATCCCGTCATGAAGTTGCTGGCGAAGCTGGCGCGGATCCCATGCGGCCGGCGTTTCGCTCAAACGCCTCATGTCCTCGTCAAGGCTTTGGATCCGGATTTCGCGTTTGGGGGTTTCTGCGAGGATGCTGGTGGACGTCTGGCCCGAGGCAATCAGCGCCATGAAGTTGGCCAGTTCCTTTTTGAGCTTTTGGATCTCGCCCAGATAGTCGGGCGGCTCAGTCGTCAGGGCTTGCTTGATGAGGCTCAGGGCCTTTTCAATCACATAATCGATCGCCTCGGACGTGAGAATCGTCACCCGGGACCGGACAGGATCTCCTGATCGAGCGTCTCCACCCGGACTTTGTGATCGTTCACGCAGACGCTGGCGCCGCGGCTGTGGTGGTACGAACAGTCATAGTAGTAGTGATTCCGCTTGCCGCCCAAGGCCGCGATGTTGCTCCCGCAAAGACTGCTGCAGGCCAGGCTCGAGAGAAGATACTTCGATTCCTTCGGGGATCGGGGCGATAGAAGCGCTCGCCTCCGGTCGCTTTGAGATAATTTTGGGGCGCCGCTTCGAGCCGGCCTGGACTTCATCCCGGAGGTCTTGAGATACGATGGCGAGCTTCGGGCCGACGGATTTCGAGATGGTCCGCCTGGGGCATCCGCTTCTTCGCCGATCCGCCCTGACGGGTGTTTCGGTACTCGCCAAACGGGATTCACCCGAGATAGCGCCGCCGACGCAGCATCGGTTGGATCGCCGCTCAGGGTCTTGATCAGGGTGGTATAGCGATGTCCACCCGCATACATCTGAAAGATCGCACGGATACAACCTGTTCGGTCTGGGTGTTTGTTCTCAATTGATTTTCGGGACTCCGTACCCATATCGCCATTGCTCCGACTGGTCCTTATTCATCCGTTGTGAAGTTAAGTTCTTGAGCTTAAGCTCCAAATTTCTCGTTATTAATGATTGATGCTAAACCATGAAACGACTGGTTGTGATCGATATCGTTGGGCTTAATCCTTCGCTCTTGGGCGAGCACACGCCACATTTGAACCGGCTGATTACGGATGGATTTGTCGCTAATTTGGAGCCGGTTTTTCCGGGCGTGACGTGTACCGCCCAAGCATCGATGCTGACCGGTTCCCTTCCCCGGGAGCACGGAATAGTCGCCAACGGCTGGTATTTTCGCGATCTTGCCGAAGTATGGTTCTGGCGTCAGTCCAATCATCTCGTCCATGGCGAGAAGGTTTGGGATGCAGCGAAAATGTCCATCCGCGATTTCAGCTGCGCTCAACTCTTCTGGTGGTACAACATGTACGCTGACGTGGAGTACTCTGTTACCCCACGCCCCATTTATCCCGCGGATGGGCGGAAAATTCCGGCGCTTTACTCGAATCCCGCAGATCTGCACCGGAGGATCGAAGCCGAATTGGGTCCTTTCCCGATGTTTAACTTTTGGGGCCCGGCGGCGGACTTACGATCGTCGAGCTGGATCGCAAATGCCGCCAAATGGACGTTCGACCATCATCCCTGCAAACTGCAACTGGTGTATCTGCCGCACCTGGATTACAACCTTCAGCGCCTCGGGCCGGCCGATCCGCGAATATGGGAAGACGTCCGCGCCATCGATGCCGTCGCGGGAGACTTGATCGACCACGTTAGGGCTCAGGGAGCCGATGTTATGGTGGTCTCCGAGTACGGCATCGAGCCGGCCACGGGCTGTGTCCATATCAATAAAGTTTTGCGCGAACAGGGCTACATCTCCGTGCGCGAGACCCTCGGCTACGAGTTGCTGGACTTCGGCGCGTCGCGCGCCTTCGCCGTGGCCGATCATCAGATAGCCCATGTCTACGTGCGGAACGCTTCGGACAGTCCTGCCGTGGAACGCTTGCTTGGCACGGTACCGGGTATCGAGCGAGTACTGGCGGAGCAGGGAAAAGCCGAAATGGGCCTGGATCATCCGCGCTCCGGGGAATTGATCGCCATCGCCGAACCCGGGCATTGGTTCAGCTATTACTATTGGCAGGACGATGCGAAGAGTCCTGACTTTGCCCGTACGGTCGATATCCATCGCAAGCCGGGCTACGATCCGGTGGAGCTTTTCGTCGATCCGGACATCCGGTGGCCAAAGCTGAAAATTGGGTTTCGGCTGCTCCAAAAGCAACTAGGCTTCCGAATGTTGATGGATGTGATTCCACTCAAACCGGACCTGGTTAAGGGCACTCATGGCCGGTGCCACCAATCGGCTGACTTGAATCCCGTTTTGATCTCTTCCCGGCGCGACTTTGCGGTTGATCAGTTGCCGATAACCGGAATTAAACAACTGATATTGAATAGCCTTAATTGACAGCGGCTTCCGTAGAAGCCATTCACTGGATTTAGGGTCTACCGGTCCATGGTCATGGGTTCGCCTCCGGCATAGCTCACCATCATTTCTTCATTTGAAACTTCGGCGTTCATTCTTCCGGTTATCTCAGTCGTTCGCACATGATCGTCGGGGGCGCGATCTTCGCCCTTAGGCAAGCCGAGGGCCGGGCCCTATTGAATCAGGCGATAACCACGAGCGGTGATGTACGGGGCGGGGTGGCAACGGAAGTTCCGGCACTCTCGGCTATCGAGGTGGCTTAAACCGGAGTTGCAATGTCAAAAATTTTTACATACCAGAGTTCGGTGCGGCGTGCTCAATCTTCAATACAAACATGTGCTTAGGTGTATCAGTCTGAGAACACTCGTTAAAAAACCTCACCGCGAGTGTCGAAATCTTTTACGGTCTCGCCGGCCGATAAGGGACCTGAGTTGCTAAAGTTCCCTGCATCACACAAAAAGCTCCATAAAATCAATTTATTATCATATCTGTTGCATTTATGGCACAGGCCTTGCCTTGTACATGAGGCAGTTATGGTCGGCAAGTCATTTGAGTCGTCCGTACGCTTCTGATGTTCGACGGTAATAAGCGCTTATCCCGGTAGGCCGCTCGCTCGGAGTGACGTCGACGGGTTTCGAGCGCCAACCATAGGGCGTCTACGAACAAGCCCATTTTGTCCGCTTTGATTGGGGAAGGATCCGGATGAAAAGTCTTCTAAAAGCCAGTCTTGGCTTGCTCCTTATCTGTTCTGGTTCGAATGCAAGTGCGACGGTGATTCGCTATCAGGCGATCGATCTCGCCGACAGCGTGGTCGGTCAGGATCTCTGGCAATACCGCTATGACGTTAGCGGCTTGCCCGGATCGGCCGTGGGGTTCGATGTGTTCTTCAATCTGAGCGAGGGCTACCAGGCGGGCGACTTGAGCGATCCGCTGGCGCCCAATGGCGACTGGACGGTCGTCCTCCTTCAGCCCGACCCGGTCCTGCCGGACGACGGCCGTTTTTATGCCGAGATCGTCGCCGTTTCGCCGGTTCTACCGAATCTTCCCGATACTTATTTCAGCGTCAACTTTGTCTGGCCCGGGACCGGAGCCCCGGGTGGGCAAAGCTTTGCGATTTACGATGCCAACTTCGACATCCTCGAAGCCGGGCGCACCAGACCGTTCGGTGAAGCGATCCCAGAACCCGCGGTTCCCGCGTTGCTGCTCGTAGGACTGTTCGGATTGACCTGGTTTCGGACCCGGCGCAGCCAACGCGAGCTTTCCAAGCCGTAGCCATTTTTCCGCTGCCGGATTGTTGGCAGTGACAAAAGCGGCTCGTCTACACCTGCCGCCTACTAAATCTGAGGGGAGATAAGGATTATGGCGATGTCCATGCAGACCGATACCTACAAAGGATTTCTCGAGCATTTCAACGAGACCGCGCTATTCCGCTTTTTCGCGCGGCTTTTAATCTTCACTCAAATCTTTCTCGGTCTGCCGGCCCCCGCTGTTGCTGCAACGCCTTCTGACTCTCCATCATCCGCGGCAGTCACCGAGTTAGCGGTCACCGGGACCTACCAGCTGATCGGGTCCAAGCGCGTGTCCAGCACGCTGATCGACTTTACCTACCGCGCGGAGATCACCAACAGCGGTACGGAGACCTTCCCCGACGTCGCCGCCACCGTGGTGAGCCGGGCCGCCAGCACGATGATCGTCGATGGCGCGGTGTTTTTCGGCGAAGTAACGGGCGGCGCGACGCTGTTCAGTCAGGACACGTTCACCATTCGCCAAAACCGCACCGTCCCGTTTAATCCGAACGATTTGGTGTGGACGGTCCAGGCCAATCGAGCCCCGGCAGCAAACGCGGGGGCCGGCCAAACCATGGCCGTGGGCGGCACCGTCACCTTGGACGGCAGCGGCTCGTCCGATCCGGACGGCGATGATCTCACCTATGCCTGGTCCTTCGTGGCGGTCCCCCCGGGTAGTACGGCGCAGCTCAGCGATGCCGCCGCCATCAAGCCGACGTTTGTGATCGACCGGCCCGGCGACTACACCCTCCAGCTCGTGGTCGATGATGGCAAGGCATCCAGCCTGCCGGCCCAGGTCACGATCAGCACGCTCAATACTCCGCCCGTGGCGGTGGCCCGTCTGAACCAAGCGGTTCGCGTGGGACAAACCGCGCAGCTCGACGGCAGCGCATCATCGGATGTCGACGGCGATCCCCTGACCTTCCGATGGACCCTCACGAGCCAGCCGGCGGGCAGCACGGCGATTCTGTCGGATTCAGCCACCGTGACACCGACCCTGCCGATCGACAAGGCCGGCCAGTACACGGTCGAACTCATCGTCAACGACGGCACCGAGGACAGCACTCCGACGCCGCTCGTCATCAGCACCGAAAATACGCCGCCGGTGGCCCATGCCGGGTCGGACCGCAAGATCGCGCTCCAGGCGGAAGTGGTGCTGGACGGCAGCGCCTCCATGGACATTGACGGCGACACCCTCAGCTTCTTGTGGTCGCTGATCGGAAAACCGGCCAATAGCACTGCCTCTCTCTCCGATCCGAGCCTGGTCAAACCCAAATTCACCGCCGATCTGCCCGGTGATTATGTCGCCCAGCTGATCGTCAATGACGGCAAAGCCAACAGCGCGCCGGCCTCGGTGATCCTGACGACCGAGAACACCAAGCCCGTGGCGAATGCCGGCACTCCTCAGACGGTACCTCTGCAGACTACTGTTACGCTGGACGGAAGTCTCTCCTCCGATGCCGAGAACGACCCTCTGACCTACCTATGGTCATTGACGAGCATTCCGTTCGGCAGCGCCGCCACATTGTCCGACCCTGGCGCGCAACAGCCGCAGTTCCTGGTCGATCTCCCCGGTTCGTATATCGCCCAGCTGATCGTCAACGATGGTCACCTGGCGAGTGATCCCGCGAACGTCATCATCAGCACCGAAAACAGCCGGCCGGTAGCGAATGCCGGACCCGACCAGGAGGTTAAAGCAGGCGATGCCGTGCAGCTGGACGGCGGCGCCTCCGGCGATGCCGACCACCAGCCCTTGACCTACCAGTGGTCGTTCACGGCCAAGCCCCAGGACAGCACGGCCACGCTGTCGGATCCTGCCAGCGCGACCCCCACCTTCGTCGCGGATCGGACCGGCGCCTATGTGCTGCAACTCATCGTGAACGACGGCCAGCTCAACAGCGAGGCCGACACGGTCACGATCGAGGCCAAGCCGGTCATGGTCACGGTACCGAACGTGGTCGGCCAGACCCAAGCGGCGGCCGAGGCCACCCTTATCGCCGCGCAACTGACGGTGGGCGCGATCACCGCACAAGCCAGCGACACCGTGCCCGCCGGAACCGTGATCAGCCAGGCTCCGGTGGCCGGCACCGAGGTGGAGAAGGCCAGTGCGGTCACCCTCGTGGTGTCCACGGGCCCGGCGCTGGTCAGTGTGCCGAACGTGGTCGGTCAGACCCAGGCGGCGGCCGCGGCGGCGATCAGCGCCGCCCAGTTGACGCTCGGCACGGTCACCCCCGCGGCCAGCGACACGGTCCCGGCCGGGCAGGTGATCAGCCAGAATCCGCTGGCCGGGGCGTCCGTCGCCAAGGGTTCGGCGGTTAACCTAGTCGTTTCCTCCGGTCCCGCCCTAGTCACTGTGCCGAATGTCGTCGGCCAAACCCAGGCAGCGGCCACGGCCGCCATTACCGGCGTCGGACTGAGCGTCGGTATCGTCACCCAGCAGAGTAGCGATACGATCCCGCCCGGCAGCGTCGTCAGCCAGACACCGGGCGGTGGAACCAACGTGGCTGCCGGTACGCCGGTCGACCTGATTGTCTCTACCGGGGCTGCGCCGGTGGTTCTGAGCCAGCTCACGGTAACTCCACCGAGCCCCACGATCCTGGTGGGGCAGACCCAGCCGTTCAGTGCCATCGGCACCAACAGCGACGGCACCGGTCAAGACATGACGGGGCAAGTGACTTGGGACAGCAGTAATCCGTCAGTGGCCGCCATCACGGCCGATGGGGTGGTCACGGCCCTGACCGAAGGTAGCGCGACGATCCGTGCCAGCCAGGGCGCGATCGCTGGCACTACCCTCCTAACCGTCAGTGCGACGGTCTCGGATACCACTCTGCCGACTGCGGTCCTCACCGCTCCCGCGGCAGACAGCACCGTGACCGAACCGACGGAAGTCAAGGGCACGGCGAGCGACGCCAACTTCCTGAAGTACGTACTCGATTATGCTCCTGCCGGCGAGACCCATTTCACTGTGCTCGCGACCGGTACGACGCCGGTGGTTAACGGCACGCTCGGTACCTTCGATCCCACGTTGCTGCTCAATGACCTCTATACCCTGCGCCTGACCACCTATGACAAAGGCGGCAACACGGCTCAGGCCAGTGTGCAGGCTCAGGTGGGCCGTGACCAGAAAGTGGGCAATTTCAGCCTGGCTTTCCAGGATCTGAACATCCCGGTTGCCGGCATTCCGATCACCATCACCCGGGTTTACGACAGCCGGGACAAGACGAGCGGCGATTTCGGCTTCGGTTGGCGGCTGGATCTGCAGACTTTGAGACTGCGCGTCAATCGAGAGCAGGGCTCGGGTTGGCAGGTGAACAAGAGCGGCGGCTTTTTCCCAACCTACACCCTGGTGCCCAACCAAAGCCATGTCGTCAGTATTACTCTGCCGGACGGCAAGGTAGAGCAATTCGACCTATCGACCGAGCCAAGCAGTCAGCTGTTGTTCCCGCTGGATTTCGTCACCCCGGTCTACAAGGCGCGGCCCGGGACCCTCGGCAAGCTAAGACCTCTAAGCGGCGGCATTTTCGTCTCCGGCTCGCAGCCCGGGTCAGTAACTTTGTTGGACGATGGCGACTTTTTCACTGTCTATAATCCAACTACCTTCGAATACAGCACGCCCGAAGGTCGTGTATTCATCATTAACAAGGATTCAGGTGTGCAAAAAGTCAGCGATGCTAACGGCAATTCGTTGACCATCGGAACGACGGGTATCATGCATTCCAGTGGCAAAGGCATCACCTTTGCCCGCGATAGCCAAGGGCGTATTACCAAAATTACCGATCCTAATGGGAACGTAATTCAATATGCTTATGATGTACACGGAGACTTGATTACCCATACCGATCCTGAAGGTAACAGCACGAGATTCAAGTACAACTTCAGCCATGGCTTATTGGAGATTCGTGATCCGCGCGGTAATGTGCCTGCGCGTAACGAATATGACGCCGAAGGTCGGCTAATTGCAACGATAGATACTAAAGGAAACAGAGTTGAGCTAATTCATGATGTGGCCGGTCAGCGGGAAATTCGTCGAGACCGTAATGGCAATGTTACAGTTAGCACTTATGACGATAAGGGCAATTTGACCTCCGAAACCGATCCTTTAGGTAATACGACAACGCATACTTATGACGATCGCGGAAACGAGCTGTCAATCACCGACCATTTAGGCAATCGAAAGACGTTTACCTATGACCAGAATAACAACCGGACTTCCGAGACCGATGCTGGCGGTAACGTCACTACCTATACCTACAATACCCGGAACCAGTTATTGACGATAACCGATCCGCTCGGGCGCAAAACGGTTAACAACTATGACGCCAAAGGAAATTTGATCAGTACCGTGGACCCAGCGGGAAATACAACCTCCCATACCTATGATGCGCGTGGGAATCGAACTTCTACGCAGGACGCCGAGGGTAATCTCCTTAAATATGAATATGATGCTTCCGGGAATAGAACTAAGTATATCGATGCTGCCGGGAACATCACGACCTATCAATATGACGTTAATGGCAATAAGACCTCCGAGTCCTCATCCAGGACTGACGCGAATGGGAATGTGGTTGTCGTTACTACAAGCATGCTCTACGACAAACGCAATAAGCCGATTGAGCAGATCGATGCACTGGGTAACTCGGTAAGGTTCACATATAACAGTTTGGGCAAAGAGGAGACCTTTACCGATAAGAATGGCAATCGGCTAACCCGATACTATGACGACATCGGTAATCTCATTCAAACCACTTATGCTGATGGAACCTTTGAAGCGTATACCTATGATGCGGAAAACAATCGCATAGGTTCGACTGACAGGGCCGGTCGGATCACAAGCTATGAGTATGATGGCAACAACAGGCTGGTCCGTACCCAGTTCCCCGACGGCACTTCAGAAACCAGGAGTTATAACGCAATTGACAAGGTGGGTTCGATCACGGATCAAAATGGGCATACTACCCGGTATGACTATGATGCCGTTGGCCGCAAGATCAGCGTCACCAATGCGTTAGGTCACGTAACGCGCTATGCCTACGATGCCAAAGGCAACCAGGTCTCCATGACTGATGCCAATGGCAACATAACGCGCTTTGAATATGACCTGAACGATCGAAAAACCAAAACCGTGTTCCCAGACGGAACCTTCAAGGTGTTCGCTTATGACACGCTTGGCAGGAAAATTTCGGAGAGCGACCAGGCCGGGAATATCACGCAATTCGCGTACGATGCACAGGGAAGATTGATAAGAGTTACGGATGCGCTCGGCGGTGTAACTCAGTACGCATATGATGAAGTGGGAAATCGGACAGCCCAGATCGATGCTAACGGTCATCAGACTACATGGACTTACGATGGTCTAGGGCGAATTCTGAGTCGGACGTTGCCGTTGGGCATGACGGAAACTTTCACGTACGACGCAAACGGTAATATTTCCACGCATACCGACTTCAAAGGACAGACTATTTCCTATTCGTATGATTCGAATAATCAACTTATTTTGAAAACTCTTCCGAACGGAAGCCAGATAACGTATTCCTATACTCCAACCGGTAAAGTGACGACCATCGTTGATGATCATGGCGTTACTACCTTCGAATACGATCTGCGGGATATGCCCGTGAAAGTGGTGAACGCCGATGGAACGATACTGGAGTACCAGTATGATGCGAAAGGTAACCGAACATCGGTAACGCTGCCGTCGGGTACCATTAACCATGAGTTCGACGCAATCAATCGTCTGATAGCCGTTACTGACACTCAAGGCCGAGTTACGCAGTATTCATACGACAATGTGGGTAATCGGACGCGGATCGAATATCCAAACGGCAGCAAAGCAAATTATGGCTACGATGCATTGAACCGACTTACGAGCCTTTCCCATGTGACAAGCGACGGCAGCGTTTTGGCAGGGTTCGAATATATCCTGGATGCCGTCGGCAATCGCACAGCCGTAACTGAGGAAGGTGGAGTCAGGACCGATTATTCGTACGACAAACTATACCGGTTGACCCAAGAGCAGATCACCGAATCCGGTATCGTGAGAAAAGTGGTTTCCTATACTTACGACGGTGTCGGGAACCGGTTATCCAAGACGACCGATGGCGAGGTCATTAATTACGTATACGATGACAATGACCGGATGATCAGCGAGGGAGTGGTGACGTATAGCTATGACGCCAACGGGAATCTCATTGAAAGGTCGAACGGCGGGTCAGCGTCTCAATTCGAGTTTGACTACGAGAATCGCATGGTCAAGGCGACCGAGCCAGGAAACGTCACCGAATATATCTACGATGACGACGGGGTGCGAATCGGTACTGTGCGTAACGGAGTGACATCATCCTATCTCGTGGATAAGAACCGGGAGTTACCCGAGGTACTGGAAGAGCGTGACTCTGCCAACGGGCTCATCGTGGCCTATATTCATGGCGACGATCTTATCAGCCAGCAACGCGGCACCGAGATTCGTTTCTACCATTACGATGGCTTGGGCAGCACGCGCTTGCTGACGGATTTTGGCGCCGGGATCACCGACCGCTATGCTTACGACGCATTCGGTAATCTGCTGAGCTCCTCCGGAATCACCGATAACCGGTATCTGTTTACCGGTGAAGAGTTCGATCCAGAGACGGCGTTCTATTACCTTAGAGCGCGCTATTACGATCCGGGTGTCGGGCGCTTCACGTCGATGGATAGCTTCCAGGGCAACATCTATGATCCGAAATCGCTACACAAATACGTGTATGCAAACGGAGATCCGGTTAACTTGGTGGATCCCTCGGGACATTTTGCGGGTGTAGCGATGGCGATGCCGAGCATCAGCATAAGCATTAGCATCAATACCGCAGCGATCGCGAGCGCGGCGCTCCTTCTCGCGAAGGTGACGCTGGCCGTTGCCGGTGCCGCGGTTGCCGCCTGCGCTTTGAATGCCGCGCTGTCCTTCTCGACGGCAATCGGCTCGGGCGGGGCGTGCGATGTGAGCAAATTCAATATCTTCTACTCGGGCATGGATACCCCGTTTACGACCGCTCATATCGCATCGGCGATAGCGACCGGCGCGCCCGCATCGCCTTTGCGGCGGATTTCGCCGCCACATTCCAGAGCTTGGCTGCGGAGCGATCCGCGCTGTTCCGGAAACGTTGCAAGCCAGACTTTATTGTGGTGCGATGAGTATCCATTCGCATCCACTGACCGGGGTGGACAGGCAAATGGCCCATCGCTGATGTTGGTTCCAGCGGTGGAGCAGATGTATCAGGGAGGTATGCTGTCGGCGTTCTACTTTGCTTGTAACGTGGTCGCCAACGATCCGTTGAACGGCGTTTTCGGAGTCGTGCCCGGAACACCGACAACCTCGTGGCAATGTAAGTAACCGCTTTGGGTGTGCCAGGTGGGTTTATGCTAGGGGATGAAAAGATTTATCAGATCTGGATGTTTGCTTGAGGTAATCGTGGCGGTCGCCCTTTACCTGGGGGCATATTCCGCCGGCCTGCGGTTACCCAATTCGGAAAACGCCGATCTAATAACCGGCCACCCGATTGACACTGAGTGTTTTATTCATTCTGCCGTGGACGACTGTTTAAGCAATGCCCTTGGCCGGATCCTTGCCGCGATGGAGCGGAGTGGATATCCGTTGCCTGGTCTACTCAGACCCGGGTTGTCAGATCGGGACCGACAGGCCGTGTTAGCGGATTTCCCGTGGCAACTGCCGCGAGAACTCGACCGTTTCTATGCCTGGCGAGATGGAGTGGCCGAAGGGGCGAAGGTGGCTGAACTTTTTCCCGGCGGCACGATGTTAACTCTCTCCGAGGCTATGGCAATCTACAAGCTGCAAATCGAAACCGCGGCTCGAGTCGCCACACTAGCCAAGATAGAACCAGACAAACTTTGGAGTTCGCGGTGGTTCCCGGTGTTTGTCAGTCACGGAGATTTTTACGTCGTAGAAGGTTCCGATCGGCCGATCGAGGTGTCCCCCGTTTACTTCATTACGAACGAGGACCGCATACCAGTCAGAAGATACGCAAGCCTTTCGGACATGATGGAGATCGTCGCTAGATGTTTTGAGCAGGGTGCCTTTCGAGTTGGCGATTCCGGAATCTTGCAGGAAGATATCAAGAGCGTTGCCGCCATAACCGCGGGTTATCGTGTGGTTAGTAACCAGGCTCCGGAGATTGGGAATATGAGTGAGATCGAACGACTAGTTCACATCCTGGCCTCCGCCGATGGCGAAGCGAGGGGAGAGGCTGCCGGCAGGCTGATGGAACTGCATGACGAGGCAGCCATACCACTGTTAGCGCAAGTTATCCGTAGCGCTGATCCGAGCGCTAGGGAACTGGCAACCCGAGTGCTGGCGGAACTCGGCGGCGACTCGGCCGTTCCGCCATTGCTAAATGCCCTCAAAGATCCGGAGGAATCGGTGCGCGGCGAGGCTGCCGCAGCGTTAGGACAACTTAGGCGGCCTCAGGCTGTCGATGCGCTCATCGTGGCGCTAGACGACCCCGCGACTTCCGTACGCATGCGCGCCGTGTGGGCTCTAGGAGAGCTCAAAGCCCATGATGCCGCGGTCAAACTGGAGGCGCATCTTAAGAAGGAAGAGCATATTCCTTTGCGAAACGCCATCATCCAGGCTCTGGGAAAGATCGGCGATACCTCCGTAATACCTGCATTAATCGAGTTCGTGAAGGAGTCTCCGATGGAGACCCGGATACTCGCCGCAGCAGCCTTGGGGGAGTTTGGGGGCGACGAGGCTGCGGGTGCGTTGCGGTTCGTTATCGAGGAGCAGGATCGCCTGGAGCAGACAAACTCCGGTAATACGAGCCTGGACAGCATTATCAAACTCCAGCAGGCGCGGCAGCTAAAACTGGTGTCGCAGCAGTCACTAGCCAAGATCGACAAGGGTAGGAAATGAGCTTTCGCCAGTTGTCCTAATGAAGCTGGGTAAAGTAGGGGACGGGTTGCCATTAGTTTAGCGCCGGTCTGTCTGTTGCCACCCCTTTTGTCTGGCATTGCGTCACAAACTGCGACAACGTCAAGTTGGCCTGTCCCGTCTCATCTCATCGGACCATGCCTACGCTCGCTGCGAGACATGGAGCGATGCGAATGCGAGCGAGTCGAGTAGTCCCCGGAAGCCCGAGCGCCGGGTGGATGGCCGAAGGTCGTTGCGTTAGCAACGGTCGTAGGCCATCCACAAGGCATCGCGACCGGGCGTCGAGCCATTGTGGAGCCAGGTTCCGACCCCTTGTCGGGTCGGGACCGGTCGAACGCAGGGCGTCCGGGGCGCCGCAGGCAATCACTTGTCGCCAAGTTTTTGCTCCTTTTGGTGACTCGGAAGTCCCAAAAGGTTTTGCAAAAAATGGCGACACAATCGTTTCCGTACGCGGCTTTCCGATGGTCTTCGCAACAAGGCATGCGCCGATCGCCAAAGCGCCTTTGTTGGCAGTTTATTAACCCGGCCTATAAAATAGGCCGGGTTAATCCGGGGCAGGGATGCCCTGGCGCGGCGACAAGCCGCGTGAGCCCAGGCCGGGCGTGTACCGGGCCTGGGCGGCGGCCCGAAATACCAGGAGGGTATTTACGGGCCTGATTGATAAAAAGTCCATTGCGTCCATAGATCACAGGTCCCGGGAAGCGGCTGTATCCATGTGCTCGCTCCTGGCTTGTGATGATGCAGCAGATAAAATTGCACCCGCTCATCCACACGCAGCTTCACGTTGGAGATCGTCCTGGTGCAGTTACGGTCGTGGAAATAGTTGGCCAGCCGCGCAAGGTCCGGTTGAATTCTCCGATACTCTGCAATATCGCGACGCTGGGTACGCAGCCAGTCGGTCAGGGCTTTGTTCCGGTCTTTGATCCGCAGCATCGAACGAAGTGACGGCTGAACGAACGGCCGAGGAACGCGAAGGCCCATTCGCTTTTGCTGCGCCGGAGTCTCGACGACCCGAGCGACCGGGCATACTACGTGACCTTCGCGCCGAGGGACGGCATGCTGGACGCCCTGGTTTACGTCGCGGAAAGGCCTCGGTCCATCGAATATCGCATTTCGAAGCGGCCAAGCCAGACTGTGGGCTGGATGAATAGAAGGCAGGGCATGTGTGGGTCGCGTGGCATCGGCACATCGCCTTAGCCTTGGTGACGCACGCCGTCGAGATGGCCGCGGCTTGTTATAGCCTATCCCGGTAGGTCCGCGGACCCGTTCCACAAGCTCAGGGCGACCGGGCTTCTGGGGTAAGTCCAAAGTTGCAGCACTTATCTGGCTATGATTTGCGTTGACAGGATCGAACTAGAAATCCAGGCCTCAAATCTAGAGCGTTTTCATCGCGCTCGTACGGCAAAACCAGCTTGGCGGACGTCGTTGGCGCCTTCGGCTCGGGTGAATGGATTCAAGCATTCGTAGGTCGGCAATCCTTTCCCAATCGCAAACGGTCGCTTTAGTCGCGACCCTTCCGACGAAGACGCTCGGCCGGGACGTGGCGTCGCGTCGGGAAAGGATTCCCGACCTACTCGCGAGTGCCCGAACAGTAGATATGAAAATGCTTTAGCGATATTTGGTTATAGTGAAAATTCCCGGCGACAGATGTGATGACGGCGGGCATTCGTTAATTGCTTTTTCGGACGAGCAATCGAATGGGAGTGCCGACAGGAGGCAGAACGTTCTTTCTCGCCTCAATGGTTCCGAAAGCGCCGAGGCCGATGCCAACTCTATGCTCGATGATACTGGCCGGATCGTGCACGAATCCGATTAACGTGCCGTCCATATGAGCCAGGTAGCGACCATCGGGCGTAAATGTCGATCCGGTATAAACCCACTCGTGAGTCGCTTGGCCTTCCGCTGCCGTCAATAGCTCCTCGGCCCGGCGTCGAACGGTTTTGCCGGAGGATTCCCAGGTAATCCACAATTCGAGCTTGTCGCCTGCGACCGGTTCTTTATCGAAATGAAAGCTGGCGGGCTTGGCTTTTTTTGCATCCAAGCCGATGAGAATGCAGGCCAAATTGAATTCGACCGCGTTGGCATCCAGTTCGAGAAGGCTTTCGTAGGATTTATACCCTCCCTTGGTAACCGCCAGAAATTCCAGCGGCGGCTCGGAGCGAATCACTGTGCCTGGAACGGCGAAGTTCCGTTCGGCCTTGTTGACTTCGATGCTGCCGACTTGGTATCGCTGGCCGCCCAGGTCGCGGATTTCAGGCTGCGGCGGCATGGGTTGAGAGCCGTATTCCAGCGGGGCTTCCGCAAAGGTGGCGGACGACACCAGAACACCGATCAAAGCGCTATAAATAACAAAGTTGATTTGTCGCATCGGCCGATCTCCTAGCCGACCATGCCGGTGACCACCCGATGCGGCATCGGGGAAGGAAAGGGACGGGTTTCAATGTGCGTAAATCCGGCTTCGGCCATCCACGCCGCCACGTCCGTATCGGCATGTACGCCGCCCTCCGGCGCCGTCAGCATCATGTTGAGGCCGAAAAGGGTCGCGAAAAGAGGGCCGGTTCCGCCGTGGTCAGTGAAGACATCGCTCAAAATCAGCAGCCCGCCGGGTTCCAGGGTGTCCTTGGCACGGCCGATGAGTTCCCGGCATCCCTTTTCGCTCTCTCGATGCAGGACCCCCGAGATCAACACCACATCGTTACCGGTCGGGAATTTGGTGGTGTGGTAATCGCCTGCGAGTGTAGACACCCGATCCTTGGCGCCCAGACTTCCTATGATTTCATCGGCCAGTTCCACCACATGGGGCAGGTCGAGCACTTTCGCCCGGAGTTCCGGATATCTTCGGACGAACAAAGCGGAATATGTACCCGGTCCGCCGCCGATATCCAGCAGTTGTTTGCGTCCGCTCAGGTCGACCAGGCCGGCCAAAGCATTGCCGATGCCCAAGGCGCGGTTGTGCATTCCATAGACGAAATGGCGCGTTTTCGCGGGATCGTCGCCGAGATAGGTTTCCTGGGCGAGAGGGGGGCGATTTTCCCGGAGCGCTTGTTCCAGCTTGCCCCATGTGGCGTAAAGGTCATCGCTGTAACGCACGGCATTTCCCATGAACGCCGGACTGCCCGGCACCAGAAAGGCACTGGCCAGAGCGCTATTCGTGTAAACCCCTTCGGATTCTTCAAGTAACCCTAAGGCAACGCAAGAGTTCAGCAGCAGACGGGTAGGCCGAGGGTGGGTATTCAGGGCATCGGCTGCCTCGCTGACGCTCATGGGTGTCTTGGCGAGAGCTTCGAACACGCCGATACGATTGGCCGTCAGAAATGTCATGGCATTCCAGTAGGCGGTGGTGAGTTGCATGATCGGTGTCGGATCGAGCATGTGATCGTTTCCTTGTGATGTCTTAGGCGCAAAGGGCATGGTCGATGTCGCATTCCATCTGCATGTAACCGCAGCGATGGCACATGAATCCATCCCAGATGTTCAATTCGTATTTCCGGCGGATGTCGAAATAGCCTAGGTTAACGCGCTCAAAGTAGCTGCGCAGTTTCTCCAGGTGTTTGGGATGATCCCGCCCCGCGATGGGCCAATAAAGTGAGTAAATCGGAATGATGCCCTTCGCACCAAGCGTCTCGGCGCCCTCGAGCGCAAGCTCGATCGCTTCTTTCTCGGTTAATCCGTACTCCGGCTCCAGTTCGATTCCCGCCACCATGGCCGTGTAGACACGTCCCTTACCCCAAAAAGACACTGCACTTTCGAGGGTCCCGATCCAACGCTGATAACCCACGAACCGGTGCTTGCCGGGACAAACCTGGCTAAACAATCGCTCGGACCAGACTTCCAGATTAAAACAAACGGCATCCACCAGATTCTCATCATGTAACCGGCGTAGACATTCCTCGGGCAACGCACCGGAACCGCAGGTGACCGGAATCCGATGCCGATTGACCGTTTGTACCTCGCGGGCCAATTCGATGAAGCGTTCGCCTTCTTCCCGCCAATCGGTCATGGAGCCTCCGACCAGATAGATGTGGCGGATTTCGCTTTCCCGCAAGGCGGCATCAAGCGTCTCCTTTAGGCGCGTGTAAGTCAGGGGCGACAAGGATGTGCGATCCATCACCTGCCCCAATTGCTCGGTACGCGCGTCGGGAGCGCCGTAACCGCAAAACAGGCAGCGCATGGACTGCCCGTCCTGTTTATCGGCGAGAAAATACTGACAAGCAGGCGCCACGTTGATGACCGCCATGTCGTGGTGCAAGGTGATGCCGGCCTGGGCCATGGGAAAGCCGTCGCTGGTTTTTCCGTGCATCCACTTGGGAAGATTCATGAACTCGACCGACGTTTCCGGGTGCGTACCGCGATCGTGAGCCAAGCGGTAGCCGGATTCGAAAGAGCCGGTTACGGACCAAGCCGAGTCCCCGTTTCCCTTGATCCTGGCGAAAACGCCGTCGGACGTGGCAAGCGAGTAGGGAACCATCGCCTTGCCCCTGCCGGTCGGATCGTGTTCGCCGGGTTTGAAACGATACGGGTAGAAACCCGGAAACGAGTGCTCCGTCGCCCGTCCCAAAGCGTCGGTGTAGCGAATGCCTTCGAAAATCAGATCCAGTTTGCGTTTGGCGGTTTCTGGGAGGGCGGGAGGCTGCATGGCATTGGTCTCCTGAGTTTTTCTTTGGGCTTAAAGCCTATCCCGGCAGGCCGTTTGCCCTGCGCTTGTCGAAGCGTTTTTTATGGTCTACCGGGATCGGCACTTAGTGTAGTATGCCGAATCGCCTTCCCGATACGTTTAACCCATGAAAATCAATAGACAACTTATTCTCGTGGTTTCCACGGCACTGGCGATACCGATCATTCCTTTTCTCGTCATTGGCGAACTGCCCGGGGAACGATGGCTGTCGGCCACGGATGACAACGCGCTTCGGTTCGGCTTCCTCGGCGGTGCGCTATTGGCCGGCGATACCCTCCTGCCCATACCGTCCAGCGTCATCGGAACCCTGCTCGGCGCGCGTCTCGGTTTCATCTCCGGAACATTATGGACATGGGCGGGACTGACTATCGGCCATCTTATCGGTTATGCCGCCGGGCGGCTGCTGCTGGCCCGGCTTGGCACACGGCTCCCGGAAGTGCCGACGCTCTTGGCGGTGTTCGCGAGCCGGCCGGTCCCGGTGCTGGCGGAGGCCGTGGCTTTTACAGCCGGTGCCGAAGGTCTGGATTTTTCTCGATTTCTGCTGACGGCGGCTGCGGGCAACTTATTGTACTCGGTGGTACTGGCAGGAAATGGCGCCGCACTATTACCCGATGCGATAGTCGGACCAGGAATCATCGTTCCCATGACATTACCCGTCGTTGCCTGGCTGGGATGGCGCCTCCGGAAAAAGCAGAAGAGCAAAGTCATGCAAACGGGAAACTGAAACCTCGAAAACGGATCGGCCCTGCTACCGGGTTACGGCTGCTGGGTAGGACCGGGTTGAAGGTAAATCATTTCGACACCCTCTGCGCCTTGGACGACTGCACGCATCATCTGTCCCTGGTCCAGCTGCTGCTTGATTTGCGAGACCGAGTCCATCGGTTCGAAACTGAGGCCGTTGAGCTTCAGCTCTGCTGCGGACGGCAATCCCAGCATCGGTTTGAGGGCGAAATAAAGTTCGTCTACCGTCGCGGCGGGGGTTTTGGCCAGTTGTTCGATTTGGTAGGCCATCTCCTCGCTTACTTCCACCGTTCGGTGTTTCGGCTGTGTTTCGGCCTCGCTGGCTGTCGGGGCTGCCGCATCGGCATTGGATGACTCGGGCGACAACAAATTCCGATGCCCCTGCTCGGACGGCAAACCATCCGCGGTCAACTGGATCTCGATCTCGCCGGTTTCCGTTTTCAGCCAAAGGCGGTCGCGAGAAATCTTTTCGACTTTGCCCACGTCCGGAATCGAGGTATTCCGTCGCACCGTCTGTTGTCGGCCGTCCGGGAATTCGATCATGGCAACCCGAGCTTCGTCGCCGACCGTCACCACACCTGAAAGACGGAAGGGCGGTTCCGACGAAGATGCGGCGATTGCGATATCCACCCTGACGATAGCCAATAGAAATGCCGGTAACGAAAACAGGGTTGTCCTACGAATATTCATGCGCTTAATCGATCCAGCTTGGAACTTCCATCTCCGAAAACAACGGATGGGAATCAAAAACAACCCACCCGTTGTTCACTAAACCGTTATTTTTATCGAACGCCGGCCCTACGATGCCTTTGGTTAAATGCGAACCCCAACAATCCCGCTCCCATCAGCATCACGACCGGCGGTTCGGGGACAGGGATAGGCTGTGACTGCTGGCAATTGCCCCCCACGCAAACACTGCCTCTTCCAGCCGATACCGGGGGAACAAACGGATCGCCGTTTTCATCTCCCAAAAACTCGCCGGTCGAAGCGATGTTATCCGTGAACGACAGTGGGCTGAGGCCGTTTGCAAGGGTATCGAAGGTCAATGTGAACAACCGGAATGCGGTGTTGCCGTCCTGGTTCGTAAGCAAATCCAAGGAGGTCTCAAATACATTCACCGTACCGGAAACACTGTCGTCAAAGCCTTGAATGGAGTCGAACGGACCATCCAGAAAGATATCGAAATCCACACTGGCAAGAGACAGAATGCTGTCATTCCAATGGACGTTGAAATCGTAGGTACCGACGAGTTGATTGTTAAGGTCGGTGACTATGACATCGACCTTAACCGGGTCACCGAGCGCCACGTCCTGGGAAACTGGATTAAACACCAGAGAAATTGCCGAGGCCGGCTGGGCGGCCAGCAGACTGAGCGGGACGGCAAGTCCCAATATCTTGAGTAATTTATTCATATCACTTTCCCCATCGTCTTAAGTCTCAATTCGAGTTATGTCCGACGCACCCCGCAAGGTGCGTCGGGTATTTCTTGGCTTTACTGAACAGTCATCTGAGTGGCGCATTTACGCGCATCCAGCACGGTAATCCAGCCGTTGCCGTCAGCATCGCGCGGGTCGTTCGGACCTGAGGCAGGCTGGTTCCGCGCCGCGGAAATGGCATTAATGTCATCGCGGTCGACATCGCCGTCCGGCTCCACGTCACAGCGCAGGAAATCGCAGACATCGCCTTTGCCGTTGCCGTCCGAATCCGTCTGATCGGCATTGGCAGCGTTCGGGCAGTTGTCGCAGGCGTCGCCCACGCCGTCGCCGTCGCTGTCTTTCTGATCCGGATTGGCAACCGCGCGGCAATTGTCCGTGTTATCAGGCACGCCATCGCCGTCGCTGTCGATAAAGGCGCCGCCGGTGGCCCGCTGCAACACCAGGAGCGCGTACGCTTGTTTGGAGTAGTTATTCCAAGAACCTGGAGCGCTGTTGCAAATGAAATTACCGTCGTTGCCGTTGATGGGCGCAGAGCCGTCCCAACACTGGTGTTCGAGGATTTCGTAGGCGTAGTCGAAATATTGGTTCTGGGTCTGCGTCGGGTCCGCGCCGTAATAACCTACGCCGCCGGCACCGAAGCTCGCCACGCGGGGCAGTGCATCCGGATCCTGGTGTACCTGGCGTACGGTACAGGCCGCATCGGGCGCCTTGGTGCCGAGATCGTCCGGACCCAGGTTGCCCGGCGCCGGCGCTATGCCCGATTGGCGCATGAACTCCATGCCCTTGAAAGAACTCCAGAGGTAATACCAGTAAGAGTTGCCGGGCCAGCTATTGCCCATGCTGTCCAGGTCCTGCCAGCGATAGTGGTTGTGCAGCCAGCGGAGATAAGCCTGAACGGATGGATCGTTGACGTTGGCCCCGCCCAGGAGCTGTACCCAAGTGCCCGAGGCGGTTTGCTGCAGGCTGGGGGCATAACCGGTTCTTTGGTAGCCGTGTCCTCGCTCTATAGCATCGATCGAGTCGCAAGCGGAGTTGTTCGAACCCGCCGCAGACCCATTGGCGGCGTAAGCCAGCTTCGAGCGCTCCAAGGCGGCATTAAGCGTGGGAAGCCGATTGCCCGGATCGCCGAAGGCCGGATCCGTGTACACGGCCTTGGCCGCCGCGAGACCGGCTACGCCGAACTGGGTGGTCGAGGAGTCCGCACCCGGACCTGTATAACCCCAATAACCGTAGTTGTTCGAAGTGCTCGGGGGATCTTCCGGAGGGGTGTTGTCTTTAGTCTGTCCGGCGACGATCCGGTCGGAAAGCGTGTTGATGGCGGTGATCAGATCCACGTAATCTGCGGTATCGGGGATTTCCGGAGCGCTGGGGTCGCCCTTGTCCGGTCCGCCGGAGCGCAGATATTCGCTCAGTGCCATGAGGAAGCTGCCGTCGCGATACAGGTAAAGCGAAGTCTCGTTGACGCGATCCAGCATATAGGCGACGACTGTGCGCATGCGGGCCTTGTCGGTTGCATTGGCGCCGGAATAGCCCTGTGGCGGATCGGCAGGGTTTCCGGTAGCGCGTTTCTCGAGCAATGCGAGCGCTGTCAGACCGGCTGCGTCCCCGGCACTGCTGGGGTTGTTGTAGGCGCCTACGTTGGCTAAATATTCCAAGCCGCGGTCGATCGCCACGGCCACATCCTGCTCGAAAGGCGTGACCGCTTGCGCGCCCGTTCCGGCCAGGCTCAGCACCGTGCCCAGTATCACGGGTTTCAATCGTAAGTTTTTCATTGGTTTTCTCTCTCTCTTCTCAAACTCGTCTCGATAGGCTTCCCTGCGCCCATGTCCGGGAATCCCCTCTCTCCAAGCGATTCCGGAAACAAGGAGGTTCCGAGCAAGAGTCGAGCCACGATGAAAGGTGACTTAAAAATCAAGTGGGTGGCTGCTTTCTTTGAAAAAGTGTTCACGATCGAGCCAACTGCTGTAAAAAAAACTGACAGTGATCCGGGCCTTCACGAAAGGTTGATGTAGACTTGCCGCTTCACTAGCATTCCGATTCGTCAAAAGTCGATTGGTCATGGCAAGAGCAAGCCTTTTGAGCCGGCACGCGCTCCGGAACTGGACACCCAGCATTTATCTGAAACTGATGGTTCCCTTTTCGGTGGTTTTGCTGGTGACAGCCGCTATCGCTTGGTGGCTCACGACGCGTATGTTTTCCATAGCGCTGGAGGAGCGTGTCAACGAACAGCTTACGAATGTCGCGACCGTCTTGGCCAAGGGCAATCTTCCGCTGACCGACGATTTGGTATTCAAGGTTCGGCAATTGCTCGAGACCGAAATCGTGCTGATACAAAGGGATGGCTATATCGCGATGTCGACCTGGGGTAATGGCCGGGATGAAGCACATCGCCAAATATCGAAAATCTTCGCGCAGTGTCCTCAGGAAAGTGGCTGTATACGCCCGATACCGATGCAATTGCCAAGCGGTCTTTACAGTGTGGTTCTCAGGCTAGTTCCGGCAGGGCGCGACTCCCGCTATCGGGCGGTGGCCGTCCTGTCATCGCTTGCCGACGTTCAGTCGGCTACCCGCAATGCGGCGGTTTGGATCGGCGCAGCCACGCTGCTGGGGGGCATGCTGATCGCGTGGGCAGGTCAGCGGATTGCGGCGGGCATCATCAATCCGCTGCGCGATCTCGCTCGCATGGCCGAAAGACTCGCCGGAGGCGACAGGGATGTGCGCGTCGAGTCTCGTCGATCCGATGAGATCGGTGAATTGATGGGCGCTTTGAACACCATGGCGGAAAAACTCCAATCTTTCGAACAGGCCCTGTCGCGAAGAACCAGGCTGGAAGCCCTGGGCGAAATGTCCGCCCGTATCGCCCACGAGGTGAGAAACCCGCTCACGGCAATCAAATTGCAACTGCAACTGATGCAGGAGAATGTCGATGAGGCTCAGGCGGAACCGATACGACAAACGCTCGACGAGATCCGTCGTCTGGAATTGGTGGTCTCCGGTGCCCTGGACTTCGGGCGGCCCCGGAGTCTCGATCCGGTCGAGGTCGACCTGAACGATCTGGTCGGCGACGTAAGGCGCCTGTTCGGTCCGCAACTGCAACACCGGGCCATTTCTCTCGAATGCCGGCTCGACTCTTCGCTGCCGCAGGTTCGCCTGGATGCCGACCGCATCAAGCAGGTGTTGCTGAATCTGCTCGTCAATGCCGCCGAAGCAATGACGACGGGCGGGCTGATCCGAATCGGAACGTGCCGGACGGGAAGCGATCATGTCTCGTTAACGGTCGAGGATTCGGGTTCGGGGATCGATCCGTCGCGGATGGACTTGATTTTCACGCCGCTGCATACCGACAAAAAAGGTGGCTTCGGGCTAGGGTTGCCCATTTCCAAAGAGCTCGTCGAGCTCCATGGGGGCACTATAGAGATATCGCGAAGCGATTTGGGCGGTGCGCGTTTCGCCGTTTTGTTGCCGATTGAGTCGATCAGATGACCAAGATTCTGATCGCCGACGACGAACGCGCCATCTGCCTGGCATTCAGTCAGCTGCTGAAGCGGGACGGTTATGAGCCGCTCATCGCTTCCGGGGGACGGGAAGCGTTGGAGCTGGTCGAGAGGGAGAAACCGGCGGCCGTTTTTCTCGATGTCAACATGCCGGATTTGAGCGGTCTGGATGCCCTCGCTCAAATCCGCGCACGCGATCCGCAACTGCCGGTCATCGTCATGACGGCTTACGGAACCATGCAAAGCGCAATGGAGGCGATGCGGCTCGGCGCGTTCGATTATCTCGGAAAACCTCTGGAACTGTCGCAGATTCGAACGTTGCTGCAGCGTGCCCTGTCGAGCCGTGCCGAATCTGCCGCCGGAATCCCGGCTGAGGCTAGCCTGGATACGAATGGCAAAGGTGTCATGATCGGTCAGAGCAAAGCGATGCAGGAAATCTTCAAGCTGATGTCCCTGCTGACCACCAACGATCTCACGATTCTGGTAACCGGAGAAAGCGGCGTGGGCAAGGAATTGGTCGCGCGCGGCATTCATTTCAATAGCCCTAGGCGCGAGCATCCCTTCGTCGCGGTCAATTGCGCCGCCTTGCCCGAGAACATCGTGGAAAGCGAATTGTTCGGCCATGAACGCGGCGCGTTTACCGGAGCGGAGGCGAGACGCATCGGTCGATTCGAAGCGGCCGGCGAGGGTACGCTGTTTCTCGACGAAATCGGAGAACTTCCCCTTCAATTGCAGGGCAAGCTATTAAGGGTTTTACAGGAGCGAAACTTCGAGCGTGTCGGCAGCGTCGCGTCGATTCCATTTAAAGCCAGACTTATCGCCGCCACCAACCGGAATCTGGATGTCGAAACGGCCGCGGGGCGGTTTCGCGAAGATCTCTATTTTCGGCTCAAACTGATTACGGTCGAAATCCCGCCGTTACGAACGCGCCGCGAAGATATCGCGTTACTGGCTCGGCATTTTCTTGGACAGGCAAACAACGAACTCGGCCGGCAAATCACGGGTATAGAGGCCGACGCCATGAAAGCCATTCAAGCCCACGACTGGCCGGGAAATGTCAGGGAGCTGGAACATACGATCAAGCGTGCGGTGTTGCTCTGCCGGGGCAATTCGTTAAGCCTGCACGAACTCGGTATAAAACCGAAGGCTCGCACGGACGGCCATTCCCTGGATTCCACGGATTTGGACGATTTACTGGATGCCGCCCGGCGCGCGCTGCGCGACGCCATTAACGTCGATGGACCCAAAGATTCGACTTTGGGGGTTTTTTATACAGTGGTCGAAGCGGTCGAACGCGCGATTATCGACGAGGCTCTGCAAATCACGAAAGGAAATCAGGTAGCCGCTTCTGAACTTTTGGGCCTGCACCGCACGACCTTGAGAAAAAAATATTTCCCCTCCTGATGCAAAATTGTACAGCGGTACTTGTTTCCTTCTCGGATTCGAATTCCGCAGCTGTACCGGCTTTACAAGCGGTTTTGAGTAAAGACCGAAAAAGGGCGTCTGTACAAAAAACCGACACGCCAACGACCCGTCGTCAGCGTGCCCAAGAAAACCAGGTGATCTAAGTGTCGGAATTTACGGCAGATTCAGTCTTGAATCGGTGAGCTTTAAAACTTGGTCTATAGTTTGCTCTAAAATCAATCGAAAACTCTCTTCTCACGAAAGCCGACTCAATCTCTCTCCTGGGTCGGCTACTTTCTGGAACGGGTGAGCCGTGCGCGTTCTGGCTCGGAGTCCAAATTCCGACAGAGACACCTGCGCAGGTCCGGCGTCCGTACATCCAAGCCGCACGCTCGCCGGAGTTTCAAAGCCGGTAAACACCTGGGGCTGCTGGATCTACGGTCAGTGAGTTCTGTTGGTCAGCCCTCTGACTTTTTGCCTGGCACGCATCGAGCGGCCTATTCGCTTCCGCAGCGGTCGTCCGCGCCTGAAAAGGATCGTGCCTCGATCAAAACGATAATAAGGTTTCATAAAAATGGTCTCGAAAACTGGAGTTTTCATAATCGGTGCCTTGGGGGACATCGCAAACACGCTGTTCGTGGGGTGTTCGGCGATACGGCGGGGATTAGTCTCCGGCGCCGGACTCGTCACAGACCTGCCGCCTTTTGCCGATCTGAATTTGGTTGCCTTGGAGAATCTCGAATTCGGCGGGCACGACATTGCCGAGGGCTCCGTGCCGGAGTCCGCCGACCGCATTTACCGCGAGTCGCGGACCTTTTCGCGGGAAATTCTGGATGCGGTTCAGGCCGATCTGCAACGCATCAACGGTAACGTCGTCATCGATTCCTCCCTGCAATGGAACGTATTGAGTCCGTCAGACCGTCTGCCGCCGCTCGATGCGCTGATTGAACGGATGCGGGGCTATCTGCGCGGCTTCATCGACAAATTCGGTTTCGATCGTGTGGTGCTGGTCAATCTGACATCGGCCGAGCCGAATCCGCCGCTATCTGAATATCACCTGGATTTGACCGCTTTCGAAAGACTCCTGAACGAGGACAGAAAGGATTTGATTTCGCCGGGCATGGCCTGGGTCTACGCGGCCTTTTCCGAAGGCTGCTCTTACGTCAACTTCACCCCCAATCTGGGCGCGAACGTGGCGGCCCTGCAGCAGCTCGCCGAGGTAAAAGGCGTATCGTACTGCGGCAACGACGGCAAAACCGGCGAAACGCTGGTGAAAACGGCACTGGCGCCGATGTTCGCCTGCCGCAACCTTCGCGTCATGAGCTGGGAGGGCTATAACCTGCTCGGCAATAACGACGGGCGGACACTGAACGATCCCGACAACAGCAAAGCGAAAATCGGCAATAAGGAAGCCGTTCTGGAGAGAATACTCGGTTATCCGGTTCAAGCGGGAGTTTCCATCAATTTCGTGCCTTCCTTGGGCGATTGGAAAACGGCGTGGGACTTGATCCACTTTCAGGGATTCATGGATGTGCCCATGACGATGCAGTTCACCTGGCAAGGCTGCGATTCCATACTGGCCGCTCCCTTGGTACTGGATCTGATCCGTCTGATCCATTTCGCCGGCTGTCAAGGAGAGTCCGGACCGACGCCACACCTCGCCAGTTTCTTCAAGAATCCGATCGGCGTGGCCGAGCAGTCGTTATCCGCCCAGTTCGGGCTGTTGCTCGAGTACGTCGAGCGCCATCGGTCCAAAATTGCAGCCCAGTCAGGCGGTAAGCACCTCGCCGGATTAAGGGCAGCGACTTAGGGAATTCACGGCTAACAGCACGAAGGATGATAGCCGGCTATGTGGCGCGGAAATCCACTGGTGGCCATGATCCCGCCGTATCTGCTGGGAATCGGGATCTCGCTGCTGATGACGCTCGATTTTTGGCGTGGCGGCGAATCGGGTTCTTCCACGCATGCGCTATTTCTGTATGCGATAGTCGGCACGGCGGTCGGCTATATTCTCTACCCTGTCAAATCGTCGGTTTGTTCTAGCCCGCTCCTGGCCATTTTCGTCTGGAGTTCCGGAGCCGCCATTAGCGTCTTTGCGTTTTGGCTCGTGGTTTCGGTCACCCTGGCCCTGCCGCTGGTCATTCGGCTCGGCCTGGCCATCGGACTGATCCAAGCCACCATTCTTCTCTTGAGACACGTGATCGGCCGACGTTTTTCACAAGCTCGCGCCGGCGTTCTCGTCGCGGCTCTGACGATACTCTGCGCCTCATCGCCAATATGGCTGAGCCCATGGCTGGAATGGTCGGGCGAGCACAGCCCGTTGATGGATCTGGCATTGGCCATGAGCCCGCCGACCTGCTTTGCCGTGGCGCTTGACTACGATTACTTGCGGAGCCCCTGGTTCTACAAGCACACGGCCTACGCCATGCACCGATACGAATACCCTTCGGCGGGCCTACTGATTTTCGTTTACGGATTCCTGTGTCTGGCTGCGGTACGGATAGACCGCCGATTCCGGAAAAGCAGTCCGAACGAACCGTTTGGAAAATTCCAACATGATACGTAATCGTCCGTTAATCCGAATAAAGAGCCAAACTATGAAATATCTGCCTATATTGGTCGCGTTGATGATGTCGGCGACGACGGTTTCCGCTGCCGCCAAGGAAACGAATAAATCGACGTCACGGAAAACCATCGAAAAGACCGTGATGCAGCAGGATGAAAAGCTCGCGGAAGAGGCCAAGCGTGCCATCGATCGAGGACTTCATTATCTGCGCGAGAATCAGGCGGAAGACGGTTCCTGGTCCAAGAACGTCGGCATAACCGCCCTGGCGCTGCGGGCATTTTTGGAAAGCCCCCGGAAATACACCGAGGACGACGGCGCTTTCATCACCAAGCCTGTCCAATACGTTCTATCCCGTGTTCGAGAGGACGGGGCGATCAGCGGTGAAATGCAGAATCTGAGCTACAACACAGCAGTCGCCATTACGGCGCTTCAGGCCACCGGAAATCCGAAGTATCAAGAGGCCATCAAAGGCGGCCAGAGTTTCCTGAAAAAACATCTGATCGACGAGGGGGAGGGCTATTCGAAGGACCATAAATATTATGGCGGCATAGGCTATGGCGGCGATGAACGCCCCGACCTCTCCAACGCCTACCTGGCGCTCGAGTCGCTGAAAGCCACGGCCTTGGATCCCAAGGACCCGGCCTGGGAAAAAGCCCTGGTGTTCATCAACCGCTGTCAAAACCGCAGCGAAAGCAACGACCAGACTTGGGCAGCCAACGACGGCGGCTTTACCTATATGCCCGGATACAGCCCGCACGAAGCCACCGCCTCCTATGGCGGCATGACCCACGCGGGTCTGCTCAGCTTGCTGTTTGCCGGCGCGGACAAGCAAGATCCACGCGTTCAGGCGGCTTACGACTGGATTCGTAACCATTACAGCGTCGACGAAAATCCCGGAGCGCCTAATAAGCAGGGTCTTTATTACTATTACAACGCTTTTGCGAAGAGCATGTACGCCTACGGGGAAGCGGAAATTACCGACGGGAAAGGAAGCAAGCACAATTGGCGGGAAGATTTGATGCGCAAGCTCGTCAGCCTTCAGAATCCCGACGGATCCTGGGTCAACTCGACCACGAAATGGTGGGAGGGCGACAAGAATCTGGTCACGGCATGGAGCATCATTGCGCTCAATTTGGCAGTGCGCTGAGTTTGACGCGATGATCGGCCGTCCGCTTCTGAAGTTGCTTCCCGTCTTCTTGGCGTTGAGCCTCGACGCGGGAGCGGACGAGCCGGAACAACTGACAGCGAAAATCGCTTGGGGCGGGTATTTTCGGAGCGGCGTCCCGACCGAGATCGGGCTCACCCTGATTTCCGCCGAGGGAGGCAGGGCCGCCGTTCGGCTCGTCTCCGGAGATACGGCCCCGATCGACGCGGCATTAGCGGTAGACCCCGGCACTCCCCGGTTTATCTCGATACCCGTCACGCCATCCGCGGAACAACCGATTCGGATAAGCGGTTTCCTGCCGAACCGTCGGACTTTCGAAGCGGAGATCGCGGCCTCGTACCCGATCAGCGGCAGGGCGGTGGCGGTCGCGGCCGAAGGCGTCGAGACAAATAGCCTATTGGAATCCCTGGCCGGAACCGCCGCGGTCATAAGCGCGCACGCGTCCGACTTGCCCAGAATGGCTCAATCCTACCAGGTCGTCGACATGATTCTCCTGGGCGACCGGGAATTCGCCGAGCTCGATCCGGAGCAGTTCGAGGCTCTGTCGGACTATCTCCGGGATTGCGGGCGTCTCGTATTTCTGGGAGCGGAGGAAACCTGGGAAAACCTCGAAGCCGAGGCGGGATGCGGAGGTGCGTTCGCTATCCGCGCCGAACATCCCGGCCAGGGGGCGGAGCTTGCCGGTGAACTGCTCGACCGCGCGCAGCCGTCTCTGCCCGGCATTCAAGATCTCCGGGATTTGTCCGCGGCGCAGCCTCCCATGGCCTTGCGCACGGCGGCCGTTCTATTGTTTTGTTATTTCACCGCCTTGAGCGTGGCCGGCCTCACATCGTCGCGTCCCTGGCCCCTGTTTTTATTGCCCTTGGCTTTCAGCGCCTTGGCCGCGGCTTTGCTGACCGGCAAGCCGCCGGAGATGCGGCTGACCGGCTGGACCGAAACCAGCGTGGGAGACGACAACGCTCGCTTCGTCGCGCTCCTGACCGTGTCGGGCACCGGCCGCTGGCAAGGCAGGCTGCCGGCGCCGATCAAATTCTGGCTACCGAAGGCAGAGACCTACCCGGACATTCAATTGGACATCGACCGGCCCGAAACTCACGGGCTGGCGCTAAAGACCGAATTGTTTTCGTACGACGAGCTGCTGTTTCGGGGAACCATCCGCCGATTCCATCTGCCATTGACGCTCGATCTCGACCAGGATGCCGTCGCCGTCGCGAATCCCGGCGGAACGACTCAGCCGGCTGGACTGCTAGCCTGGGACGGCAAGCTGTTCGCTCTGCCGTCATTGCGTCCCGGCGAGCGCTGGTCTGCCGAGAACCAAGCTCCGGTCGCTCCTGACAGTCCCGAAGCCTACAAGCTGCGCCCCTACCTAAATCGGGATCGGATGGCGGCGCTGCTTATTCCCTATGCATCGCGCCTGTGGCGCGGGAACGAAGTGCCGGGCGATGCGGAATGGCTGCTTATCAAGGCCCGCTTATGAATTCGGTTCGCTTCGGTTTGTTGATGGCGCTGTTGTGCTGCGGACCCGTACTGATCTGGACGGCCGGACAATTAATGTCGGATTCGACGGCAGCGTCGGCGAAAACGGATGAGACGTTGAGAACTGCCGTCGAAGCGTTGTGGCTGGTTCAAGCTTGCGCGGCGGCGCTGATGGCAACGATGCCGGTCGAGAATGATCCGATTGAACACGCCCAAGGAATGCTGGCGTTCTGGCTCGTGCCGCTTCCCTTGCTTACCCTCGTTTGGGCAGGCGGTGCCGCGGATGCATGGATGTTGGCGAGAGGATTGGCGGCGGCTCTTGCATTCTCGTCGGCGCTTCTGGCCATTAATCGCGGGCTCGGGAGGATCAGTCACAGCTCTCCTTGGCCGTGGCACGGCGTCTTGAGTCTGGTGCTCGTCTATTTCGTCTGCCGGTTCGACAAGGTATGGCTCGGCTGGATCACCCATTAGCGCGTTTTTCACCCCGGTTTAGCGGTACGGGTCGGAAGATCGTAGGTCGGCAATCCATTGCCGACGCACAAGATCGGCAAGGGGTTTTGTCGGCAAAGGATTGCCGACCTACATTTGGGTTCCGCTACGCCGAATCGGAAAATGCACTAGTCGATTGCCCGAACCTTTCCGCGCTGCTTAAGACAACAGCCGCGCGGCTTCGGTGGTGCGGCGCGTGGAAGCTGTTCCGAATCGGGTCATGGTGTTCCGCTGTGCTTATGGCTCTGGCAGGGGCCGTTCATCTCGGGCTACGTCCGCTGCCGCTTTCTGCGACGTTTGCGATTTCATTACTGCCCGTACTGATTCCTCCCGTGTTTTTCATGTGCTTTTCCCGTTCCGATTATCGGAAAGCCGCAAAACGACTGGATGAAACATTCGACGGCAAGAACCTGTTCATTACGAGCCTCGATCTGGTGCTCCAGGATTCCGTCGACCGGAGCCGCATGAGGTTTTATGTGCTCGAGCAAGCTGAATTGTCCGCCGCCTCCTGGAAACAATATCCCGAGCGACTGCCCCGCCTCGAGGCCTGGTCCAATGCCTGGATACCGCTCGGACTGGGGCTGGGCGGCTTTTTCGTGCTGTTTTCCGTGGGCGCGGACCGAACATTTCCGGTTGCGGCCGATGGGAAGACGCCCCTTGAACAAGTCGGACAATTCACGCCGGAAAAGCCGATTTCGTTTTCCGAAAATCCCGATACCCACTCCAAGGTTTCGCAATTCGTTGCGGCGAGCAGTCTTCGTGAGGAAACGGAGCGAAATCCTCGACTAGCGCAGCCGCCGAAATCCCATACGAGCGAAACGCCGATTCGGAACGCCGCGAGTGCGAAAAACTCGGGACAGGAAACCGGGGGACGACAGTCCATAAGGTCCATGCCGTCGCCGGATCGATCCGGCGGGCAGTCGACGACATCGGATCACGTATCGCCCGATGATCGGGCCGCTCAAAAAACCTCTGCGGCGGGCGAGGGCTCGGATTTTTCGAGAACCTACGGCCGTAGCACGGAGCAAGCGGAACTCACGCTTCGTTGGACCGACCTCGAACGGGGCAAAGGCGAACACGCTTCGAACCGGCGCCGGGCGCTGAAGCACAGTTCGGTAACGCGGCCGGCATCGGGGAAACTCGCGCCGCCGTCCGGGGCGTCCAGACACGGAGAATCGCGAGCATTCGTTCCCTTGTCTCCGGCCATGCGCCGCTATTCGGACCGCTACTTTCAATTTTTGACGAAACACTCGGATTGACACCATGGCGCTATCGACTTCCCGTCGTGCGGACCCGGATATCGGAACGGCAATCAAGCATTTCCGGGATGATATGAATCGGCTGTGCGAATCCCTGGCCCGGGTCATCGTGGGCCAGGAAGCACTGATCCGGGATATGGTCAGCGCGATGCTGGCGGGCGGACACGTTCTGCTCGAAGGCTATCCCGGCCTCGGCAAGACCCATCTGGCCAAGGGGCTGGCCTGCTGTATCGGGGTTCCCATGTCGCGGGTGCAATGCACGCCCGATCTGATGCCCGCCGATATCACCGGGAGCGAAGTTCTGCTGAGAGCCGAGGATGATCGCGAACACCGTCTGGAGTTCCGGCCGGGGCCGATCTTCGCGCCCATGGTACTGGTTGACGAGATCAATCGTGCGACTCCGAAGACGCAGGCGGCGCTGCTGGAAGCCATGCAGGAGCGGCAAGTGACCGCCGCCGGCAGAAGCCATCGTCTACCCGATCCGTTCTGGCTCATCGCCACCCAAAACCCGATCGAGATCGAAGGGACCTTTCCGCTTCCCGAGGCACAAACCGATCGGTTTCTGTTCAAGTTGTCCGTGGGGTACCCGGCGGTGGACGCGATGCTCAGACTGATCGACATCTCCCTGGACGAAGAACCCACCGAAAACATGAACGCCGTGATCTCGCTTCAGCGGATCAGCGAGATGATGGCCTTGTGCCGCGAAGTCGTGATCGCCGACGAGATGAAGCGGGCGGCGGTTTCCTTGGTACTCGCCACTCATCCCGAGCACGGTGCGGGCAGCGAGGAGGCGCGCCGTCATTTTCGTTACGGCGCGAGTCCGCGGGGCTTGCAGGCTCTCTTGCGGGCCGCGCGCGTCCGAGCTTTGCAAAGCGGACGCGGGCACGTGGCTGCGGACGATATCGCCGGCGTAGCGCTGCCGGCTTTGCGGCACCGCGTACTCCTCAACATCGAAAGCGAAATGGACGGTATCGCGATCGACTCTGCACTGGAGAGAGTGATCGGCTCATGGCGACGTTCGATCTAGATGAATGCTTTATCGATGAGCCGACCCTCCGCAGACTTGCATCCGTAGCCGGACATCTGTTCCGCGGCCGGGCGGCGGCTCTGCCCGGACGTCGTCCGCGGCGAAGCCCCACCGCATCCGGCAACGATTTTCTGGGCTATCGCGACTATCGGGCGGGCGACGATCTGCGAGCCCTCGATTGGCGCGCTTCGGCGCGCGCCTGGCATCCCCAGGTGAAACAATTCGGAAGCGAATGCTCGACGCGTTGGTTCATCTGCCTGGATCGCAGCGCGTCCATGCGTTTGCCGGAAAGCGGCAAGTGGGCGCTGGCCTCGCATCTGACGGCAGCTTTCGCCTATGTCTTGCTCCACGCGGGCAACCGGGTCGGTCTGATCGTCTTCAGCGGCGGAATCGATACGCTGTGCGCGTCCGGAAGCGGACGGGAACAATACACCCGGCTGCTGGACGTCGTGCGCCGCTGCCGCCCTCGAGAGGAGGGAGGCGGTTCGAATCTGGCTGCCTGCATCCCCGCCCTGCGCGCCGATGCTTCCGTGTTGGTGATCAGCGACTTGCTGACGGAGGACGGCATGCGGCCCGCCTTGGACCTTCTGCTGCGGCGCGGCCACGAAGTGCAGGTCGTGCAGACGCTCTCGGCCGAGGAATGCACGCTGCATCGGACCGGGTCGACGCTTATCCGGGACGTCGAAAACGGCGTCGGTCTGCCCGTCGATGCTTCGGAATCCGGCCGAGCCGCCGCCCAAACTAGCTTAAACCGGTTTCGAGAATCGTCGGACGCGTATTGCCGTCGGCGCGGCATACCGTTCAGTTCCTGCGAGACCACGCGGACGTGGGACCGATGGCTGATCGATCACATCCGAAAGCTCGAGGCCTCGAATGATTGAGTGGTCCTCGCCCGGCTGGCTCTGGGGCCTCGTCGTTCTGCCGCTGGTTTGGGCTTTGCACAAACTGCGGGCCAGACGCGGAGAACTTGAGGTGTCCGCCGTTTTTCTGTGGCGATTTGCGGCATCCGAAGAAACAACGGGAAGTCGCTGGAGTTCCGCCGATCCGGCGTGGCGCCGACGTGCTCTGATCCTCGCCCTGCTGATTCTCGCCGAGGCCGGAGCCCGCTGGACCGATTCGCGCTCTATCGAAATCTGGCTGGACGATTCCGTGAGCATGCTGGTCGACGAGGGTGAAGCGAAGCGCCACGAGATGGCCTTGCAGGCTTTGCGCGAAGCCCTGGAAGACTTGTCTCCCTTCCGGGCGGTCATTCATTCGTTGACGTATCCCGGCCGTTCCGTCCGTTTTGATTCCTTATCCGCGAACCGCTGGGAAGGGGAAGTCGACAGTTGGTTTCAAGATCCCGGACCGGGTGTCCAGATGCCTCTGGCGATGGAAATGGGTCCCGACGCCGTTCATTGGCTGGTCACCGATGGGGCTGATTCCGATGTAAATCGCTGGGCGGATACCGCGCCATTGAGTCGTATCGTGCAAGTGGGCAGGGCGCGCGACAACCTGGCGCTCACCGCTCTCGCTCTGCGGCCGTCGCTCAAGAGCGAGAACGGATTGAACGGCGTTCTGGAATTGGCGAACACGGGCGATGCGGAAGCCCGGCGGACGATCGAGCTTTACGTGGGCGAACATATGCTTCGAAGCTGGTCGGTGGTCGTATCGAGCGGAGGCACCGAAACGCTTGCATTCGATCTGCCGGACCCGGTCGACGGTCCGCTCATTGCGCGCAGCAAACCGGCCGATGCGCTCGCTTACGACGACGAATTGGCCCTGGCTTATCCGCAAAGAATTCGTGCACGACTTTTCGGCGCTTGCGGGCGTCACTTATCGACGGCCTTGAGCGTGCATCCCGCCCTGACGTTTCCATCGGGCGACGGAAACGATGTCGATCTCGCCGTCGTCTGCGGAAACGGCGAAGCCGGCGCGAGCCGGGCGCGGCTTCGTTTTCAACGAACGGGGCGTTCCCACACCCTCGGTAAACCGGTCCTGTGGACATCCGGGGCGCGAGAACTGAAACACGTGTTTCTCGACCACCGATGGCTACGCGCTTTTCCCGCCGGTGCGTTTGGCCCCGATTCCGGCAAGGCGCTCCTCGCTGCGGGATCGGAGTGGCTGATCGCCTCTAATGAAAATCCCAGTGAGATTGATGTTCGCCTCGACATGGAATTTCAGGCGTTCGCGGAACAGCCCGAATATCCCGTGCTGATCGCCGGATTGATCGAACGGCTCTTGCCGGAGGCGCGTCTCGACCGGGTGCATGCGGCCCGGCGCTCGAGCGGCGAATCGCGGATAGCCCCCTTACCGATGCCCGAACCGATGGCTGGGCCGGATCGGATTTCAGGCGGAGCCGGTGTCGATCTGAGTCCTTATCTGATCATCGGAGCGATTGGGCTGCTGGTGCTGGATATGCGGCGATGCATCGGGCGGGCGGAAAAATTCGCCAAGCCGGTTTGAACGCCCATGACCGGTGATATCCCGTCATCCCGCGCTCTGTACGCCCGCTTGGGCGTTTTGGGCCTTTTGCTGCTGGCTCTGTTCAATCCGACGATATCCCGGAATACCGCCATCGAAGAGTTTTTCATTCTCCTGGACGACTCCGCGAGCATGGGGAACGGACTCGATACGACATGGCCGGTGTTGGCGCAACAGCTCGCCGAAGCTCCGGGCGCGGAACTCCATATCATCCGTTTCGCCGCCGCAGCGGTCGACGATTACTCCGCATCCATAGACGGACAGAAAGGGCGGGAAAAATTACTGTCGTCACCGAGTTATCCCCGGCGGCTGCCCTTGGACCGTAGCGCTACCGACCTCGAGACGGCTTTGCGAGCCGCGCTCCGGCGGGTTCGCCCCGATCGGTCATCCGCCCTGCTGGTGGTCAGCGACATGCGTGAAACCCGTGGCCAAGCGGAACATGCCCTGAAAATAGCCGCCGCATCGAGTGTTCCGGTCTACGGCTTTATTCCATCCGGTGAAGCCGACCCTGGAGATGGCGCGATTCTGGACGTCCAATACCCGACTTACGTTCATGCCGGGCAGAAGATTCCTGTCATCGTTCGCGTATCCGGCTCTCCCTCGACGACGGGGCGGCTGGCCTTGCGGGTGAACGGGCAGGATCGCGAAAGCATCGAAATCGATTTCGGGCGACGGGGCGAAAACGTCGCCCAGATTCCGATCGACCCCTGCCCGCCGGGCATATGCAGGCTCGAATTCTCACTTGAATCCGGTACGGACCGGGATTTCAGCAATAACGCGCGTATCGCACTGATCAATGCAGTCGACCCGCGGCCCATCCTTTACGTCAGCTCGGCAAACCGCCCGCCGCCCGCCGCGCTCGGCTTACAGCGAATAGGGCGGGCCGTGCGGATCATCCCGCCGGTGGAGTTTCCCCGGCGTGAGCTCGACATGCAAAGCTGGGGCGCAGTGGTTTTGGACGACGTGGCCATCGGCGACATGGTTCCGGATGCCTGGTCGGCCTTGATCGACGGCGTGCGTCGGTCGGGGCTTGGGCTCCTGGTGCTGGGCGGTGCGAACAGCTTCGGCGCAGGCGCTTACCGCCATTCGGCCCTGGAGAAAATCTTGCCGGTGACGGCCGAAGGCCGGGACACCCAGCAGGCGGCATCGGTTTTATTCCTGCTCGACAAGTCGGGCAGCATGGACCAGGACCGCGGCGGAGTCAGCCGCTTGGGCATGGCCCGTCGAGCCGTGCTGGAAACGGTCCGGGGTTTATGGGAGAGGGACCGCGTAGGTCTCACCGTATTCGACGCCGGCGTTCACGAGGTCCTGCCTCTCGGCGTTTACGAGGAGCCGGCGAAAATGCTGGAACGGACTTTGGCCTTCACGCCTTCCGGCGGCACCCGCTTGCTGCCGGCCCTCGAATCGGCGGTCGAACGTTTGTCACACGACGGGACCGAAAGGCGCATCCTGGTGCTGGTCAGCGACGGCCGCTTCCTGGAGGGCGATTTCGGCGGCATCGAGAAAAAACTCGCGGACGCCGATATCGAAGTGATCGCTCTGGCAGTGGGCAACCAAGCTGCCATGCCCGCGCTCGAGCGGCTCGCCCGTATGGGGCGCGGCAAGGTCATGCATGTTCGGCAATTGGCCCAACTTCCCCGGCTCATGCGGCGCGAAGTGGAAAAATACCGCGATGCGGCGGAATTGGGAAAAGTCGCTCCCCAATCGCGAAAAACGCTGCCTTTCTTTACCGATGTCGTGTCCTGGCCGGTCTTGTCCGGGTATATGGTCACCAGCCCCCAACCTGAAGCGACGGTCTTTCTGGAATCGCCGAACGGCGATCCGCTGCTGGCGGTCAGGCAGGTCGGCGGCGGTAAGGTCGCGGCTCTTCCGGCCGGCTTGAACGCGTGGGCCCCGGCTTGGCTGGCGTGGTCCGACTGGGGGCGTTTTTTCGGCGGTCTCATCGATTGGATCAGTGCCGCCACCCTCAGTCCCTTGCTGCATGCCCAAATCCATGACCGTCCGGGCCGTCTGGAGCTGGAACTCGAAGCTTTGGCTTCCGATAAGAGCGAGTGGGCCGAGTACCCGGCGGTTGAGTCCGTCGTCACCACGCCTTCGGGCGGCACGTACCGGATTCCCCTGAATCGCATCGCTCCCGGCCGCTATCGGGGCGATCTGCCGGTCAGTCTGCCGGGTATCTATCGCGCGGTATTCAAAGCCGGGGACCGGAGCCTGCAAACGGCGGCCCTGCATGAATCGGAGGAAGAGGCCGGTTCTTCCGGAAACGGCGAGTCCCTGGGGGATAGATGGTTTCGGGAGGGGCTGATTCGCCCTTGGCCGAGCGATGGCGAAATCGCCGTCGATTCGCCGGTCGCCGTGAGCTTGCGCCCCCTTTTGGCGGGGTTGGCGGGCGCGAGCTATCTGTTGCTGCTGGTTTGCGAAAGGGTCGGCGGTTTTCGGGGGTTTTTGTGCAAGAAGACAACAAAAAATGACTAAGCATCCCTTCACCTTCACATTGCTGACGATCAGCCTGATCAATGGATCTCCGGCCCGTGCCGATACGGCAAAGCGGGACTCACTATCGCCCGGAACCGAGTTCTTCGAATTTGCCCCGATCATGATCACCGGTACCCGGACCGATAAGCCCGCTTTCGATCTGCCTTACAGCACCGAGCGCGTCACCGACGGGGATATTCAGAACCGCCGCATGTCACGGACGGTGCCCGAAGCACTTAGCGGGATGCCGGGGGTTATGGTGCAAAAGACCGGCCACGGCCAGGGTTCGCCATTTCTGCGCGGCTTCACGGGTTTCCGGACCCTGTTCCTGATCGACGGCATCCGGCTCAATAATTCGGTCTTCCGCGACGGTCCCAACCAATACTGGAACACTGTCGATCCGCTCACCGTCCGGAGCTTGGAAGTCATCAAGGGGCCGAGTTCCGTGCTTTACGGCAGCGATGCCGTCGGCGGCACCGTCAATGCTTTGACCCGCGGCCGCGATGAGTACGGCGACGGTTTTCTGTGGGACCGGCGAGTCTATTATCGTTTCGCCGATGCCGAGGACTCCCACACCGGCCGGGCGGAAATCAGCGGCAGTTGGGATCAGCGCATCGGCTTCCTGGCCGGCGCGTCGATCAAGAGCTATGGAGATTTGGAGGCAGGCGAGCCTACCGGCAAGCAGCCGATGACCGGCTACGACGAGCAGGATGCCGATTTGAAGCTGGAGTATTTCCTCAATCCAGACCACAAGTTCGTGCTGGCTCATCAGAGGGTCGATCCGGACAATGCGTGGCGTACGCACAGAACCGCGTTCGGCAAGAGTTTCGCCGGCACTCAAGTCGGAACCGACCGGGAACTCTCCTTGGATCAGTATCGGGAGCTGACCTATCTCCAGTACCATGGCAGGAATTTCGATTCTTTCGTGGACGGCGCTCGGGTCAGCGTTTCCTATCATCTCCAGAGCGAGGACCAGTTGCGGGTCCGGAACAATCTTCGCAGCGAGCGAAACGGATTCGACGTGGGCACCACCGGCTTTTTCGCCCAGCTCGACAGTTTTAGCCCGGTGGGGTTTTGGACTTACGGCGTCGAGTACTACCATGACGAGGTGCGTTCCTATCAGAATAACTACAATGCCGCCGGGCGGTTGACATCGAAGGAAATTCAGGGCCCGGTCGCCGACGATGCGCGCTACGACACGCTGGGGGTCTTCGTTCAGGACGATATCAGGCTGATCGATTCGCTCGATTTGGTCATAGGCGGCCGTTACAACCACATCGAAGCGGGCGCCGATCGCGTCAAGCACCCCCTGACCGGCCGGCAGACACGGCTTGAAAGAAGCTGGGACAACGTGCTCGGGACTGTCCGAGCCACCTACCACGTCGACGATGCGGAACATTGGCACGTGTTCGGCGGCATCTCCCAAGGATTCCGCGCGCCGAACCTTTCCGACCTGACCCGCTTCGACATCGCCCGATCGGGGGAGTTGGAGACTCCGGCGCCAAATTTGAGGCCGGAAGACTTCATCGCCTACGAGTTCGGCATCAAGACCCAGCACGAAAACTTTTCGAGCCAGATTGCTTATTTTTACACCGACGTCGAAGACATGATCGTTCGAAAACCCACGGGCAGAACCGTGAACGGAAGCCGAGAGGTGACCAAGAGCAATGCCGGAGACGGATATATCCACGGCGTCGAAATCGCCGGGAGCTATCGGTTTCTGTCCCAGTTCACCGCGTTCGGCGCATTCACCTGGATGCACGGGCGTATCGACGGATATCCGTCGGCGAGTTCTTCTCCGACCGAGGAATACATCGATCGGCTGATGCCGACCATGGGCAACGTAGGGCTCCGATGGGATCATCCGGACGGCAAGTTATGGGCGGAAGGCGTGGTGACGGTCGCCGAGGAACAGGACCGGCTGAGTTCTTCCGATCGTGCCGACAATCAGCGCATTCCTCCGGGAGGAACGCCGGGCTACACGGTTTTGACGCTGCGCGGCGGCTGGCAAGTCTACCGCGACCTCAAGCTGAGCCTGGCCCTGGAAAACGTGACCGACGAAGACTACCGCATTCACGGATCGGGTCTGAATGAACCCGGCCGGAATTTCGTTTTGGCGGCCGACTGGAAGTTTTGATTGGGGGACTTAGATGCAGCTCGCGTATAGCACAAACGCCTTTACCCGCTTCGATTTGCCGGAATCACTCCGGCAAATCGCCTCGCTGGGATTCGCCGGCGTCGAGATACTTTGCGATCGTCCTCACTGGTTTCCGGGGCAGGTCGACCGCGGCGCGTTGGACGAAGTAAAGGCGATCTTGAACGAGACGGGACTGGGGGTAAGCAATCTGAATGCGAATACGGCCAATGGATACTATTCGCCTTCGCCGCCGGAAAACGTGTTCGAACCGGCTCTCACAAACCCGGACGAAAAGCTGCGGCGGTGGCGCGAAAACTACACCATCGAAGCTGTCCGGCTGGCCAGAGAGGTCGGCGCGCGCTGTGTGAGCGTGACCTCCGGCCGGCCGACGTCAGCCTGCGAACCGGAGCGGTCGATAGCCTATTTCGTCGAAAGCCTAGTCAGAATCTGTGGCGTGGCTGCCGATTACGGCGTTCGAATCGGCATCGAGTACGAACCGGGCTTGCTGGTCGAGCGGGCCTCCGAAGCGCTGGACGTGATCCGCGCCGTGGGTTCGCCTGTGCTCGGCGTCAACCTCGATATCGGCCACTCGTTCCTTGACGGCGAGCCTGTCGAGGAAACCGTTTCCGCTCTGGAGGGACGCATCTGGAACGTGCACGTCGAGGACATCAAAGACCGAAAACATTTCCATCGAGTTCCCGGCGACGGCGAACTGCCTTTCCAGCGTTACTTGCACGCCTTGCGGGGTATCGGCTACGGGGGATTTATTACCGTCGAACTCTACAGCTACCCCGATAAACCCGTGGAAGCGGGAAGCCGGGCGCTCGCTTATCTCACTGCGCTGTTGGGAGAAAACCCGTGATCGCCGAGAGAATCTGGCTGCCTTATTTGCAATTGGTGCGCATTCCCAACGCCTTTACCGCCGTTTCGAACAGCCTGGCAGCCCATCTGATTGCAACGGGTGGGCAGATACGCTGGGGAAGCTTGCTGCTTCTCATGCTGGCCTCGGCATTTCTTTATTCGGGCGGAATGGTCTTCAACGATTGTTTCGACTACGAGGAAGATCGCCGCGATCGTCCGTTCCGACCGCTCCCCTCCGGTCGAGTCCCGATTTCGACGGCATGGTTGCTGGGGGGGCTGCTCCTGGCGTTAGGCGTCGTCTCCGCGGGGATGGTCGGCGAGACTCAGTTGTATTGGGCGCTCGCGCTGGCCGCGCTCATCTTTATCTACGACGGCTTGGCCAAAGGGAGTGCCGTCGGCGCCCTGGCGATGGGCGGCTGCCGCTATTTGAACTGGGTACTCGGGTTGTCCATCGTCGATCTCGACGGCGCGCTGCTGTCCGTGCCCTTTGTGATCCTGATTTACGTGATCAGCCTGACTCGGCTCAGTTCCATAGAGACGTCCGGATTCTCCCGAAGGCCTATCGTGCAGTGCATTGTAGGAGTCATCGGCGCCGCTCTGCTTCTTGTCGGTCTGGTTATGTCGGGAACGCTGCCGCACGCTTGGCCTTTGGTCCTTTTGGTGCTCGCTCTATGGAGCGTTCTGCGGGAACTGATAGCGACCTACCGCGAGCCGACACCGGAGAGCGTGCAGCGTTCCGTCAAGAGCCTGGTGCTGGGCATCATTCCGCTCGACGCCTTGCTGGCTTTCTGCGGCGGACCTTGGTGGGGTGGAGTACTGGTGTTATTCTTCGTTTTGCCAAGCCGCCTGCTCGCCCGGCATATCAGGGTTACATAAACAAGAATCGATCGCTCCCGTGGCAGGCTTTTTACCGGATTCATCAATGACTGAGATGTTGAACAGCCTGGTCAGCGCGATTGGCGACGTTTGCTCCGACCAGCAGAATGACTGGCTGCGGGAAGCGCTGACTAAACTCGAGAACAGCAAAGCGCCGGCAACCGATCTAGGCCGGTGTTCAACCCAGGCCCGCCGGCAGCTTGGCCGCCAACCGCTTGGCGCCGGATATTCGCCTTTGATTAGCTCAGTCGGGCCGGTCGCGATAGATCACTGGGAAAGCGGCGACGCAGGCCGTATTGCCATGATTCTTCTATGTTTGCAGCGGGAGCCGGAGCAGGCGGAGACGCTGGTAACGAGCCTTTTTCGCCAAGGGGATGAATCCGAGCGTGCCGCGATCGTCAGAGGGCTGGCACTGTTTCCTTCCGCCGATCGCTTGAAGCCCCTGGCGCTGGAAGCCGGACGTGCCAACAGCCTTGTACTGGTTTCGTCGGTTGCACTGCTGAATCCTTATCCCGCAGCCTATTATTCCGATCGGGAATTCAATCAGATGGTGCTCAAGGCTCTCTTCGTACGCCTTAACGCCGATTTGATCTACGGTCTCGGACAACGCGTGAATTCCGAACTCTCGCGCATGTGCGAGGACTACGTCGACGAACTGTTGGCGGCCGATCGCGACGTGCCTCCGGAAATCTGGATGGCCCTTTTACCCTATGCCTCAGTGAAGGGTGTCGAGTTTGTAAGTCGTTATCTTGACGACCCGAATCCACTGCATCGGTACTACTCGGCGAAGGCCATGGTGCAGTCGTTAAAGCGGTTTCCGGAGCTGCGCGCCGCGCTCGATCAGCGGTTTAGCCTCGAAACGGACGAGCACGTGCGGGAAGTCCTAGGCGCCGCCGCAGGTGGTTGATATCAGTTGAAGTCCAGGAGTTTTTCATGCGCTATTTCGACCCTCACATCCATATGCTTTCCCGTACCACCGACGACTACGAGAACATGGCCGCCGCCGGCATCGTGGCCTTAGTGGAACCCGCTTTCTGGCAGGGGCAACCGCGTACCCAGCCGGGCACTTTTATAGATTACTTCGACTCGCTCGTCGGTTGGGAGCGGTTCCGGGCCAGTCAGTTCGGCATTCGGCATTATTGCACTATCGGACTGAACCCGAAGGAAGCCAACAACACGGCTCTAGCCGAAGAGGTCATGAAACTCATACCGCTTTATTGCGAGAAGGACGGTGTCGTCGGCGTAGGCGAGATCGGCTACGACGACATGACCGACGGGGAAGAGCGATTCTTCGCCGAGCAGTTGCAAATCGCCAAGGACTTGAACCTGCCGGTGCTGGTGCACACCCCCCATCGGGATAAAAAGCGCGGCACCGAGCGAACCATTGCCCTCATTCGGGAGATGAACATGGATGAAGAAATGGTGTTGATCGATCATCTGAACGAGGAGACGCTGCCTTTGGTTTTGGAGACCGGTTGCTGGCGCGGACATTCGGTATATCCGCACACCAAGATGAGCGAGGACCGCATGGTGGCCCTGCTGCAGAAATACGGGTTGGAAAAGATGGTCGTCAACAGCGCCGCTGACTGGGGGCGGAGCGATCCGCTCAAAGTGCCGAAGACGGGCGAAGCCATGCGTCAGGCCGGGTTCAACGAGGATCAGATCGAGTACGTGCTGTACGTCAACCCAATCAACTTTTATGCGCAGAGTGGCCGCATTTCCCTGGAAGAAGTGGGACCTGTCAAAATCGACCAGACCCGACTCTGGGAGAACAATTCGGTGCTGCGCGGACAACTACCGGTCGTGCAGTGAGTGACGCATCTCGACCCAAATGGCATCGCCATGAGCTCACTTATTGCGCCAACGTTCACCCGGGAGAAACCTTCGACGAGGTTCGCCGCGTAATCAGCTATTCGGTCAACGGCGTGCGCGAGCGTCGCCGGATTGCATCCATGGGAACCGGGCTCTGGCTCAGCCAAAGCGTTGCGGCAGAGTTGCGGGAAATATCCCGGCAGGGCCTCGAATTTATCGATCTTCTCAATCGATGCAGGCTCGAACTCTTTACCTTGAACGGGTTTCCATACGGCGGATTTCACTCGATCTCGCTCAAGGAACGGGTCTACCTGCCCGCTTGGACGGAACCGGCACGTTACGATTACACCCTCGATCTCGCCCAATTGCTCGCGGCATGCTTACCGGAATGGCAAAGCGAGGCCACCATATCGACGGTTCCCCTTGGATACAGGTATGGGTGGACGATCGAGCAAACCCGAAAAGCGGCAGATACTTTGTGCAGACTTGCAGCAGCACTGGAACGGCTGCACGAAGTCAGCGGCAAACGTATCCGCGTGTGTCTGGAAATGGAGCCCGATGCCGCACTGGAGTCCACCGATGAAGCCATTGTTTTTTTTCAGCGCGATCTCCCGGAAGCGGCACAGCGCGCACGCCTGAAACCCGAACTGATTCGCGAGTACTTGGGCGTATGCCTCGATGTCTGCCACCAAGCCGTCATGTTCGAAGATGTTGCCGCGTCATTGGCTCGACTTCGAAACGCAGGCATTGAAATCGGAAAAATTCAGCTTTCCAGCGCATTGGAGGTCATCGACCCGTCGGACCCGGAAGTTCGGCAAGTTTTACAAGGTTTTGCCGAGCCGCGGTACCTTCATCAAGTACGTTCGCAACTTGGCGATGGACGAGTAATAGGTGCAAGGGATCTTCCCATCGTATTGAATGACTCCGCTTGGGCGGCGCATGCACCTTGGCGTATTCACTTCCATGTCCCGTTACAAATCAGCGGGTTCGGAAATGGAGCATTAGGAACGACCCGTGATCAGATCGGTAAGGTGTTCGACTTTCTCAGGAACACGTCGGACTCAAAACCGCACCTGGAAATTGAAACCTACACCTGGCATGTTCTGCCCGAAGAGCTAAGACCCCAGACCGAGGACGGTCTTCTGACAAGCCTTGTGCAGGAAATTCAATGGGTTGAAGCAGAAATGAACGAGCGAGAGCTGCTTCATGGCTCGGAGTGTGATCAAGAAATAAGCATGTAAGACGAGGATATTCTTGATGCAACGGGTCTATCAAAGGGTAAAGGTCTGTGCCACGTCTCGATCCTGTCTAAGGACCTGTCTTCAAACCTAGCACTTGGTTAGAGCAGCGAGGTTTGAAAAGAATGTGGTCCAATGAGCGAGGCGGCCATGTGCCAAGCGACTTGAAAGATGCGTATTGTCCTTTCTTGATCCCATCCGGTCCCTTTGCCGGTGTTCCAGCCGGCACAAAAAGGGCGAGCCGCGGTTATGTGCCGCCGGCAAGGAGGTGATCCCAAATCGCTTTCAATAAGGCATTAATTTTTGTAGGGTGGGTTAGGCCGCAAGGCCGTAACCCACCGAGCGACCTCGAATCGGTGGGTTACGCTGCGCTAACCCACCCTACGATTAATGTTCACTCGAATGCCGAATGGAATCAGACCGCTTGGTCGTGGCCTACATGCGCTTCAGAGAAACAACTCCATGCTCGGTTTTTTCCACCAACCCCTGCGCCAGCAGGTTTTTCCAATCGCGGCTTTCCGTAGCTGCAGAAACATTGCGGTAAATAGAGCGATACCAAAGATTGCGTTCATAAAGCTTAATTCCGCTCGGACGGGACGCCAAATATTCCAGTACCTGGTACTGTCGTGGGTTGATTTCTTTACTATTCAACAGCTTTTTAATGCTTCTAGTTTGGCCCCGACGCGAAACGTGAATGGTCCTGCCCGATGGGTTTCGACAGTGATGTCCGACATTGGTGAACACTTTTGTGCAAGTCAATATGCAAACGTATTATGTTGATTTTTTTATAAAAAAGAGAACTTCGCGCCAAATGATGCAAAGTTGTGTGCAAAGCATCTTGCTAGATGTCGCTTGTCACAAGACATGATCTTTTGATCAATCATCCGATAAAAACCCGGCCAAACCGGGTTTTCCGCCCGATAAACATAACCAAGAAGGAGAGTTAGCGGTGCTTCCCCCCCGTAATTTCCTGTATTGATCGTGTAACGCCCCGAGCGCATTCTCTCGCCGGAGTGGGCAGCGAAATCCATCCTGGGGATTTCGAGGGCGATCATTCGGTCTTTGCCGAGACTGCCGATCGAGGAAACGCTCCGAATAACGGCGGCCTGAGTATGGAGAAGTAAGGGGCCGTGAGGCCAACAACAGGGAGGAACGATGGCAAAGGACGACAGCACCGAATCCGGCAAGACGGCCGCGTCCTCTGATGAGGGGACGGCGCAGCATCAAGCTTCTATGTCATACGAATATTGGCTGGACATCGCCAGCGCGATCCTGCTGTCGGTTGCGGCTCTGGCTTCGTCGTGGGCCGGTTACCAGTCCAAACGCTGGAGCGGCGTTCAATCGACCAACTACAACACTTCCTCCATACGGTGGGTCCAAGCGACCCGCATGTCCACGTTCGCCTATCTTTACCGATCCGTCGACCTGGAGCTTTTCATCGAGTGGCTCAATGCCTATAAGGACGGCGACAAAGAACGGGCGAGATTCTTCGAACAACGCTTTCGACCCGAATTCAGGCCGGCCTTCGAAGCCTGGATAGCCAGCCGGCCGCTGGAAAATGCTGCCGCACCCAGCTCGCCCTTCGTCCTGCCGGAGTACCGGCAGGAACTTTCCGACCGGGCTGCTCAATTGGAACAGGACGCGGGAACGGCTTCCGATCAGGCCCAGGCAGCCAACCAGCAAGGCGATGATTATGTACTCACAACGGTGATCTTTTCCGCCGCCCTGTTCTTCACGGGCATCGCCGCGCATTTCAGTAAGTTTCGGGTCCGCGTCGCATTGTTGAGCATCGCCGGGGTGATGGTTTTGGTTGGGCTGGGCCAGTTGGCGACCTATCCGGTTAGATAGAAAGGCGAAACCACTCGGCCGGCCGTTGGTAAACCGGGGATCAGGACGAAATCACAATCCTGCTCATCATCTGCTTAACGCATTTTCGGAGGATTTTTCTCGATGAAACCCAAAGTCGCCATCGCCTGCCAGGGAGGCGGAAGCCAAACCGCGTTTACGGCCGGCGTCTTCAAAGCCCTTGCGGAAAACAATGTTCAAGATCATTTCAACATCGTCAGCATTAGCGGAACCTCGGGCGGTGCCATCTGCGGTTTCATGCTTTGGTACGCCTTGAAACACGGCGAAAAACCCTTTTGCAAGCGGGTTTTGGATTTCTGGAACGACAATACCGCCCAGACGTATCAGGAACGCCTTTTCAATGATTCCGTTATCCACTCGCTTTATCTGACGGGAAAGGGACTGATGCCCCAGTACAACGTGAGCCCCTCGTCTCCGGTGGCGCGCAGTTCCTTTTCGGTTGCGACTCTCGGTATTCGGAACGAATTCACGGATCTTCGGACGCTGTTGGAAACCCATATCGATGCAGACAAACTGGCCGCTCTGGGTCAGCAAACGGAGCCGCCGATTCTGATCATAGGCGCTTGCAATGTGCTCACCGGCCGACTGCATAAGTTCAGTTCATACCTCGAGCCGATCAAAATCGACTATCTCCTCGCTTCGGCGTGCGTTCCCAGCATCTTCCCGGCGGTGTCGATTGGCGAAATGGCCTATTGGGACGGGCTGTTTTCCGACAATCCGCCGATTTCTACTTTGATCGATCCCCGGTTCGTCGGCGCTCGAAACATCCCCAATGAAATCTGGGTGATTAAGATCAATCCAACCACGGCCGATGAAATCCCGGTCGCGCCGGACGACATTCTTGATCGCCATAACGAACTGACGGGCAACATATCCTTGTTTCACAGTCTGCGCCAAATCGAGCGGATCAACGATTTCATCGTCGCAGGAGCGTTCAAGGACGAATTTTTGGCCGAATTCGATATCAAGGAACCAATAAAGATTCCTCGATCGTTCCCCGACGATCCGGACGCGCCCTACCATATCCCGAGAATAGAGATGTCGGTCGAATTGGCGAAAAGCTTGAATTACGAAAGCAAACTCGATCGCTGCCCCGAACATATCGCCCGTCTCGTCCAGGATGGCGAAGAGCAAGGACGGCGGTTTTTGGAATCAAGGTTAAAACAAACGAGTTCCCGTCCGCCGATGGACCCATAAAAAACCCGGCTACGGGGTGCGAGCCGGGTTGTCGCCGAAGACAATCACAAGAATTGATGCGACATATTCAGCGTAGACCAAATTCTCCGGACGGCAAACCGTAATATCCCGGAATACGCATTAATACGCATTTCCGCGCGGGTAGCGGTGCGACAGAATGGCGCCGCCAACCAGGTTCACGGACGAACCGCCCCGACAAACGGGGCTTTTTTTATTCCCAATAAAAAACCCGGCCGAAGCCGGGTTAACTCAACACTCGTTGAAGTGGGAGGATAAGATATGCCGATAATCTTTAAGCAACGGTTGTGCCAGATATTGATCATCCGATAAGTGTTTGAACTATAGCGCAATTTTCGAAGGTATGATTCGGCCACGGAAAACGTATCCGCCAGCTATGCGCTAATATGGTGCCGCGCCGTCCATAGTGGTTCAGCGCGAACCGCAAATCCTCACGAAAAACTCAACGACTGCACTATAAGGGGCAAGCTTGTGCCCCATCCGCGATCGTCTCGAATCTCCAAGAATCGTTTGGACGACGAGAACGGATTCGCCACCCGAATTTGTAAGAAGTCTCACAATTAATTACGGATTGTCGTGTTTGCCACTATCGGCTTCGATCGGCATACGTCCGCCAAGCATTGATTTAAAGGCATTTTGGTCTGGATTTGCCATGGCATGAGGCATGCTTCCGAAGAACCAAATCATTGCCGAATGGCTGTACGCGAATGCGAATTCATCAAACCGAGGCCACCGTCAGTCGGTATTTCTCCACGAGTACTTTTCAAGCCGTCAACGGCCCACGAGCGAGATAGAGGTAGCGGGACCATGAGACATCAAGCGAGCTATGAGATTCTGGACCGCAAAGTTGAATCTCTCTCGGATTCGGACGCTCGGCCCGCATCGGCCCCGTCGCCAAGACCGTCCGCCGGTTCCCGGGCGCAGAATCTATTCGCGGAATGGCGAGAAGACGTGGCCTGCGTTTTCGGCCGCGATCCCGCCGCCCGTACTCGCTTCGAAGTGTTGACGACTTACCCCGGCCTGCATGCCGTTCTCATACACCGCGTGGCCCATCGTCTGTGGCAACGCGGATTTTTTTACGGGGCGCGCTTGCTGGCGTTCTTGACGCGGCTTTGGACCAATATCGACATTCATCCCGGAGCGACCATCGGCCGCCGCTTTTTCATCGATCACGGAGCCGGGGTGGTCATAGGCGAAACGGCGGAAATCGGCGATGACGTCACGCTTTACCATGGCGTCACGCTGGGAGGTACGAGCTGGAACAAAGGCAAGCGCCACCCGACTCTGGGCGACGGCGTTCTGGTCGGCGCCGGCGCCAAGATTCTCGGGCCGATTACCCTTGGCGACAATGTGCGCGTAGGCGCCAATTCGGTCGTCGTCAAGGACGTGCCGGCAAACCGGACCGTGGTCGGCATTCCAGGGAGGATCGTGCAGCCCAAGGAAGGCGTTACCATGAATCCGCAGCGGATCGATCTCGATCATCACCACATCCCGGATGTCGTGAATCAGACCATGGCCGACATGAAGGCTCGCATCGAGTCGCTGGAAAATCTGGTTGCCGCGATGACTCCTCCTGAAAATGACCGTTTATACGCATTGCGAAACGTCGGCAATATAAGAGGTGGGCGGCTCTGAGCCAGGCTTGCCCGACGTGGTGAGGATGGGATGAACTCCGGCCTCGAATACAGCAAATCTCCGCCAATCTTGAACCGTTTATCGACGTGCCCCATGCCGCATTTTCCGTAGCTTGATCGAACCAGTCCCGCCGGTCCGATGGCGACCGGCATTGCCCTTCGGGGCTACCTATGACCAAGGCAGCCGTTCCGGATCGTAACCGGGCGGCCGAGGTCCATTTCCAAAGCCGAAACCGGGCATAAAACCTGCTTCATCCCTTTAATCGAGTTCTGAAGTTGCCAGCGGAGGCTCATCAGAGCTGCAGTCGAGCATGTCAGGGAATTGCGGGCTAATCCCACCGTACGAGGCCGGCTATGTCAGCAAGAGAAGCAGCTAACCCATTGGAAAAGCAAAGGAATTTGGAGCTGATCACGATTTACGAGATCAGCAAGATTCTCAGCTCCTCCCTGGATCTCCATAAAACCCTCCGGGAGGCGCTCAACGTTCTTTCATCGCACATGCACATGCTGCGCTGCATGATCAGCTTGGTGCAGGACAACGCCGACGTGCATGTTATTGGGGCGGCGGGTTTGTCTCGCGATGAAATCGAGCGAGGACAATTCCGGAAGGGCGAAGGAATCGTCGGCAAGATCATCAAGACAGGCGTTCCCATCGTCGTTCGCAATATCGCCGAAGAGCCGCAGTTTCTGAACAGGACGGGCTCGCGCGATCTTTCGAGCGGGCAAAGGATCGCGTTCATAGGCATTCCGATCAAGGCCATGGGGGACACGATAGGCGTCCTCAGCGCCGACCGCGACATGACGACCTACCATGGGCATCTGGAGCACGACGTCCGTTTGCTCAAGATGGTGGCCAATCTGGTCGGCCAGGCGATCAGGCTCCACCAGCTCGTGGCTGCGGAACGCGAACAGCGGATCATAGAGCAGCACCGCTTGCAAAAGGCGGCCCAGCCCGTTCGAGGACTGGTCAACGTCATCGGCCAGAGCCAGCGCATGCAAGAGGTGTTTGCGGACGTGGAACGGGCGGCCTCGGTTCATTCCACGGTGCTGCTGCGCGGCGAAACCGGGACCGGCAAGGAGATGATCGCGCACGCGATTCACCATCTGAGCGCGCGCAAAGACGGGCCTTTCGTGCGGGTCAATTGCGCCGCCTTGTCCGAGACCCTGCTGGAATCCGAGTTGTTCGGCCACGAGAAAGGATCTTTCACCGGCGCGACGCAGGAGCGAAAAGGCCGCTTCGAGCTGGCCCACGGCGGAACGCTGTTTCTCGACGAAATCGGCGACGTATCTCCCAATTTCCAGGTCAAGCTTCTGCGCGTGCTGCAGGAACGGGAATTCGAACGGGTGGGCGGCAATAAACCGATACAGGTCGACGTACGGCTGATCGTGGCCACCAACCGCAATCTCGAGGATGCGGTGCTCAAGGGCGAATTCCGGGCCGACCTTTATTTTCGGATCAATGTGATATCCATTCTCCTGCCGGCGCTGCGCGAACGGCGCGAAGACATCTTTCCATTGGCCGATCATTTCCTGGAACGCTTCAACCACGCCAATCAGCGCCAGCTCATGCTGTCGCCGGAGGCGAAACAGATCCTGGCGGAATGCTATTGGCCCGGCAACGTCCGCGAGCTGGAAAACTGCGTGGAGCGGACTGCGGCCATGTCCCGCGGCAAAACGATTCGCGACATCAATCTGCCATGCCAGAAAAACATGTGTTTTTCGCTGGCGCTGAGGCCGATCTCGCAAATGTCGAGCCCGGTTCCGGCCGTTTCCGCGGAAGCTCCCGCCGCAGCCGAACCCGATCACGATTCGCAAGCGGGAAGAGGAGTGCCGGAATTCAAATCGACGCGCGAAAGGCTGATCTGGGCGATGGAGGAGTGCGGGTGGGTGCAGGCCAAGGCCGCGCGGCTGCTCGGGATGACGACGCGGCAGATGCACTACGCTCTTCAGAAATACAACATCGAGATCAAGAAGCTTTAGAGCCTTTCCCAGTTGGCTGCCCGCCTTGAGTCCATAGGACGCGGTGAGGCATGAACCGCATCGTTCGCGATGACCCAGGAATCGAAACCTGTTCGAAGTGAAAAGGCGCTAACGCTCGATCTCCGCTTCCTCGACGAGCTCCGGCGCTTGCGTAACGAAGCGGCGGGGGCATCGGTCGAGGCGATCGGCCCAGATTTTCAGCTTAAGCCATAGTCCGCTGACGAGCCGCCAGGCGATGACCCTTTCCCAGTAAACGCCGACCTCGACCGGAAATTCCTCCGCGTCGAAGCGGTCCTCGGTCAGCGTGAATTCATGCCGATAGAAGCATCGTTCTCCGGCATCATCGAATCCTAGCTCCTTGCTGGCATGAGCGAAGGTATCCACGTGGCGCTCGAAACTCACGGGCGCTATGGCTTGCCGGTGATAGTCGTCCGGCAGATCGGCGTTCCACTGAATGGTCATGGCGAACCCCATCGATCAGGAAAGTTGTGCAGATTCGGCAGCCCGTCGAGTGCGATGCAAGCCCCGAACGCGCCGATTCTACATTCTTGCGCTATTTAGTAAAGGAAATAGCGAGCTCGCGATTTGTAAATAGCGGCGGGGACTTCCGAACCTCGATGAACCCCGTTTTGTCGGAAATGCGCCTCGGGGTCGCGACAAGAGGAATACGGAGACAGGGTTTTGTCACGAACCTGACATAGCGAAAAATCGAATCAGGCGCTGGCGATTTCAAAAACATCCTTATAAAACAGTATTGTGCGTCTATATTGAGAATGGGCATCGTTATTGCTTGATGCTTGGCGACGGCTTTTTATTCTCATTGAGCGCGATGGATACCCAACTCGACTGGTCGGCCTATGACAGCTACGGTGCTGGCGACGCCTACGCGGCGGTACCTGCCGCGGGCGGCGCCTTCGGCAAGGCCGCGGCCGTCTGTATCGGCAACCGACAGTGCCAGCGCACCGAAAAGGGCGTGATGTGCCCGAGCTTTCGCGCCACTCAGGATGTCGCACACTCGACTCAGCACCGGGCTGCCACGCTCAAGGCTGCCTTGAACGGCGAGTACGGCGTTAAGCCTTTTGTCGGTCCGGAACTCGCCGAGGCAATGGATTTGTGCGTGGGCTGCAAAGGCTGCAAGCGCGAGTGCCCGAACGGCGTGGACATGGCGCTGCTTCGCGTCGAAACGCTCGCTCAGCGCTGGGCAGCGCTCGGCGGAGCGCCGTTACGCGAGCGTCTCTTCGCCCATCTGCCGCGTTTCGCCCACCGGCTCGCGGCGCTGAATCCGCTGATTTCTTTCCGTGAACGCTTCCCCTTTTTGGCGCGATGGGTCGAACGCGTGTTTGGTATCGCCGCCAAGCGTTCGCTGCCGCGTGGCGCAGCCCGGAGTTTTCTTGCTTCTGCACCGAGAGAAGGCATCGGTGCTCCGGACGGCCGCGAAATCGTCCTGCTAGTGGATACCTTCTCCAACCATTTCGATACCGAAACCGCGGAGGCCGCGCTGGAAGTACTGCTGGCGGGAGGCTATCGGATACACATCGCGAGGCCGCCGGCCGGAGAACGGCCTCTATGCTGCGGGCGCACTTTTCTTTCTCACGGCTTGATCGCGGAAACACGGGCAGAGGCCCGGCGCATGGTCGAAACGCTGTGGCCCTATGTGGAGCGCGGGCTCCCCGTGGTCGGACTGGAGCCGTCCTGTCTCCTCATGCTGCGCGACGAGTATTACAGCCTCGGATTGGGGGAGAAGGTCGACAAGATCGCCAAGGCGGCGGTCCTCCTGGAAGAGTTTTTGGCCCGCGAACACGACGCCAAGCGCCTCAAGCTGGCGTTCAAATCCGTGCCTGGCGCGCGGGCGATGGTACACGGACATTGCCACCAAAAGGCCTTTGGCGCATTGAAAGCGATGCGGAAAGTCTTGGGTCTGGTGCCGGAACTCCAGGTCGAGTTCATCGAGTCGAGCTGCTGCGGGATGGCCGGCGCCTTCGGGCTGGAGGCCGAACACTACGAAGTGTCCATGCGGATGGCCGAGCTCGCGTTGTTGCCGAAAGTGCGGGAAGCCGATACCGATACCTTATTGATCGCCAACGGTACCAGTTGCCGTCATCAGATTCGCGACGGCGCACAACGCGAGAGCGTGCATTTCGCACGGGTGCTGCGGATGGCCTTGGCTACTTGAAGCAGAGGGGAGAAGAGAGCATGACGGTTGCATCGGGTTTTTTCGTGGATTGGGCCGGCAATGCCCGTCGGATCGAGGAGCCGGGCGGCGGTTACCGCTGCGAGGTCGATACCGTGGCGCGTTATGTCGCGGTGCTGTCCCAGAAAGGCACGCTCATCCATGAAGGCACCTTTTACAAAACCCTGGCGGACATGGAAGCGGCCGGAATCAAGGCCAAGCTGGTAGACGCCTCGGTCCCCTGGTAGGTGGTGACGGTGAGTTACACCAGCCTATGCAAGCACAGAAACCTCGGCGAAGGCGACATGGTGCCTTTTACCGTGGAAGGCCGCGAAATATTGCTGGTCTGGCCGGATGGCGGGGAGCTCAAGGCCTTTCAAGGCACCTGCCCGCATCACAACGCCCGTTTGAAATACGGCGGGTTCAACGGACGGACCATCACTTGCACCTTCCACAACTGGGTGTTCGACGCGCGTACCGGCCAAGGCCTGATTCCGCCGCGCTGCGCGCTGGAAGAGTATCCGCTTCGGATCGAAGACGGGATGGTTCAGGTCGATCTTTCGGGGTGCTCCCCGTCCTGATGCGGAGAGCGTTCTCACGAATCTTGGGGTTTTTTATTGGTAGTAACTTGGGAAGACTGTTATGGCGAATTACGAAAAATTAAAGAACGACATGTCGATCTGCGACGGTGAAAGGATCGGCGGGTATGCCAGTGCCTGCAGGGGCCAGCTCTACCGCTGCACGGCCTGCGGAGCCGTGGGCTGCCGGCAAGCCAAGGAACATGCCTGCAGCAAGCAGGGATTCAGCGTCGCGTTCAAGTGTTATGCCTGCGGCGCGATCGGAAAGGAAGAGCTCGTCGCTTCTGGTCATGAGGCCAGCAAAAGCGCCGCGAGCACGCCCGCGCGAATGGAGAATACGGACTGACGGATACGGCAATCGGCGGAGGCGAGAACACGATGCGCGATTACTTGATGCTTTTGCTGGGGACTGCGTTGGTCAACAACGTGGTGCTGGTCAAGTTCCTGGGGCTGTGTCCCTTCATGGGCGTGTCGAAGAAGCTGGATTCGGCGCTCGGCATGGGTTTGGCGACCACCTTCGTGCTCACGCTGACCGCCGTGGCCAGTTGGCTCCTGGAGCACTACCTGCTGGCCCCCCTCGACATCGGCTTCCTCAGGATTCTGTCGTTCATCCTGGTCATCGCCGCCGTGGTTCAGTTCACCGAAATGGTCGTTCGCAAGACCAGCCCGGTACTTTATCAAGTCCTCGGCATTTTTCTGCCGCTCATCACGACCAACTGCGCCGTGCTGGGAGTGGCCCTTCTGAACATCCAGCAGGAATACGATTTCCTGCACAGCGCCCTATTCGGATTCGGTTCCGCCCTGGGATTCACCCTGGTCATGGTCATTTTCGCCGGCATTCGGGAGCGCCTGGCCCTCATGAGCGTTCCGGAAGCTTTCGCCGGCGTGCCGATCGCTTTCATCTCCGCCGGGATTCTGTCCCTGGCATTCATGGGATTCGCAGGACTCAACACACATTAGGCCAGCTTATGTACATCCTATTCGCCGTACTCAGTCTTACCGCTTTAGGACTTGCTCTGGGCTTCATGCTGGGCGCCGCCGCCCGCTACTTCAAGGTCGAAGACAACCCGCTGGTCGACGAGATCGAAAAGATGATGCCGGGCTCGCAATGCGGCCAATGCGGCTATCCCGGCTGCCGGCCGGCGGCGGAAGCCCTGGTGGCCGGCAAGGCGTCCGCCACGCTGTGTCCGCCCGGCGGAAAGGCCTTGGCCGAACAGTTGGCGAGCAAGCTCTCGCTGGACATCGATCTGGCCGGCGTGGAAGACCAGGTTCCCATGGTGGCGAGAGTCAGCGAAGCGACCTGCATCGGCTGCACCCGCTGCTTCAAGGTGTGTCCTACGGACGCCATCGTGGGAGCGCCCAAGCAGATTCATGCCGTGGTCGCCGATGCCTGCATCGCCTGCGGAAAGTGCGTGGAGGTCTGCCCGACCGAATGTCTCGGGATGCAGCCCATCAAAACCACCTTGCGTAACTGGCGCTGGGCCAAACCCGATCTCGCTGCAGCGGGAGCCTGAAAATGGTCGTACTGGACATCAATGCGCTATGGCGCCGACGCAGCAAAATCCGGGGCGGTGTCCATCCGGAATCCCGCAAGGAATCGACCGCCGATAAACCCATAGTCACAGATTTCCCTTTGCCGGAACGGCTTTACCTGCCGCTGCAGCAACACTTGGGGCAACCTGCGGAACCGGTGGTCCGGGCGGGCGACAAGGTGCTGAAAGGGCAATTGCTCGCGGCGAGCCGGGGTGCGGTCTCGGCCTCGGTGCATGCCTCGACTTCCGGAACCGTGGCCGGCATCGAAGAATATCCGGCGCCGCATCCTTCGGGACTCCCGACCCCGACCATCGTTCTCGAACCGGACGGGGAGGATCGCTGGATCGAGGGGGCTGGCGAAGCTGATCCGTTCAGCCTGACACCCGAGGAACTCTGCGCCCGCGTCGACCAGGCCGGCATCGTCGGCCTGGGAGGAGCCGCCTTCCCGTCGGCGATGAAGCTGAACCTCGGATGGCGGACTCGGATCAACACGCTCATCATCAACGGCGGCGAGTGCGAACCGTATCTGACCTGCGACGATCGGCTGATGCGGGAGCGCGCCGCGGAGATCGTCGAGGGCGTCCGGATCATGCTGCACGGGTTGCAATGCCCGACCGCCTTGATCGCGATCGAGGACAACAAGCCGGAAGCGTATGCCGCCATGCTCGATGCGGCGAAAAAACACGGCCGCATCGAGGTCGTGCAGGTGCCGTCCCTGTATCCCATGGGCTGGGAAAAGAATCTCGTCACCCATCTGACCGGCAAGGAAGTGCCCGCGGGGGGGCGTCCCACCGACGTGGGCGTGCTGCTGCACAACGTCGCGACCGCTTATGCCGTGCAACGGGCCGTTCGTTACGGACGGCCGCTGATCAGCCGGGTGGTTACGGTAAGCGGCGAAGCGGTGGAGTCGCCGCGCAACGTGGAGGCGCCGTTCGGTACGCTGTTGTCCGAGCTGCTCGCCTTCTGCGGGCACAAGCCCGAACGGACGGCCCGCTACGTGATGGGCGGGCCGATGATGGGCGATCATCTGCCTCACGTTCAAGTGCCCTTGGTCAAGCGCACCAGCGGCATCCTGGCGCTGACGCCCGAAGAAATCCAGGCTGCGGACGCCAGGCCCTGCATCCGCTGCGGGCGTTGCGTCTCGGCTTGTCCGGTCGGATTGCTGCCGTTGGAAATGATGACCCGCATCCGCGCCGGCCAGCTGGACGCCGCAGTGAGTTTCGGGCTTAGGGACTGCATCAGCTGTAGTTCATGTTCCTATGTCTGTCCGTCGCGAATTCCCCTGGTGCATTACTTCAAATATGCGAGCGGGGAATTGATGGCGCGCCAACAGGCGCAGCAGAAAACCGAGCAGACCAATCGCCTGGCCGAGGAGAAGCGGCTGCGGCTGGAAAGGGCCAAACAAGCGGCTGCGGCGCGCAAGGCGCAGGCTTCCGCCAAGGAGGATGCGTCATGAGCAAGGTATACCTGCCCGTCGCTCCGTTAACCGGCGCCGACCATCCGGTGCAAGCCATCATGGCGCAGGTGGTATTGGCACTGGTGCCGGCTACCGCTTTCGGCCTGTTTCTATTCGGCTGGCCGGCCCTTTATCTGTTTTCGACTACTGTCTTGTCAGCGGTGCTGTTCGAAGCCGTTTGCCTGAAGTTGGCAGGCAAACCGGCTTCGCTTTTTTTGTTGGACGGTTCCGCACTGTTGACCGGGTGGTTGCTGGCTTTGAGCCTTCCGCCCTGGGCGCCCTGGTGGATAGGCGTGACCGGAGCGGGCCTCGCCATCATCGTCGGCAAGCAGATCTACGGCGGCATCGGCCAAAATCTGTTCAATCCGGCGATGCTCGCGCGTGTCGCCCTGCTGGTGTCGTTTCCGCTGGAAATGACGACCTGGGTCCAGCCGGCGCCTCTATTCTCCGGGCACGCCCCCGGCCTGCTCCAGGCATTGGGAATCACCTTTGGCGGTGCCGGCATCGATGGTTTCGCCAGTGCGACCGTCATAGGCCATGCCAAGACCGAATTGTCTCAAGGCAAAACGCTAGTCGAGGCGTTTGCGAACGGACAGTTCGGCCTGGCCGGAGCATGGCTGGGCTGGATTCCCGGCAGCCTTGGCGAAACCTCGGCCCTGCTGGTGGCGGTCGGCGGCGTATGGCTGCTTTGGAAGCGGATCATCACTTGGCACATCCCGGTAGCCTTGCTGGTCACCGTTGCCGGCCTCGCAACCATCTTCCACCTCATCGACGGCGATCGTTATCTCGGTCCGCTGTGGCACCTCGGAGCCGGCGGCGTGATGCTGGCCGCGTTCTTTATCGCAACCGATTACGTCACCTCGCCCGGCAGCCCAAAAGGGCAGCTGATTTTCGGTGCCGGCTGCGGACTCTTGATCTTCGTCATCCGCACTTGGGGCGGGTTTCCCGAGGGCGTGGGCTTCGCCGTGCTGTTGATGAACGCGCTGACGCCGGTGATCGACTATTACGTCCGGCCCCGCATCTACGGGCGCGATTACAAGGGCAAGCCCTTGAAATTGCCGGAGGGTAAAGAATGATCGCCTTGAATAAAGAGGCGCTTCTGCAATTTGCACTCCTGCGATGGCAAAGACTGCGCCGAAACTTCGATGATCTGGATGCGCTTCGGCAGCGTTTGGACTATCAGACTTATTTGCTGGCCGTTTGCGCCCTGGCTGCCAGTCTGCTCTTAGGGATAGGCGATCTGGTCACCAAAGAGGCGATCGCGGAGCGCCAGGCCGAAGATCTCCGGGCGACGCTGGGACAGGTGCTGCCGGAAGCGCTTTACGATAACGACGTGCTTGCAAGCCTGCGGGTGATTCCGTCGGCGGGAGAAGGGACCGGCCTTGATCAAACCGAGGTTTTCGTCGCCAAGAAGGGCGGCGAAGTCACCGCCGTGGCGTTCAAGATGCTGGCTACCGGCGGCTATGCCGGCGACCTTACCCTGATGGTGGGCGTGGACCGCGACGGAAAAATCCTGGGCGTTCGGGTTATCTCGCATGCCGAGACGCCGGGCTTGGGCGATAAGGTCGAAACCTCCAAGTCCGGCTGGATTCTGGGGTTTAACGGCCGATCCCTGAGCAATACGTCCCCGCAAGGCTGGCGGGTCAAAAAGGACGGCGGCGACTTCGACCAATTCGCCGGCGCCACCATTACGCCGCGGGCGGTGGTCAAGGGCGTCGAAGGCGGGCTCAAATTTTTCGAGCGCCACCGCCAGGAGCTTTTAGCGGCAACCGAATAGCGGAGGAAAGCCGTCATGTCCGAATCCTTGAGCAGAATCGCCAAAGAAGGTTTGTGGAGCAACAACATCGTCTTCAGCCAGAGCATCGCTTTGTGCCCGCTCCTGGCGGTCACCGGCACGACCACCAACGGGCTCGGCATGGGGCTCGCCACGACCGCCGTTCTGATGGTATGCAATCTGTTGATTTCTTACGGCCGGCTGCTCATACCGTCGGAAATCCGAATTCCCGTCTTCGTGGCGCTGATCGCGATGGTCGTCACCCTGGTGGACATGCTGATGAACGCCTGGCTGCATGAATTGCACAAGGTGCTGGGGCTCTTTATTCCGCTGATCGTGACCAACTGCGCCATTCTCGGCCGGGCGGAAGCGTACGCTTCGCGCAAGCAGCCGGTTTACGCCCTGTTCGACGGGCTCATGATGGGGCTTGGGTTTACGCTGGCTCTGGTCGTCCTGGGCGCGGCTCGGGAAGTCAGCGGCTCGGGAACGCTGTTCGCCAATGCTTCCCTGCTGTTGGGGCAGGGGTTCGCCTGGCTGGAAACCACGCTGATCCCGGAGTATCGCGGATTCCTGCTGATGGCCTTGCCGCCGGGCGGTTTCCTGATGCTGGGTTTTATTCTTGCCGGAAAAAGATTGCTGGATAAGCGTTTGGCGCGCAGGCCGCTGCGAAACGCGGCGATCGAACAGCCTTTGGCCGAAAACGTCTAATTGGGTGAAGAGATATGCACGTCGGTGTATGTTACGCGGAAGCGGATCGCCAGGTATGGATGCGGCTGGAGGTCCCGGACAACAGCGTGGTGGAAGAAGCGATCCGCCGCTCGGGCATCTTGGAGTGCTTCCCGGAAATCGATCTGACCAGGCAAAAGGTCGGTATATTCGGCAAGCTGGTGAAGCTGGACAGTCCGATCAACGATGGAGACCGCATCGAAATTTACCGTCCCATCACGGCCGACCCGAAAACCGTCAAGCGTCGCCGCACCGCAAGCGATGACGACGATGACGATTGAGCGCGCCGCGCTTGGGCTACTTTTTCAATAACAATACAAACGGAGAACTTTCCCCGTGAAAGGCGACAGCAAGGTTATCGAATATCTCAACAAAGTCCTCACCAACGAATTGACCGCGATCAACCAGTATTTCCTGCACGCGCGGATGTTCAAGAACTGGGGGCTGCATAAACTCAACGAGAAGGAGTACCACGAATCCATCGACGAGATGAAGCATGCCGATCAGGTGATCGAACGCGTGCTATTCCTCGAAGGCCTGCCGAACCTCCAGGATTTGGGCAAGCTCAAGGTCGGCGAGCATACCGTGGAAATGCTGGAATGCGACTTGGCCCTGGAAATGGACGCCATTCCGCTGTTGCGCGAGGCCATCGCCTATTGCGAGCAGGTCAACGATTACGTGAGCCGTGAACTCCTCGAACACATTCTCGAAAGCGAGGAAGAACATGTCGACTGGCTGGAAACGCAATTGGGTCTGATCGCCAAGATCGGCATCCAGAATTACGAGCAGTCGATGATGTAAACGCTATCGCATGCGAAAGGCGAACTCGGGCGGTCGTTGACCGCCTTTTTTTTGTCCGCTTTTAAACAAATTCCCATGAATGTTGGCTGCTTTGTATTTGTCCGGACATTCCCATACCGGCTGGCATGAATCTATCCACTTGAATATAAAGGCGTATATGGATGGTACGCGGATTGCACTGTAAACCATCGGTACTAGGTTCAACGGATGTTTCGGCTCTGACGGTCAAGCCGCACGATGAGGAAGTGCCGCTATGCCCGCACTGAGACGGAACAGCGCGAATAGACAGACAGGAGCAAGCCATGCAGACAGTGCAGCATCAATCGGGTGCCGAGGGCGTCGACACGCACGCCGGAGCGGACGTAGACGAAATCATGCAAAAGGTCGCCGAGCATAAAGGCTGCGGGACCTCGGGAGGATCCGGGAAAGCCAGTTGCGGTTCCGGTGCGGGCGAAAACGACCTGCCGCCCGAAATCTGGGAGAAGGTCAAAAACCATCCCTGTTACAGCGAGGAGGCCCACCACCATTACGCGCGCATGCACGTGGCGGTGGCTCCGGCCTGCAATATCCAATGCAATTACTGCAATCGAAAATACGATTGCGCCAATGAAAGCCGTCCGGGCGTGGTGAGCGAGAAACTCACTCCGGAACAGGCCGCGAAGAAGGTTCTGGCGGTGGCGTCCACCATTCCCCAGATGACCGTGCTCGGCATCGCCGGTCCCGGCGATCCTCTCGCCAATCCGGAAAAGACCTTCAAAACCTTCGAACTGATAGCCAAAACGGCGCCGGACATCAAGCTGTGCGTGTCCACGAACGGCCTGGCGCTGCCCGACCACGTGGAGCAGCTTTCCAAGTACAACATCGATCACGTCACCATCACCATCAACATGATCGACCCGGAAGTCGGGGCCAAGATCTATCCCTGGATCTACTACAAGAAAAAGCGCTATCACGGCGTCGAAGCGGCCAAGATCCTGACCGATCGGCAATTGCAAGGGCTCGAGATGCTGACCGAGCGCGGCATCCTGTCCAAGATCAATTCGGTGATGATCCCGGGGATCAATGACCAGCACCTGGTCGAAGTCAACAAAGCCGTCAAATCGCGCGGCGCGTTCCTGCACAACATCATGCCGCTCATCTCGGCGCCCGAGCACGGCACGGTGTTCGGCCTGACCGGTCAGCGCGGCCCCACGGCCCAGGAGCTCAAGGCGCTGCAGGACAGCTGCGAGGGCGAGATGAACATGATGCGCCACTGCCGCCAGTGCCGAGCCGACGCGGTGGGGCTGCTGGGCGAGGACCGCAGCGCCGAGTTCACCACCGACAAGATCATGGAAATGGAAGTCAGTTATGACCTCGAATCCCGCAAGGCCTATCAGGCGGCGGTGGAGAAGGAGCGTGACGCGGTGGTCGCGGCCAAGAAAGCCGAGATGGAATCCCTGGCGGGCGAGCATTCCGACATCAAGATGCTCATCGCCGTGGCCACCAAGGGGGGCGGCAAGGTCAACGAGCATTTCGGACACGCCAAGGAGTTCCAGGTCTACGAGCTCTCGACCGCGGGCGCCAAATTCGTCGGCCACCGCCGGGTCGATCTTTACTGCCAGGGCGGCTATGGCGAGGAAGATTCTCTCGCGACCATCATCCGCGCCATCAACGACTGCCACGCGGTATTCGTGGCCAAGATCGGCGGCTGTCCGAAGAACGATCTGAAGGCGGCCGGCATCGATCCCGTCGATCAATTCGCGGGCGAGTTCATCGAGCAATCCGCGATCGCCTACTTCAAGGATTATTTGGACAAGGTGAAAAGCGGCGAAGTCGAGCACGTGGAACGCGGCGACGCGCAAATCCGCCAGGGTGCGCTGACCTCCGCGGAAGCGGCTTAGAGCTACCGTTTTCCGGTATTCACCCGCCTTTCGGGACGGCTAGTCCCGGAAGGCGGCCCCACCACTGACAGAGGAGTAAACACATGGCCTACAAGATCGTGAAAGACAACTGCACCGGTTGTTCCGCTTGCGAGCCCGAATGCCCGAACCAGGCGATTTCCGAGACGAAGGACGGTCTTTTCGTCATCGACCCCGCCAAGTGCACCGAGTGCATCGGGCATCACGACGAAGCGCAATGCGTCGCCGTCTGCCCCATCGACGACACTTGCATCATCGACGACAACTATCCCCGTTACCAAGCGGCCTAGGTGGATACCATGGATCTGACTATTACCCCGACTGCGGAAAAGTTCATCCGGCGCATGGTGCGCTTCGGCGGCGTCGGTGAAGACGCTGGGTTTCGCCTGTCGGTGAGCCCCGGCGGCTGTTCCGGCCTGGCATCGGAATTCAGCGTGGAAGCCGAGCCCAAGGCGGGCGACGCCGTGGTCGTAGTTAACGGCCTCAAACTGTTCCTGCCGGCGGAAAGCCGTTTGCTGCTGCAGGGCGTCACCATCGACTTTTCCGAGACGCCGACGTCCAGCGGATTCGTGTTCCATAACCCCAATTCGACGGGTTGCGGCACTTGTAGCAGCAGCAGTAGTTCGGCGGGCGCAGCGACGGTGTCGGTGTCCTCCATCCAGGTCAAGAGCAGTCATTGACGGACGGTTGCGCCGACATGCAGAACAGTTTCGCGCAAGCACAATCCTCAGAGGCGCCATCGCTCATGCCGGATGCTTCGGACTTCGGACTTGGTATAGATGCCGCCGCGGCAGCCTGCCTGGGCTCGGGATTGCCCGAAGAGGCCGAGCGGCATCTGCGCCAGGCCGGGCTTAGCTACCACCGGGACGAGGAAGCGCTTGCGCACCTGCAAGCCGCCTGGCAGGCGGCACCTGGCCACGCCGCCGTGTATATCGGCCTGTACCGGTTCTATTTTTACAAGAACCGGTTGCAGGAGGCCCTGGACGTTGCCCGCGACTGTCTGAAGAAAGCCGCTCTCGACAACGGCTTGCCGGAAGACTGGCGTGCAGCGAAAGCGACGGACGCCGATTTCGGCAGCTTTGACGCGATTCTGCCCCGATTCTTCCTGTTTACCCTTAAGGGTTACGGTTATCTGAATCTGCGATTGGGACAGATTGAGGAAGGGCGGGCCGCCGTCGAGAAACTGGTCGAACTCGACCCGGGCGACAAGCTCGGCGGCAAGGTGCTGCTGGATGTCCTTGAGAGGCAAGCCAATGGGGACGACGACTGAAATCGACGAAGCCCGCGACTGGCACGGCAATCTGCTGGACTGCTCCGGATGCGAGCGCCTTGCGGAATCGGCGAATGGGCGGTGCCGATTGGGCCATGCTTGCGTGCATGACCGTTACGCCCGCCGTATCGACCGGTTCTTCCGGTGGAATCCGCATCTCGCCAAGGAGTATCTGGAGCACCCGTATTTCGAGACGCGGGCCGTGGCGGCGAAATACGTGGAGGTGTTTCAGTTGCCGCGCCTGATCGCGGACCCGGACGAAACCGTGCGGCAGAGCGTAGCGCAGCGCCTGCCGCTTCGCTCCCGGCATCTGAAGGCGCTCGGCCGGGACCCGCATCGGGAGGTGCGCATCCGGGTGGCGGAACGCCTGGAGCTTAGTGATCTCGCCTCGATGATCGACGATCCCGACTACTACGTCAGGCAGATCGTAGCCCGGCGTCTTCCGCCGAGCATGCTGGTTCGGATGCTGCACGATCCGGATCGGGAAGTGCGCAAGGTCGTGGCGCGGCGCGCAGGCGCCGAATGGCTGCACACGATGGCGAAAGACCCGGAACTGGACGTGCGGCTGGAAGCGATTAGACGCATGGATGCCGGTCAACTGAAACATTATCGGGACGACCCCGACTGGCGCGTGCGCTACGAGGTCGCCAGCCGGCTGGATCTCGCCGAGCTCGCGCCGATGCGCGGCGATTCCGACGCCACGGTGCGGGACTTGGTCGAGCAGCGCCTCGCCGGGCGGCACGATGCCGATGTTTTACCGGAAGCTTGTTAAACCACAATCACTCATCGAGGAGCGATATGGCTACCACTATTGTACGCGACAGCGATGTCAACGAATTGAACGATCCGCCGCGCTTCAAGTTCGGCGAAAAGGTGAAGTCGAAAAAGGTGGTCCGGAACGACGGCACGTTTAACGGCCGCGATATCGGCGAGGTCCTGGTCAAGAAAGGTGAGGTGGGATACATCAAGAGCATCAACACCTTCCTTCAACAGTTTTACATCTACGCCGTGGATTTTCCGGAACGGGGTTACGCGGTGGGCATGAAGGGCCGCGAAATCGAATCCCTGGACAATCCGCCGCCCCCGAAAACCGTTCCGGTTCCCGAAGGAGGGGAGACGGCATGATCGAGCCACGCACACCGATTTATCAATGGGGACAGAAGGTCTGGGCGGAAACGGATCTCTTCAATGACGGCACTTATCCTGATCGCGAGCCGGGAGCCTTGCTGGTGGCAGCGGGCAGCGAAGGCGAGATCGTGCAGGTGGGGTTCCACGAGGAAGCGAAAATTCCCGTGTACCTGGTCGAGTTTCCGAACGGCTGCGTCGTGGGCTGCTTAGAAGAGGAGCTTCGATCCGACCAAGCCAGAGGGCAGGTGGCCGGGATTCTGTAGAAGGCATACGCATTGCGTTGGTTCCCGACTTCTGGTTGGGAACCGGATCTTTAGGAAGCTCCGGCTTCCTGTGTCGCGAAGCGGGAGCTTCTCGAGGCCGCGTTCCCGAGCGGGAGCTTGGGAACGAGCGAGAGCGAACGGACGGAACATGGACGGAAAGAGTTGTGCGGAGGTCTTGATCCGATGAACGGCAATCTTGCGGTATCCAATTTGATGTCCGTGTGTCCTCATCCCAACGAGGTGGATCGGAAGCGTATCGACCGCGCGCTCGGGAAGCGCAAGCGCTACCGCTACGTGACTCCGGTGGTCCGTCCGATCGAGGCCGGATATGAAATCGTCAGCCCGTGCTGCTCGCGGAACATCGATCCCGATGGCGGGGTGATCGATATCGCCCGGCTGGAATTTCAGGATAGTTCGCGGTGCTGGAGGCTGTACCGCAAGGATCACAAGGCGGGCCTATGGATCGAGCACGGCGAATACCACGCCTTGTCTCAGATTCTCGAACTTTTGAACGAAGACCCGGATAGGCAGTTCTGGCAATGAGCGACCCAATCATTTATCTGGACAACAACGCCACCACGGCGGTAGCGCCGGAGTGCGCCGACGCGATGGCCCGGTGTCTCAGGGAGAGTTACGGCAATCCGTCCAGCAAGCACCGGGCCGGCGAAGCGGCCAAGGTCGAGAGCATCGCCGGCCGCGCCAAAGTGGCGGCGCTCCTGGGCGCCACGCCGCCGGAAATCGTCTTTACCAGCGGCGGCACCGAGGCCAATCACCAGGCTGTTCTGGGAGCGCTCGCCCTGTCGCCGGGGCGGCGCCACATCGTCACCAGCCGGGTGGAACATCCGTCAACGCTGGCCCTATTGCGCCATCTCGAATCCCAGGGCGTGCGGGTGACCTATTTGCCGGTGGACGGACAGGGGCGGCTCGATCTCGGAGAACTCGAACGCGCCCTGACCGAGGATACGGCCCTGGTTTCGCTGATGTGGGCCAATAACGAGACCGGCGTCCTGTTCCCCGTCGAGGAAGCCGTGGCGATAGCCCAGGCCAGGGGCGCGCTGTTTCATACCGACGCGGTTCAGGCGGTCGGCAAGACGCCCATCGATTTAGCCCGAGTTCCGGTGGATTTCCTGTCCTTTTCGGGCCACAAGATTCATGCACCCAAAGGCATTGGCGTGCTGTTCGTGCGCAAGGGCCGAAAGCTTCCGCCGCTTTTGTTCGGACACCAGGAGCGCGGGCGCCGCGGCAGCACCGAGAACGTGCCGGGGATCGTCGCCCTCGGGGTGGCGGCCGAATTGGCCGCAGCCGCTCCGGCAAACTCCGGGTCCCGGATCGGGGCTTTGCGCGATCGTCTCGAGGCGGAACTGCTGGCGCGTATTCCCGGTGCCTTCGTTAACGGCGGCGGCGCCGAGCGGGTGGCGAACACCACCAGCCTGTGCCTGGGAACGATCGAGGCCGAGCCGGTTCTCGACAAGCTCGACCGGGCTGGAATCTGCGCCTCGGCCGGAGCGGCCTGCACCGCCTCCGGAACCGAACCCTCGCACGTGTTGACCGCCATGGGCTTGGCCCCGGAAGCCTCGCTGGCCACGATCCGCTTCTCCTTGAGCCGCTATACCACGGCAGAGGAAATCGACCGGATCATAGCGGTGCTTCCGGAAATCGTCCGAATGTTCGAGGCGGAGGCCGCATGACTCCTAGGAGCACCGGCCTTTGTCTCCCCTCACAGCGTGAGAAAGGGCAAGACGTAGGATGCGCTGAGGTACGAAGCGCCCTTCGACTAGGCTCAGGACAGGCCCTTCGACTGAGCTCAGGACAGGCATCAATCGCGAACGATGCGGTTCACTTCGTTCAGCACATCCTACAAGTTACAAAACTACAAAACATTGATTTTTTGAAACCAACTGGAGTACCGCATGAAGGTCATGATCAGAAGAAATTCCGCCGGCGAGCTGTCCGTTTACGTTCCGAAAAAAGACCTGGAGGAACCCATCGTTTCCCAGGAAAAGCCGGAACTGTGGGGCGGAATGGTGACGCTGGCGAACGGCTGGGAGCTGTCGCTGCCTGCCATGGCCGCCGATACCGCGCTGCCGATCACGGTCGACGCGCGTCGGGTGAGCGGGGACTGACCATGGCGCTCAGTAACGAGGCGCTCGGGGAAATCCGGATGCTTCTGGAAGGCGAGGCGCCCGCCGCCGAACGCTGTGCGAGCGTGCGCAAGAATTTTCCGGGGCTGTCGCTGACACGTTGCGACGCCAGCGACATGAGTTCCGAAACTCCGACATTCGAAACTCCCGAGTTCTGCGTTTACCTGATAGACACCTCGGAACACTGCGTACGCATTACCGGCGATCCGGCCGCGGCAACCGGTCTGATCGTCGCCCAGAAACGGTAGTTATCGACCATGAAAAACTCACCTACCATCTTGCTCTCGGACCCCGACATCAGCCTGTCCGAACTCGAAGCCGTGGAAGAGGTCCTGAAATCGCCGCGGCTGAGCGCGGGGCCCACGGTCGAAGCTTTCGAAGAGGCTTTCGCCCAATATCTCGGGCGCAAACACGCCGTGGCGGTGAGCAGCGCCACCATCGGCCTGATGCTGGCGCTCAAGGCCTACGGCATAGGTCCGGGGGACGAAGTCATCGCGTCCGCGTTCGGTTTCCGCGAAACCGTTCACGGCATCGCGCTGGCCGGGGCGACGCCGATCTTTGCCGACATCGATTATTGGTCGGGGACGCTGGTTCCCGAAAAGGCCGCGGCGGGAATCACGTCGAAAACCCGCGCCATAGTCGCCGGCAATACCAACGGCCATCCGGCGATGTGGCCGGCGTTCCGTGAATTGGCCACGAAACACGGCCTGCTGCTCATCGAAGATTCCAGCGAGGCGATCGGTTCGCGTTACCAGGGGAAGCTGGTGGGCAGCTTCGGGGACTGTTCGGTGTTCGATTTGTCCCAGCCGTCGCCGCTGACCTGCGGCGAGGGCGGCATGGTGGTGACCGACGACGGTGATCTGGCCGCTCGGCTGCGGAGCTTCCGAGGCCGCCGCCTCGACGAACGGCATTCGGTGGTACTGGGCGAAACGCCGCCGTATCGGGCGGAACTCAGCGAACTCGGCGCCGCTCTCGGGCTGGTGCAGCTCAAGCGTCTTCCGGGAATCCTGGAGCGCCGGAAAGAGATCGAAGCCTATTACAACGCCCACATGCAATCCTTCGAGGGCATCAAGCCGCCGTATCTCGCTCCGGACGTGGACGAGGCGCACTGGTTTCTCTACCTGGTCCATCTCGGCACCCGTTTTTCCCGTTCCAGCCGGGACGCCATCATTCACGATTTGGCAACCGAGCAGATCGAGGCCGTGGCCTATTGCCGGCCACTGCATCAGCAGCGTTTTTACGGAAATCTGGGCTATCGCAAGGGCGATTTCTTCGTCACCGAGAAGCTGGCGGACCGCGCCGTTGCGCTGCCTTTCCACAACCATATCACGGAGGACCAGGTGGGCTTCATCGTCAAGACCGCCAAGGACGCCTCGATCAATATCGGGGCGGGATCGGCCATTTACCTCTGACGCCGCTCCGAAACCATGTCGGGCTTTTTGCGGACCGAAAAGAGGCGGAATGCAAAAGCCTGGGTGACCGTACTGCCTTCGGGCAAGACGGTGCAGGTGGCGAGAGGCGCCAATTTGCTCGAGGCCATCGCGGCGGCGGGCGAGGCTGTCGCCCACCGTTGCGGTGGACGGGCCCGCTGCGGCGAGTGCCATGTGCTCGTGCGGCAGGGCTGGCGCGGCCTATCCAAGGTGCGCCAGGCAGAACGCGATCGGCTCACGCAGCTTTGCGGGGCGGAATCGCTGTCCAGGCTGGCTTGTCAGGCCGCCCTGGGCGTTCATAACAAAGTAATAATTGAACTTATAAACCATTAACCAGAGGATCATTGTTATGGATACCAAAGAAGCTGTCGCTACTCCTTCTGAACCCCAATCGGCCGTCGTCGCGTCCGGCGCGACGCTCGATGCCGAGCAGCGGACGGAATGCGTCATTCACCTGCGTTTCTTTCCGGACGGCACCGTGGCCGAAATCGGCGAGCGTCCGTCAGGGGTGGAGCCGCACGACTGGTACAAATACCTGTGCAACAACACCCAGAACAGTTACCAGGCCTTGTCCGGCGGACGCGGGCTGTTCCGCCTGCTGCGCACCGAGGTGGACGCCTTGAAGGCCTCTTGCGCCGCGGGGATGACATCATGAGCACGCCGTTTCCGAGTCAATTGGCAGAAGATTTGGCGGCGGGACGGGTCATTCCGTATCTCGGCCCGGAGATTCTGAGTCTGGCGCCCGGCGGCGCGATTCCGAGTTCGCCGGAGGCCTTGGTGGAACTGATTACGGCCAAGGTCACCGTGCCCCACAAGATCCGGAAGAATCTTACCGCCGCCAGTCAATACATCGAGAATTTCAAGCATCGGAAGACGCTGGTCGGACTTTTGCAGGAAGCCTTTCGGAGCCCGCCGGAACCGACCGTTCTGCACGGTTTCCTGGCGAATCTCCCGAACCCGCTGCCCTTGATCGTCGACGTCTGGTACGACGCCAGCATGGCGGCGGCCCTGGCTTCGCGCCGCGATTTCGGGCAAGTGCAGGGCGTGAGCCGCGCGGAGCACCTGGGAGACTGGGTTCACTATTTCCATGCCGACGACACAAAGGCGGAGCCGGGGGAAGCCGCGGGATGGGCGACCCTGCTCTACAAGCCGCTGGGTTCCATCGCCCCCGCGTCCAACTTCATCGTCTCGGATTCCGACTACGTGGAAGTTCTCACCGAAATCGATATCCAGACGCCGATTCCGGACCGGGTAAAGGACATCAGGACGGGCCGCAGCTTCCTGTTCCTGGGCTGCCGTTTCCGCAACCAGCTGGAGCGCAATTATGCGCGGCAGATCATGAAGCGTTCCAGCGATCGGCATTTCGCGGTGCTGGAAGGCGACCTCACCCGCAACGAGGCGCGGTTCCTCGCGGAACAGGGCATCGAACGGATCGACATGCCCTTGGCCGAGTTCGTCGCCGGGCTCACCGGAACGCCGGCGGAGTCCCGCAGGGCCGTGGCCTAATCCGAATCTCGTAGGCAGCGGCGTACGGAGGTTAGGGAGGCGTCGGCGGTTCCGTAGGTCGGAAATCCTTTTCCGACGCAAGGCGCGGATCAACCGCTTTGTCGGCAAGGGATTGCCGACCTACGAACCGCATGGCTCGGGAGAGATCGTTTATACCTTTGAGATGAATCGCGGAGGCAACGGCTCATGACTACGAATCGCGGCGCCCGTCTTCGGGCGCTTTTGGAACAGGCCTTCGAGCCGGTTCACCTGGAAATCGTCGACGACAGCCGGTCCCACGCCGGCCATGCCCATGAGGGTGGCGGCCACTTTTTCGTGACCGTGTGTTCCCGCCGTTTCGAGGGCCGTTCGACGCTGGAGCGCCATCGACTGGTTTATTCGGCGGTGAGCGAAATGATGCCGGGCGACATCCATGCCCTGAGCATCACTGCCTTGACGCCAACGGAGCAGGCGGCTTAGCACGAGGTTCATAAACGGCTTTTTGGGGATAAGCAGAGAATGAAGCTTCAGATCGAGCGGCCTTACATCGAAGCGATGGTCGAAGAGTTCCCGGATTTGGCGCACTTGAAGGAACAATTGCGTTTCGGCAATCGCGTCGAGGTGCCGTTCAGGCAACTGTCGAGCCCTGCGCTCGCGTTTTTAGGGAATCTTTACCGGCAGGCGGGGCCGGAGATGCAGGCCAAGGCCGCGCAACTCGCCACCTTGCAGCAGGCCATGAACGACGACGGAGTGCGCTTCGAAGCCGAAGACCTCGAGATGGTGCTGCCTGCGATTGCCCGCTACTTGGCGGCGGATGCCATCCGCGGCTGGCTGTTCACCGCGAGCGTGGCCGGCCGACCCCTGCCTTACGTCATCACGCGGCTCGACTACACCCCGACCTCGAACGACGAGATCGGGAAAGTCTTCATCGAGCTGAAAGCCAATGCCAAAGGGGCAATCGCCACCCAAACCATCCGAATCATGCCGAGCGACATCGCCGGCAAGACGGTGGCCGAGATTTTCGCCGCCAAGGGGTTCCTCAAGGAAACGCCCGAACTCATCCGCAATTACGACGAGACCGCGGAGCGTTACTTCGATTGGCGTGCCCGTTACGGCGCTCAGTTTTCCGGAAAAGGCACCGGTTTCTACGCGGAGGACCCGACGGCTTCGCACCGGGATACCGATTGGTCCCGCAAGGACGTTGTGGTGCTCTCGTCCGGCGGCGGCAGCGCGCGCCTGGTCAACGATGAGGGCATCCTGAGCTCGCGCGCGCTGACCCTGGATGCGCCCGGGGATATTCTGGGGCCTTATCTGCGCAAGGCGGCCAAGAGCAATCACTATGAGGCCGAGGACGAGGTCCGGGAGTCTCAGGACGCCATGCCCAAGGGACTGTTCACCCAGTTGCCGGTGCATTTCTACATCCTCATGTTCCACCTTGACCTGCACCATTATCTCTGGGTGCACGTGGACGACATCACACCCTACGAGTATCAGCCGGCCCTGAAGCAAAAGCTGATTCTGCCGGAGGAACAGACCGATCTCATCGACATCCTGACCGCCGAGATGGATGTCCTGATGGACGATATCGTCGCCGGCAAGTCCGGAGGCACGACCGTGCTGTGCGCCGGTCCTCCCGGCGTCGGCAAGACTTTGACCGCGGAGGTCTATTCCGAAATCATCCAGCGGCCGCTGTACCGGGTGCATTCCGGTCAGCTGGGGCTGAATGTCGCTGCCATGGAAACGGCGCTCAAGGACGTTCTGACCCGTGCCCAGCGCTGGGGTGCGGTGATGCTTATCGACGAGGCGGACGTCTACATCAAGCGGCGCGACGACAACATCACCATGAATGCCGTGGTCGGGGTGTTTCTGAGGGTGCTCGAATATTTCAACGGCCTGTTGTTTCTCACCACCAACCGGGTGGACGACATCGACGAGGCCATCGTGTCGCGCTGTATCGCGCTGATCAAGTTCTACCCGCCGGATCGGGAAAATCGGATCAAGATCTGGAAAGTGATGACCGAACAGTTCGCGTTGGAGGTCGCCCCGCCGCTGATCGACGAGCTGGCGGATCTGTTTCCGGCAGCCACCGGGCGTGACATCAAGGGACTGGCCAAGCTGGTGGCGAAATACTGTCAGCAGAAGCGGGTGCCGCCGTCCCTGGAAGTTTTCAAGCGCTGCTCGATTTTCCGGGGGATGGACTTGGGTCTGGCTGCATAGCGTTTCCCGCAGAGCGGTACACGGAAGCCATTCGGCGGAATACGCTTCGCTATTCCGCCCTACGGATGAGCCTTGATGGCCTCGAAGGTGCTCGCCATTTCGTCGAGGCTGATTTCGGTCGCCAAAGCGTCGGCGAAGACGTCGTCGCCCGCCGTCCAGCGTTCCTGGAGCTTGCCGTCGGCCAAGGCCATGGAGACCGCCTGGTTGAGCTCGTAGGCGCCGAACGCGTAGCCGGCATCCCGAAGCGCCGATTGCATTGCGTGCTGAACCAGGCTGCGGACGGTCATGTGCGGGGCGGAGAAGGGGATGTCGCCGGCGCGTCCGGCCGCGGCCTCGACACAAGCGCGCTTGTCGTAGGAGGCATGGCCTCGGCAGGCGAGTGGCCGTACCGGGTAAATGACGCAGACGCCGTTGGCAATGAAGGGACACCGGCGCCTGAGAGCCACCCGTTGCTCTTCGCTCAAGCCTCGGGTTACGCGATCGGCATCGGCTAGGCGCTGCTCGAGATCGACTTCGGCGCGTTTCAGGGCGTCGGAGGCCCAACGAACGTAACGCGCGATCAGCAGAATTTCGGGCGCCGTCGCCGTGACGCGGAGCGTGCAGCAGGTGGAGCATCCCTTGTGGCAGGCCAAGGGGGGCAGTCCCTCGGACTGAATTTCGACATTGCCTTCGAAACTGCTGAAGGCCTGTTCCAAGAGTCCGTCGATCAGGTCTTCGCGACCGCGCCGGGCGGCGAGGGTTTCGGTAAAGGCTTGGTGCTGCGCCTTGAAGAAGGCCAGAGGACCGGATTCATCCGGCATCGTTTCTTCCGACATGGGTGATTTTGTCATGTGTGAAAGTGCGCATATTGCGATCTCGACGTATCCGGGTCAATGCACCTGTCCAGCTTTCGAGCTTTTCGGCGCCTCGGCGTACGGGATGGGGTATTCGACTAAGGATCGGGTTTTCCTATGAGCACGGTGGCACTTGCCTGGGGTGCCCACCCCGATTTTCCCTTGATTCTGATTGCCAACCGGGACGAAAGGCATGCACGCGCGACCGCACAGGCGGCATGGTGGTCGGAGGAGCCCTCCTGTCTCGGCGGTCGCGACCTGGCGCGGGGCGGAACCTGGTTCGGCGTGGCCCGCGACGGACGCTTCGCGCTGGTCACGCCGTTTCGCGACGGCGCGCCTTCGGACCCGGACGCGCCGTCGCGCGGCCAACTGCCGCTGGACTATCTCTCTTCCGGCGAGGAGCCGGTCGTCCACGCCCGCCGCTTCGCTCGTAGCCGCGGCGGACATTCGCCTTTCAATCTGCTGATCGGCTCGCCGCGTCACATGTACTACGCCGCCACCCGCGCCCGCTTGCCGTTGGCGCTGACTCCCGGCATTCACACCTTGTCCGACGGGTTGCTGGACGAACCCTGGCCCAAGTGCGTGCGCCTGGACACGCTGCTGGGTTCTTATCTGAGAACGCACGGCGGCTTCGCGATGCTGCTGGGCGCCTATTCGGATCTGTCCAAGGCCGGCGTTCGGGGCGCCGACGATCCGATCTGCACCGCCAAGCCGGTCGCGCCGGCCGACTTCGCGAAAGCGGGTTTCGCCATGCTGGCGGATCGCGAAACCACAAACGAAGGGCTGCCCGATACCGGCATCGGCCGCGCGGAAGAAGAACGCCTGTCCGCCTGTTTCGTTGTGGGGGTGGAATCCGGAACCCGCTCCAGCACCGCCTTGGTCATGGCTCGGGACGGCCGGGTTTACTTCGAGGAACGCAGCTTCGATCCGGAAGGCGCCGAATCCGGGCGTGTGGTCGAAGAATGGAGCATCGACCCTCAAGTCTTTTCCGGGAGCGCCGGCGATGACTGAGACTCGTAACGCCCACACCGGCGCCATGCCCGCACGTCGGAAAGCTTCAACGAGGCGGGGTCAGGCGGACCGTGCGCCGTTGCGATCCGAAATGATGCACGGGTTTTCTCCGCGCCATTCTCATCGGGAGCTCCCCTTGGCTCCGCGCTACAAGGAATTGGGCGAGCCCTATCATGTCCCGGTGTCGGCAGCACTCTTGCCGGAGCCGAGGATGGTCCATTTCAACGGGTCTCTGGCCCTGGAACTGGGGCTCGACGTCAGCGAAGCCGATTCTCCGAAACTCTTGGAGATTCTCGCGGGCAACCGGCCGTGGCCGAAATACGAGCCTTCGGCATCGGTCTACGCCGGGCATCAGTTCGGGGCATGGGTTCCTCAGCTCGGGGACGGGCGTGCCCTCCTGATCGCCGAAGTTCGGACGCCCGCCGGGGCGAGGATGGAGCTTCAACTCAAGGGTTCCGGGCCGACGCCGTATTCGCGCGGGCTCGACGGGCGCGCGGTGCTGCGTTCCTCGATACGGGAATATCTCTGTTCGGAGGCGATGCACGCCCTCGGCGTACCGACCACCCGCTGCCTGAGCCTGGTGGCGTCGCCGGAGCCGGTGTACCGCGAAACGGTGGAAACCGCGGCCGTGGTCTGCCGGGTGTCCCCCAGTTTCGTCCGCTTCGGACAGTTCGAGTTTTTCTATCACAACGGACAGGGCCAGCACCTTGCTCCCTTGGCCGACCATGTGATCGACGAGCATTTCCCGCATCTGAAAGACCGTTCCGACCGTCATGCCGCCTGGCTCGGCGAGGTGGTCGAGCGCACCGCCCGGCTGATGACGCAGTGGCAGACCTTCGGGTTCTGCCACGGCGTCATGAACACCGACAATTTCTCGGTTCTGGGCTTGACCCTGGATTACGGTCCCTTCGGCTTCATGGACGCGTTCCGGCAATACCATATCTGCAACCATTCCGATTTCGAGGGCCGCTACGCCTATTACGCACAGCCCGAAATCGGCCAGTGGAATTGCTCGAGGCTGCTGCGGGCGACCTTGCCGCTGCTCTCGGACAGCGAGGAGGAGGCCCTGGAAATCGCGACCGGCATTTTCGAGCGCTACGCCCCGGTGTATACCCAGGCGATCATGCGCCGCTGGGCCGACAAGCTGGGCCTTTACGAGGTGCGTGACGGCGATGTCGATCTGGTCAACCGATTCCTGGCCATCCTTCAGCGCGGCAAGAGCGATTTCACGCGGAGCTTCCGTCATCTTTCCAAGGTGCGTACCGACAGCGACGAGCCGGCGGTCGGGGCCCGCGAGGAGATCGTGGACCTGGAAGCCTACGACGCCTGGATCGCCGATTACCGGGCACGATTGCGCGCCGAAGGAAACACCGACGACGAGGCCCGTGCCTGGGACATGAACCGCGTCAACCCCAAGTACGTGCTGCGCAACCATCTGGCCCAGGCCGCCATCGAAAGGGCCGAAGCCGGGGACGATACCGAAGTCGCCAAGCTCGTTCGTCTGCTCGCCCGGCCTTACGACGAGCAGCCGGAGATGGACGCCTATGCCACCCCGCCTCCGCAAGAAGTGCGGAACATCGAAGTCAGCTGCTCGTCATGATTACCTATGCCATCCCACCCGCTCTAGGCGAGGATCCGCTGGACATCCTGCGGCTGGCGGCGTGCGCCGCGCACATCCCGGATTTCGTGGTGCCACCCGAATCCATGGTCAGGCTCGTCGCCCTGGTGGCGGACGGCGCTCTCGACGCGGTGAATCCCGAGGCGGCCTGGCCGGAATTGTCCCAAGGCCTGATGGGCGGGCGTCCGTCGCGGATGCTGGAAGTCCTGCGCGGTTGCGGCGCTCTGGCTCGATTGCTGCCGGAACTGAACGCGCTGTTCGGAATTCCGCAGAGCGCGGACGATCCGCCGGAAGTCGACGTGGGCGAACACCAGCTGCTTCTGATCGACGAAACCGCGCGGATAGACGCCCCGCTCGCGACGCGTTGGGCGGCGCTGCTGCACAAGGTGGGGAAAGCGGCGTCGCCGCGCGAATTCTGGCCCGCCCATTACCGTCACGAAGCACGCGGCGAACCCCTGGTCGAAGCGGTTTGCGAACGCTTCAAGGTTCCCGCCGAATGCCGCGACCTGGCGCTTCTGGTGCTGCGCGAATGCGATCGAGTCCATCGCGCGGTAGACATGCGGGCCGCGGCGATCGCCGCCATGCTCGAACGGGTAGAAGCGGTCCGTTACCCCGAGCGTTTCGAACAGTTGTTGGCGGTATGCGCCTGCGACTATCGAGCCTATCCGGGGCGGGCCGGTGCGGAGTATCCCAAGGCCGAGCTGCTTCGGCTAGCTTTTAAGGCTTTCGCCGGACAGATGGCGCCCACCTCCGAGCCGACCGAAACCGACCCGGAAGTTTCGGCGCAGGCGTTCGAAAAGCGAGCTCGGGCCATTGCCGAAGCATTGCGCAGCGAACGCTGGGCCGACGCGTAATTCCATTCGGCATTCGAGTGAACATTACGTAGGGTGGGTTAGCGAAGCGTAACCCACCGATTCGAGGCCGCTCGGTGGGTTACGGCCTCGCGGCCTAACCCACCCTACAAAAATTAATTCCTTATTGAAAGCAATTTGGAATAACACGGGTTTTCCAGTCCAGACTTCATCACCAACCTTCTCTTGAGGAGCAAGCCCATGAAATGGAGCGATACCTTCGACATCGCCATCGCGCTGGCCGAGAGCCATCCCGACGTCGATCCCAAGTATGTGCGGTTCACCGATCTGCTCGACTGGATCATGCGCCTGGACGGCTTCGACGACAGCGCCGAGAAATGCAACGAGAAAGTGCTCGAAGCCGTGCAGATGGCCTGGATAGACGAGGTGAGCTAACCCCGCAGAAAGGATTGCAGCACGCGATCCGCCCTGCCAATCGGGTTTGGTCGTTTTTTGTTGGATATGTGCCGTTTTCGTATTCGCATGGAAGTAGGTCATGACCAAATTTACGACATATCGTATTAGATACGAATTGACGTAAAAAACGGCCTCGGCTGGGTCGAGCCGAGAACCCGCCGCTTTTCCTCCTTGTTCAATAATTTGATGCTAAAACAAAGCCTTGGAGCGTTGTTCCCGTTTCTCTCACGACCTGGCATCGCTTTTGAGACAGAGAAGTCACGCGACAGGAATTATTCCCCTGCGTTATTTCACTTCCACTCGAAAGGAGATTACGGTCATGAAACACATTGCTGGTTTGACTCTGGCTCTCGGACTTGTCTCGATCACTTCAACCGCGGCGGCTGGCGGACTGCCGGTCAATAGTTCGCCGGGGAGTTCCAGCTACTCTGCGAATATCGATAGTTCCAGCGATCCGGCTTCCGGAATGGTCTTTGAATTGCAGGCCGGTGAGTTCCACGTTTACTTCAGCAATTGCACACTCGGTTCGGAGACCGAGGTGACGGAGCATAAAGTTGTAAGTCAGAAAGGCCGGGAGGATATTGTGCAAAAGATTCCCGGTCGATTGAAAATGAATAGCGTGGTGTGCATGAAAGCTCTGGATTCCGGTGCCGACCTTTGGGCTTGGCGACAGATGATCATTGAAGGGAAGTTGAGGGAAGCGCGCAAGAGTGGGTCACTGATTGCTTACGACTACACCATGGCGCCCATAGCAACGTGGTCGTTTTTCAATGGATGGCCTTCTTCGGTCAGCCTCGGCAATAAGGATCACAAACTGGTCGAGATCGTGGTATTGGCTGTGGATGGCATCCGGCGTGACCGGTAGGTCCTCGGGATGTGCCGAATACCACAGCTCCGCTCTCTTGAATATACAAACGATAACCGGGATTTAGTGGGGTGGGTTAGGCGCACTCCGGTATGCGCTGATGGTCGATCACCGTACTTCGAGTGCGCCGTAACCCACCGATGTTCGGTAGCCTTGTGTTGGTGGGTTACCGTGCGCGCCAAAGTTAGAGCGTTTTCATCCCGCTCGTACGGCAAAACAGGCTTGGCGGAAGTCGCTGGCGCCTTCGGCCAGGGTAGATCGACTCAAGCATTCGTAGGTCGGCAATCCCTTGCCGACGAACCCGTTGGCCCAACCGCACCTTGTGTGAGGGCGTACCTAACTCACCCTACCATGGACATGCGCGTTCCGGGCCAGTAGATCGGGAATCCGTTCCCGACGAGTTCTGCGTCGGCAAGGGATTGCCGACCTACTTTAGGGTGCCGCTCGTAGTCAGCGGCTTTAGATCGGTTCGCCGTTCTCGTCGAACGCCATCCCGTTCAATTCGCCGTCGGCGTCGACGATTTCGACCGACTTGAGGGCGCCGTTGGCGTGGTAGGCATAGCGGTGTTCCATTTCCACTTCCCCGTAGACCAGCTTTTGCAGGCCGACCAGCCGGCCCTCATCGTCGAAATATCCCCGGAAATAGGTGTTGCGGTTTTCCAGTTGGGCGGGTTCCAGTTCGGTCATCAGCTTGAGCGGCAGTTTCACGCCGGTGTAGGTGAGGAAATAGCGGCAACGACCTTCGATCGCATCGGTCATGGTGTGTTGGTTTCCTTGGAAATGAAAAGATGGAACACGAGCTAATAGACGCTCAAACACGATAGCCTTCTTCCCGCAATACCCTCTGCACGGCCGGTCGGGCCAGCATGCGCCGATAATGCGTCCGGCAGTTTTCCGGCAGTTCGAGCTTGAGCTTGTCGCCCCAGAATTCCACGTAGAACAGCGCCGCATCGGCGATGGAAAACCGCCCCGCCACGTATTCCCGCCCGCTCAGCAGCGTATCCAGCACCGCGTAACCCTTGGCGACGATCTCTATGCCACGCCGTTTGACCGCGTCTTGGTCGGCTTCGTTGGACGTGAATTGATCGGTGGTAAATATGCGCGCGAAACCCTGCATGTGGATCGTGCCCACGGCATAGGTCATGGCCTCGATCACCCGCGCTTCGCCGTCCGGATCGTCCGGCAGCAGTTTCGCCTTGGGGTAGGCGCGGGCCAGCCACCAGGCGATGGCCTGAAACTCGGTCAGCGCCGAGCCGTCATCGCGTACCAGGGTGGGAATCGTGCCTTTCGGATTCAGGGCCAGATAATCGGGCCGGTTCTGATCGCCCGCCAGGAGATTGACCAGATACGCCTCGAAAGGCAGGTCCAATTCTTCCAACAAAATGTGTATGCCGGTCGAGCACGAACCGGGCGTCATATAGAGTTTCATGATCCTATGGTGATGATTAAGGGTTCGAGCCCCGCAACCGTCGCTTCGATGACATCGCCCTTGACCACGGGAGCGGTCCCGGCCGGCGTGCCGGTAAAGATCAGGTCGCCGGGACAGATTTCCACCAGGGTGGACAGATAGCTGATGGTCTCGGGTATCTTCCAGATCATGTCCGAAACGTCGGCGCTCTGACGGACCTCACCGTTGACCTTGAGCTCGATCTTGCCCTGGGCGATCACGCCCGTATAGAACTCCGGAGTGATCGCCGAACAGGGCGCCGAGTGATCGAATCCCTTGGCCATATCCCAGGGCAGTCCCTTTTCGCGCGCGGTCTTTTGCACATCCCTCAGTGTCATGTCCAGGCCGACCGCGTAGCCGAAGATGTAATCATTGGCAATCTCGATGGGGATTTGCCTGCCTCCGAGCTGCATGGCGACGACCAGTTCCACTTCCGGTTGCAGATTCTCGGTTCCGGGAGGATAGGGCAGGACCGAGTTGTTGGGCAGGATGGCATCGGTTGGTTTCATGAAGAAGAACGGCGGCTCGCACTCCGGGTCGGCGCCCATTTCCCGCGCATGCTCCGGATAATTGCGCCCGACGCAGAAGATGCGCCGCACCGGAAACGGATTGCACGACATGGCTGGAAGCGTAACGATCTGAGGAGGGGCAAAAGCGTATTTCATGGTTTTAAACCTCTTCGAATAACGGATAGGCTGGCGGCTTCTTTGACGCCGTGTATCGACAAACCGGCGATTGTTCGTTCAGCAAAGAGACCGTATCGGGTTGCAAAATAACCATACTTTTTGTGGTAGAATTTGGCCCCGAAGTGCCTCGCGCGCACTTAGATAAGTTCTTATTTTTATTAACCAAAAATAATCCAAGATCAGGAGGTAACATGGTGCGTGAATTCTCGTATCGGGGAGAAACCTTCAGGGCCACGGTACACGGACGCCCCGGCATCGAAGAGCTTTTCCTCATCCACATGATCGACGGTGAAGAAGGCCCGGAGATTTCTCTGGACCGGTTCGAAGACCCCAATAATGATCCGGCTCAAAGCCTGGAAAGTAAGCTCGCGGATCTGGCTGACCAGCTCATGCAGGAGCATGGGCTGGCGCCGATGGACCCGGACGCGGGATTCGCCTGGGCGGAGCCCAAGACCGGAGTGAAGGTGCATAGCGGGGTTCAACACCACGCCATGGAAGCCTAGGCCGGTCGACAAATCTGCGCGCAGCGGCACGGATCGCTACCGTGCCGCTGCGCGCAGCAAGTTCAAGCAATCCAGATTGGCGGCCATGTCCAGGGCGGTGAAATCGTCCAGGGTCTTGATGCCGGTATCGGCGCCGGCTGCCAGCAACCGAGCGACGACCGCTGTTTTGCCGGTGGATGCGGCGTACATAAGACAAGTCGCACCGTTCTCGTTCTGATGGTCTACGGCGATGCCCCGCTCGATCAAGCGACCTATGACGCCGAGGTTTTCCCCGTAACAGGCCAGCCAGAGGGCATTGTTGCCGTCGCTGTTGAGGGGTTCCAGCGAGGCGCCGGCTTCGAGCAGCGCCTCCACGATGGCTTCGTCGCCGAGCCGGCAGGCGTGCATCAGGGGCGTCATCCGGTTGTCGCGGGTTGCCTCGATGTCGTCGGGCGGGAAACCCTGTTCGCTCAGCCAGTCGCGAAGGGCAGGGCTCAAGTCCGCGGAACCCGGCGCGGGCACGGTGGCGCGCCAGGCCTCGTAGCCGTCGATCAGATCGTAGATCGTCTTGAAGCCGAAGTCCCGGAACATTTGCGCATAGGTCTGGCTGGCATTGCCGTGATAGCAGTAGATCAGCACCGGCTGCGATTTGGGCGTCCGCATGAGCACCTGCTCCAGATTGGCACCCGACAGATGCCGAGCGGCTCCTATGCATCCCGCCGCGAACGAATCCGCGTCTCGCACATCGAAAATCAACAGCTCCGGCTGTTCCAGCAAAGCTTGGGTTTCGGCGACGTTCAGCCGTCGCCACGCGGTTTCCGCGGTCATAACGTCTCCTCGATATTCAAAGTACTTGCCCGGTTCGTTCATTCCTCGTCCGGAGTCGCCATCCAGCTATAGCCGCCTTGGTCCCAAAGCTGGGCCAGCAGCCGATCGGTGTCGTAGTTCGGGTACTGCGCCTTCACTGTGTCGAATTCCGTGAGAAACGCCGCGACATCGTCCCCCTCGATGTAAGTCGATGCCCGGTCTTCCTTTGAGCGGAGTATGTAGGTGGCGCCGTTTCCGCTGGACAAGAGCGCATACTGTTCGCCTTCCGCCACGACGATTACAGGTTCCTGTGTGTCAGGCATCGCTTGATTCTCCTTCCGCAGTCGTACCATCAGTGATCTTGCTCATGTATCTATCCACCGTAATGCTCAATGAACTGTTCTCGGGATTCGTAAAAAGTTGTACTGTCATGCGCGGATCAGTCCGGATCGCGCCCCGCATAGGGCGGCAGGGTGAGTATCCGCGTGTCGGTCAGCGGGAAACCCACCGTGAAGTGGTACAGGGACTGAAAGGCCCGGCCGGAAAGTCCGAGGAGGTCGTGAAAGACATCGTCGAAATAGCAGCCGATGCCGGTCCCGCGGATGCCGACGGCTTCCGCCTCCAGATAGAGCACCTGGCCCAATAGCCCCGCCTCCCAGAATAATTCCCGATAGCGCCACGGCTGCGCGGCGACGATCGGCTCGAATTCCGTCAGCATCCCCAAGGCGAAAGCGCAGTCAGAGCCGATCGCCTGGTGGCAATGGAGGGCTCTGGACAGCTTGCCGCAGTCGGCCTCCGCGATCCTGAACAAGGGCAGATGTTCCGGGCAACCCGCCGGCTTGGTCCAGGAGAAATCGCTACGGAAGGCGGCTCTCAGTTCGGGTTCGATCGCGGTCCGTCGCGGAAGGGCATAGAGTCCCGGCTCCAGCCCCTCGACGCGATGCACGAAGAACACCGGGTGCACGCGCGGGGTGAGGTTCCACACGTCCCAGGGCGTAATCCGGCGGGGCAGCAGGGCATCCAGCAGATGGTAAAAGCCCGCAGTGCTCAGTACTTCTCGCCGGTCGAAATGTTGCGCGCTGCGCCTTTGCCGGATGAGCGCGGCAGCCGGCTCCGGGCAATCGGTCCGCCTCGGCGGGTAGGTTTCGATCACGCCGGGTTCGGGCGGAGTGGCGAGCGCTCGGGTTGCTTCCGCGACCTCTTCGATTATCGGCCAGCGGTACATGGGATGGGGATCGAGCACGTTGGCTTGACCGCTCCACGCGCTTCCGGGCGGAACCAGTTCCGAGGGATCGAACTTCCCGGAATTCGCGTCCTCGGGATCGGCGATCACTTCCAGCAGAAGCTCCGCTTCCTCCCGCTCGGCTCCGGAAAAGTCCTCGTTCCGATCGAGCCCGAGACCGGCGGCCAATTCGGCAAAGCCGATACCGCTCACCCAACTAAGGCGCCAGCCCAAGGTTGCTGCTGCGTAGCGCAATGCGCCGATGGCATGGCCGGTATCCAGTTGGCAATAGCGGAAGGCCCGTTCGCCGTATTTCCAGGCTTCCCTCCAGTGGATCGAACTCAAGGCGACGAACAGTCGCGGGGCCGTGGGGGGCTCGGCAAACCGGCAGCGCTGCTCCAGTACATGATCGCGGCTGACATAGTGGTACACGCCGTCGGGAACCTCGGGAACCGATAGGCAGACGACATAGCCCTCGGTAGGATGCAGATTGCCGCTGGACGGATTGCAGCGCAGCGCCCAGCGGTCCGGGCCGTACTCTTTCCAGGCCGAGAGTCCCAGGGACAATTCCAGCAAAATACCGACCGTTTCGAGCGAAAGCGCTTGCGGCGTCACGGTTTCGGGTGTAGACAAAGCGCCGAAGGGCGTCGCCAGCCGATCCGCGGCCAAGGGCAGTCGGATCGCGGGGGCGCCCTCGAAACGGCGGAACGGGTCGGGCTGGCTGTCCCAATCGAGCGTTTCCGGCCCCGCGGCATAACGCTCCAGCCGATGCTTGGTCCGCTCGTGATAGGCCAGTACCCGCGCCAGAGCGTCCGATACGGTATTCATGGTTGCGCCCCCGGTAGCTTCATGGCGTCGGCAAAGGATTGCCGACCTACCCGGCGTTCCTCGGTGGTGGGTTGGTAGGTCGGGAATCCTTTCCCGACGCACGCCCTAAAGTCGGCAAAGGATTGCCGACCTACTCGGCGTTCCCCGGTGGCGGATTCGTAGGTCGGGAATCCTTTCCCGACGCAGGCCTTATCAGAATTCATCAGACTGAATGCTTCCCGGCCGGCGTCGGACAGTGTTCGGCGCGCCGGCACTGTTCGAGGTTCGCGGTTTCGCCCGTGCTCGGAGCCAGACCGATCCAGTCGTGGACGCGCTGCGTGTCGAAACCCGCTTCCCGGCGCTCGCCCACTTGCATCAAGGGCCGTCTTATCAGCAGGGGATCTTCGAGCATGAGAGCCAGCGCTTCCTGTTCACCGAACGCTTCCGGCACCACCTCTCCGGATTTCACTCTGGGCGCCGCCCGGTTGAACCATTCGGACACCGGCTTATCGCCAAAGAACGCGCGCAGATCTTCGGCGGTCCAGCGGGTTTCGAGAAGATTGCGAACGATGAGCTCGTGTCCGGCTTCCAATAAGAGGTGCTTCTGCCGGGCGTTGTTGGCGCAGCCGGGTTTTTCGTAAAAAAGAATGGTTGCCATGGATTCGATCCGCTTTGTAGGAGAATTCATAGGATGCGCTGAGGTACGAAGCGCCCTTGGACTAGGCTCAGGACAGGCATCACTCGCGAACGATGCGCTTCACTGCGTTCAGCACATCCTACGCCTCTGCTCGGGCTAGCCGACGAACACGGGCGTAATCCCGTCGGTATCGATCAGCACCTCCTCGCCCTCGATCTTCAGGGGATATTCGGCGAGCGTGCAGGGCTTGCCCTTGACACAGGCCCCGGTAGCGCCTTCGAATGCCCAATCGTGGTGCGCGCAGGTCAGGGTTTTGCCATCGAATCGGGCATCGGCCAGCGGCTCCTTGAAATGCGGACACAGCCCCTGAAACGCACGGGGCTGGTCGCCTTGTGGCCAAACCACCAGCATCAGGGTGCGGTTGACCGCCACCACTTCGTATTTTCCCTCCCGGAGTTCGTTCAAGTCGCAGGCTTTCGTAAACATGTTGAAAATCCTCACACGGTAAATGATTTGGACAGAAATCCGGCGGTACCGGACAGGGTGAGACTGGTGGTATCGAACGGAAAGTCGCGGACGTATTCGCTGTTTTCCGGCGGTTTGTGCTTGAAGATCAGCGCCGCCGCGCAGCGTTCGAGCGTTTCGGCATCCATCGGGGCGAAGTTGAAGCAGAGTTCTTCGCCGGTGTCGATGTGGGATTCCCAATCGGCCTGTTTGACGTGATCCTCAAGGCAGTCGCGAACGTTTTCCGAGGCGCCGATATAGATGAGCTTCTGCGGCGAGCAGGTCTGCTTCTTGCCGCTGTAGATGCAGGTGTAAACGCAATAGACCCCGGATTTAGCGGGTATCCCTCTCTTTTTCTTTTCTCTCCAATAGCCTTCGAACGCGATCGAAAAATTGCCCATGATTTCCGTCCTCTCGAAGTCAAGTGCCGGTTGGCGGAACCCAGCCCGGCGATTGCGCGTGTTCGTCCGCGATTCCGAGCAAGGCGGCGGTCTGCCGCTCGATGTGCCGTACCACCTCGGTGTCCAGGCTTTTCAGCCAGCGCGCGGGGATGGCGGAGACTCCGTAAGCCGCACCCGCCAGCATGCCGGCGAGCGCGCCCGTGGTGTCGGCGTCATCGCCTTGATTGACGACGCCCACGACGCAGCCGGCGAAGGAGTCCGTGCCGAGGAAAAAATGCAGCACGGTTTGTACGGTGTCGACGATGTAGCCGCTGGCGCGTCCGGGATAGGGATCGAAGCAGAATTCCGGATGGGTCTCGACCAGCGCCGCGACGAGCGGACGGCATTCTTCCGGCGAGCCGCCGCAAACCAGGCGCTGCACCATGCGGCCCAGAGTCAGCGTGGCCGCGTCCGAAAGCGGATGGTGGTGGGTGAAATGGCACTGCTCCAGCGTCCACAGGGAGAAGGCGTCCGCATCGCCCAAGGTGGCGAGGGCCACCGGCAGGTTGCGCATGCAGGCGCCGTTGCCGGCGTCGCCGGGGTTCGGAGGTCCGGAAAGGCTTCCGTCCAGCAGATAGCGGCGAATGCCGCGGCGGCAAGTGTTGCCCACGTCCGGCGGTTTTCGCTTGAGCCACGCGGCGAAGGCTTCCGCCACGGCCTTGAGGTCCCAGCCGCCGCTTTCGATGATCGCCCCGCCCAGTGCCAGGGACATTTCGGTATCGTCGGTCACCTGTCCGGCTTTGAGTTTGAGCCAGCCGCCGCCGACGATCTTGTCGTGGACGCCGTATTGATGCCGGATTTCCCGCGGCGTCATGAACTCCACGGTGGCGCCCAGAGCGTCGCCGACGGCGAGTCCCAAATAAGCACCGAGGGCGCGGTCATGGAGTAGTTGCGTGTCCATCAGTAGTAGGAGGCCTTGACCCGATACTCGCCGCCGATGACCAGGTATTCCCATTCGCCTTTGAGCGGATGGCGCGGCAAAAGGTTATTGAAGAAGAAGATTTTCACCACGGGCACCTGTACCTCCAGGATGAAGTCGCCGAACTCGCAGGCGGTCTCCCGGTTTGCCGTGAACGACACCAGGTTGTTGAGCCGCACATTGAGCCAGCGGCCCTCGCGGGGACCGATCTGACGCTGTTCGTCGAAGTGATTCTCGCCCCGGTATAGGGTGACATGGCGTCGACCCCACAAGCCGAAACGGGCGATGGCCCATTGGCAGAATTCATACATCAGGTCGAGCTGGAGATTGATGCTGTTGTTGTGGAAACGGCTCGACATCTTTTCCTCGATATAGGCGATCCAGGCCGGAGAGGTGAAGCGCGTCAAGGGCTCCTTGTGGAAGGTCGGAAACAGGCCGAAGCGGCTTTCCACCCAGCCCTTGAGAACCGCGCCCTGGGGATTGTTGGAATCGAACCCCCAGCCGCTCAAGAGCTTCAGATAGCTGGAACGGAAGCGGCGCGGACCGGTACCGTCCTGCCCGGCCGGCGGTTCGCCGTTGAGGCCGAACAGGACGTACATGTATTCCTGAAAGATCTCCGCCGCCGTTTGAGCGTCCTCGGCTTCCCTGAGCCGATCGAACAATCCGTAATTCGCTTCCCGCACGCCGCTGATATGCAGCGGCAGCGGGTGCTCGTTGAATGCCGTGCTGGCCAAGAGCCCGGTCGGGACGCCTACCAGATTGGTGCTGTGACCGATGCGGGCGATGTCTTGCGCCATGCAAGGGCGAATCCCATTCCGTCTAAACGGGCCGATTCTCGGGGATCTTGATCGGCCCCATGATCTTCAGGCCTTCCTCGAAGGTGATTTCCGGAAACTTCTCGGTGAACTCGACCGCCGCATCGGCGATGATCTGCAGCTTGCCGGCGGTGTCGAGCTTTTTCAGATCGCCGCGATCGATGTTGAACAAGTCGCGGAGTTCGTTGTACACGGTCGCTTCCTCCAGCGGCAGCACCCAGAAGGTGGTCCCGCCGTAAGCGATCTGATAGCGGCTCGAGATATCCAGGTTGCCGGCGAAGAAGAAATATTTTCCGGTGGGCGACAGCTTGTCCCCCATGACCTCGCACAACAGCTTGAGGTGCTCCAGGGACAGCGCCACGCCCGCCAGAAACGGGATGGTCGGCTCGCCGGCCTTGGCGACGATCATGACCTGATCGAAGCGGATCTCAGGGGGCCGCGCCTCATCGCTGAATTGTTGCGCGAACTTCAAGGCGATCTCGCCCCGGAAACCGAAATATCCCGGTTTGGTCTCTCCCTTGAAAACCGGAGAGATGAGACGCTTTTCGGCGTCCAGGCTGGCGAGAGGTGTTTCGGTGATAGTGGTCATAACACTCCTTCAGGGTTGGTTGCGAAGAAAATCTGCGGTTTTGAAAAAAGAAGCGGCGAGTTGGGCTCGCAGATCGGCGTCGGAAACTTGCTCCTCCAGCGCCCGGTTCATGCAAGCCATCCAGGCATCCCGCGCGGCGGTGTCGATGGGGAAGGGCAGATGCTTCTGCCGAAGCCGTGGCGGTCCATGGCGCTCGGCATACAGCGGCGGGCCGCCGAGCCAGCCGGACAGAAACAGGAACAGCTTCTCCTTGGCCGGAGCGAGATCCGGAGGATGCATCGCCCGAATGGCCCGCGCTTCGGGCAGCTCGTCCATCAACTGGTAGAAACGCTCGACCAAGCGGCGTACGGCTTGCTCACCCCCGATCTGGCGGTAGTGAGGATTGTCGACCGACGCCGGAAGCGTGACCGCCGTGGCGAGTGGAAGCGTGGGCGACCGTTTCACACCACTTGAACCGGTATGCTCAGTTTCACCTTCCGTCCCAACTGCGCATCGACCTTTTGCCGGGTCTTTTCGATGGTCAGGGGTTTCGGCAGGATGGAATTCACGCCGTTCTTGAGACATTCCTTGGCCAGGGGATCGGTTGCGGAGTCCGCGACCAGGATGATCTTGAGGTCGGCAATCTTCGACCGGATATCCGCCAGGACTTCGATGCCTTTTTCCTGCACGATGCCTATCCCTAAAAGCAGCACGTCCGGTTTCCAGTCCTTCGCCTTGGCATAGGCGGCGTCCAGGCTGGACAACTCGTGCGTTTCGATTTCGTCGTGAAGCATGAACTGTAGGGCGGCGCTGGTGATTTCGTCGCTGTCGACGACGAACACCCGTCTGTTGTCCACGGCCCTTTCTGTGTCTACACCGATCTGCATGGGCTACTCCTCGAGTGTATTGAAGCGATCGCGCAAGCGGCGGGAAATATTCTCGGACTGCCATAAGGCATAGGAGACGACCCGCGCACGCTCACGAGTGACGCCTAACCTTTAGCAATCTTCGTTCCATTAGCTCGGCGGGAGATGACGGCGGCCGAAGTGCCTGATTTTCCGTTTATCGGGCGATCGACATTGGATTCGGAGCAGTCCGGATCGTTTGTATCGTTCCTTACAAACCGTATGGTTTTGTCCGGTTAGTAACACCTGATCGCTGCTCGAAAAGCTACAAAAACGGCGAGGAATGGGAAACTTTCAGCTGAAGAAACAAGGGCTTAAGTGTCGTATTTTGCGTGTGGCACATTCGTTGCTCGGTAGCTGTCGACCAGTACTCGTCCATTCACCGAAAGAAACGGTGAGCGGCAGAAGAAAAAAAAGAAAAGCTCGCCGTGTTTGAGCCAGACATTTTTTCTTTCGGCGGATTTGCTGGCCACAGAGGTTTTATCGATCAACGTGTTTATTGACTGGAGATTGATCATGTCAGATTTGAGACAAATCGCTTTTTACGGGAAAGGCGGCATCGGCAAATCCACCACTTCCCAAAACACCCTGGCGGCTCTGGCCGAAATGGGTCAGCGCATCCTTATCGTCGGCTGCGATCCGAAAGCCGACTCCACCCGTCTGATCCTTCACGCAAAGGCGCAGGATACCATCCTCAGCCTCGCGGCCGCTGCCGGCAGCGTAGAAGACCTCGAGCTCGAGGACGTAATGAAAGTCGGCTATCGCGACATCCGTTGCGTTGAATCGGGTGGTCCGGAGCCGGGCGTCGGCTGCGCAGGTCGCGGCGTTATCACCTCCATCAACTTCCTGGAGGAAGAAGGCGCCTACGAGGACATCGACTACGTCTCCTATGACGTACTCGGCGACGTCGTGTGCGGCGGTTTCGCGATGCCCATCCGCGAAAACAAGGCGCAGGAAATCTACATCGTCATGTCCGGCGAAATGATGGCCATGTACGCGGCCAACAACATTTCCAAGGGCATTCTGAAATACGCCAACTCGGGCGGCGTGCGTTTGGGCGGCTTGGTCTGCAACGAACGCCAGACCGACAAGGAGCTGGAATTGGCAGAAGCTTTGGCCGGTAAGCTCGGCACCAAGCTGATCCACTTCGTGCCGCGCGACAACATCGTGCAGCACGCGGAACTCCGCCGCATGACCGTCATGGAATATGCTCCGGATTCGAAGCAGGCCAACGAGTACCGTCAGTTGGCTCAGAAGATCCACAACAATTCCGGCAACGGCATCATCCCGACCCCGATCACCATGGACGAGCTCGAGGATCTCTTGATGGCCCACGGCATCATGAAGCAGATCGACGAGTCGCAGGTCGGCAAGACCGCGGCGGAAATCGCGGCGTAAGAAGTTGGTTGGGGAGCGGGACCTCACGGCAAACGATCCGCCCGGCCCGCTCCTCTCCTTCAAGCGTCATCCATCCAACAACTGAATCTGGAGAGCAACATGAGCCTCACAGTTGAGCAAACCAAACAGAGAAACAAGGAACTCATTAGCGAGGTCCTGTCGGTCTACCCGGAGAAGACCGCGAAAAGGCGTGCCAAGCACCTCGGCACATTTGAGGAAGGCAAGCCCGACTGCGGGGTGAAATCCAACGTCAAGTCGATCCCCGGGGTCATGACCATCCGCGGCTGCGCTTACGCCGGCTCCAAGGGTGTGGTCTGGGGTCCCATCAAGGACATGATCCACATCAGCCACGGTCCGGTCGGTTGCGGCCAGTACTCCTGGGCATCGCGCCGCAATTACTACATCGGCACCACCGGCATCGACACCTTCGTCACGATGCAGTTCACCTCCGACTTCCAGGAGAAGGACATCGTCTTCGGCGGCGACAAGAAGCTGGAGAAAATCATCGACGAGATCCAGGATCTGTTCCCGCTGAACCACGGCATCACCGTGCAGTCGGAGTGCCCGATCGGTCTCATCGGCGACGACATCGAAGCGGTCTCCAAGAAAAAATCCAAGGAATACGACGGCAAGACCATAGTGCCGGTGCGCTGCGAAGGTTTCCGCGGCGTTTCGCAGTCCTTGGGCCACCACATCGCAAACGACTCGATCCGCGACTGGGTATTCGACAAGTCGGGCGACAAGCATCCCGAGTTCAAGACCACGCCTTACGACGTATCCATCATCGGCGACTACAACATCGGCGGTGATGCCTGGGCGTCCCGCATCCTGCTCGAGGAAATGGGTCTCCGCGTGATCGCCCAATGGTCCGGCGACGGTTCTTTGGCCGAATTGGAGAACACTCCGAAGGCCAAGCTGAACGTGCTCCACTGCTACCGCTCGATGAACTACATCTCGCGTCACATGGAAGAGAAGTACGGGATTCCGTGGGTGGAATACAACTTCTTCGGCCCGACCAAGATCGAGGAGTCGTTGCGCAATATAGCCAGCCACTTCGACGACAAGATCAAGGAAGGTGCCGAGCGCGTCATCGCGAAGTACCGTCCGCTGATGGATGCGGTGATCGCCAAGTACCGTCCGCGTCTGGAAGGCAAGAAAGTCATGCTGTTCGTCGGCGGCCTGCGCCCGCGTCACGTGATCGGCGCTTACGAGGATCTCGGCATGGAAATCGTCGGTACCGGCTACGAGTTCGGCCACAACGACGACTACCAGCGTACCACTCACTACGTCAAGGACGGCACCCTGATCTACGACGACGTGACTGGCTTTGAGTTCGAGAAGTTCGTCGAAGCGATCCAGCCCGACCTGGTCGGTTCGGGTATCAAGGAAAAGTACGTCTTCCAGAAGATGGGCGTGCCGTTCCGTCAGATGCACTCCTGGGATTATTCGGGTCCTTACCACGGCTATGACGGCTTCGCCATCTTCGCCCGCGACATGGACATGGCCATCAACAATCCGGTCTGGAGTTTGGCCAAGACACCCTGGAAACGGAACGGGGCCCACGCCTAGTCCGGTGAGGGAGAGTAGGGTGCGCCGCGCGCACCATCCAGACCGACCCGGTGCGCACGTCGCACCCTACAACCGCTACTTTGGAGTTACATCATGAGCCAGAATGCAGAGAAGGTGCTCGATCACTTCAACCTGTTCCGCCAACCGGAATATGTGGAATTGTTCGAGAACAAAAAGAAAGAATTCGAATTCGCCGAATCGGACGATAAAGTCGAGGAGGTGAGGGAATGGGCCAAGACCTGGGAATACCGGGAGAAGAACTTTGCCCGCGAAGCCCTGACGGTCAATCCGGCCAAGGCCTGCCAACCGTTGGGTGCGGTGTTCGCCGCCGTGGGATTCGAGGGGACCATTCCCTTCGTGCACGGTTCGCAAGGTTGCGTCGCCTACTACCGCAGCCACTTCAGCCGCCATTTCAAGGAACCGTCGTCGTGCGTGTCTTCGTCCATGACCGAAGATGCCGCAGTATTCGGGGGCTTGAGCAACATGGTCGACGGCTTGGCCAACACGTACAACATGTACCAGCCGAAGATGATCTCGGTATCGACCACCTGCATGGCTGAAGTGATCGGCGACGACCTCAACGCCTTCATAAAGACCGCCAAGGAAAAGGGCAGCCTGCCGGCGGAATTCGATGTGCCTTTCGCCCATACCCCGGCCTTCGTCGGCAGCCATATCACCGGCTACGACAACGTGCTCAAGGGTATTTTGTGGCACTTCTGGGACGGCAAGGCGGGTACCACGGCTCCCTTGACGCGCGTGCCCAACGAGAAGATCAACTTCATCGGCGGTTTCGACGGCTACACGGTCGGCAATCTGCGTGAAGTCAAACGCATATTCGAAGTGATGGGCGTCGAATACACCATTCTCGCGGATAACAGCGACGTTTGGGATACGCCCACCGACGGCACCTTCCGCATGTACGACGGCGGCACCACTCTGGAAGAAACCGCTAACGCTCTGCACGCCAAGGCAACCATCTCCATGCAGGAATTCAGCACGGAAAAGACCCTGCCGTTCATCGCGGAGCACGGCCAGGAAACGGTCGCGTTCAATCATCCCATCGGCGTAAAGGCGACCGACGCATTCCTGATGGAGATCTCGCGCATCACCGGCAAGCCGATTCCGGAAGCCCTGGAGAAGGAACGCGGACGCCTGGTGGATGCGATCGCCGATTCGACCGCGCACATTCACGGTCAGAAGTTCGCCATCTACGGCGACCCCGACCTCTGCCTGGGGTTGGCCGCCTTCTTGCTCGAACTGGGGGCCGAACCGACCCACGTGCTGGCCACCAACGGCGGTAAAGCCTGGGAAAAGAAGGTGCAGGAGCTGTTCGATTCCTCGCCCTTCGGCAAGAACTGCCACGTGTACGCCGGCAAGGATCTGTGGCACATGCGCTCGCTGCTGTTCACCGAGCCGGTCGACTTCCTGATCGGCAACACCTATGGCAAGTACCTGGAGCGCGACACCGGAACCCCGCTGATCCGCATCGGCTTCCCGGTATTCGATCGGCATCACCATCACCGCTATCCGGTATGGGGCTACCAAGGCGCGATGAACGTTCTCGTCTGGATTCTGGACAAGATCTTCGACGAGATGGACAAGAACACCATCGTGCCGGCCAAAACCGACTACAGCTACGACATCATTCGGTAGGGCTGGAAGCTATCAGGTCGGACACATCCAGAGTCGTAGGGCGGGTTAGCGGAGCGTAACCCGCCTATCGCGGAATCGGCGGGTTACGCCGGATTACCGGCTAACCCGCCCTACGGCACTTTTTAACCAAGCAGAGGATTATTAATGGCTAATGTGACTTTCAGTTCGCCCGCGATGCGCAAGGACGTCACGGTGTATGCCACCGCCGGCGACTGCCATACGCTGCTCGCGGTGGCGCAGAAGAACAAGATTCCCATCCATTTCGAGTGCGAAAACGGGGAATGCGGTTCCTGCGCCGTGGAAGTTACGGTTCTTTCCGACAAGCTGCCCATGGGCATGCACTTGACCGAAAAGGAAAAGACCGTGCTCCGGCTGGCCGGAAAAATCACCCGAGAGCAGATCGAGCAGGCGGAACTGACGGACGAACCGCCGCCCTGGCGGCTGGCCTGCCAGTACATCGTCCGTGACGAGGACATCGTAGTGCGATTCTAAAGGGCCGATAGCCTAAGCCGGAGGGGTTATGAGCAGCTTGAACGATATGGTCGTAGGTCGGCAATCCTTTGCCGACGAAGGCGTCGGGAAGAGATTCCCGACCTACTCTAGGGCACCTCGAAAAACCTACTGCGCGCCCCCATGTGCTGCGTTGCGCGGTGCTCGGAATCCTCATGTACTCCATGTACACTCCGGTTCCTGTGCTCCGGGCGCCTTGCACTCGGGGCGCTCGCGACGGTTTTTCGAGGTGCCCCTACTGTCGCAGCGCCCTGGAGAGCGGAGTAACCCATGAGCAGCTTATCCAACAAGATTCAAGACGTTTTCAACGAGCCCGGTTGCGGAAAAAACCAGGGCAAGTCGGAAAAGGAGCGCAAGAAAGGCTGCACGAAGCAGTTGCAGCCTGGCGGAGCGGCCGGCGGTTGCGCTTTCGACGGCGCCAAGATCGCGTTGCAGCCCATCACCGACGTGGCTCACCTGGTTCACGGGCCCATCGCCTGCGAGGGCAACTCCTGGGACAACCGCGGCTCCAAATCCTCCGGCTCCAATCTCTGGCGCACCGGCTTCACCACCGACATCAACGAAACCGACGTGGTTTTCGGCGGCGAGAAGCGACTGTTCAAATCGATCAAGGAAATCATCGACAAATACGATCCGCCGGCGGTCTTCGTCTACCAGACCTGCGTGCCGGCCATGATCGGCGACGATATCGAAGCCGTGTGCAAAGCGGCCTCGAAAAAATTCGGGAAGCCGGTCGTACCGGTCAATTCGCCCGGCTTCGTGGGTCCCAAGAACCTCGGCAACAAACTGGCGGGCGAGGCCATCCTCGACCACGTCATCGGCACCGAGGAGCCCGAATACACCACGCCTTACGACATCAACATCATCGGCGAATACAACCTTTCCGGCGAGCTGTGGCAGGTCAAGCCGCTGCTGGACGAGCTCGGCATCCGCATCCTGTGCTGCATCTCCGGCGACGCCAAATACAAGGACGTGGCCAGCTCCCACCGCGCCAGGGCGGCCATGATGGTGTGCTCGAAATCCATGATCAACATCGCCCGCAAGATGGAGGAACGCTACGAAATTCCGTTCTTCGAAGGCTCCTTCTACGGCATCGAGGATACCAGCGAGGCGCTTCGGGAAATCTCGCGCCTGCTGATCGAGCGCGGCGCGCCCGCCGAACTCATGGAACGCACCGAAGCCCTGATCGCCCGGGAGGAAGCGCGGGCGTGGGCCGCCATCGAGCCGTACAAGAAGCGCCTGACCGGCAAAAAGGTGCTGCTCATCACCGGCGGCGTGAAATCCTGGTCGGTGGTGGCCGCGCTTCAGGAAGCCGGCATGGAGATCGTCGGGACCAGCGTCAAGAAGTCGACCAAGGAAGACAAGGAGCGGATCAAGGAGATCATGGGCGAAGACGCCCACATGATCGACGACATGACGCCGCGCGAAATGTACAAGATGCTCAAGGATGCCAAGGCCGACATCATGCTGTCCGGGGGCCGTTCGCAGTTCGTCGCCCTCAAGGCCAAGATGCCGTGGCTGGACATCAACCAGGAACGCCATCACGCCTATATGGGTTACGTCGGCATGGTCGAACTGGTCAAGGAAATCGACAAGGCGCTGTACAACCCGGTCTGGGAACAGGTGCGGAAGCGCGCGCCCTGGGAAGAAGCGACGTGGGAAGAGGTGGCCGATTCCGCCATCGCCGCCGAGGCGGCTGTCTTGGCCGCGAATCCTGAACTGGCTCGCGAAAAACGCCGCTCCACTCCGGTTTGCAATTGCAAATCGGTCGCTCGCGGCGCTATCGAGGACGCCATCGTCGAGCATGGATTGAGCTCGGCGGACGCGGTGTCGGAAAAGACCCAGGCGGGAACGGGCTGCGGCAGTTGCAAAGGCAAGCTGGAAAAGATTCTCGAAACGATGGACCACTGGCACCCGGACGCAGGGAAAGCCGCGTCGCAAGCTCAGCAGGCCGCATGAGGTAACGCCATGGCCACCGTGATCACCCCGAAGAAATCCTGCTCGGTCAACCCCTTGAAGATGAGCCAGCCGATCGGCAGCGCGCTCGCTTTCATGGGGATCAAGAACTGCATGCCGCTTTTCCACGGCTCGCAGGGCTGCACCTCGTTCGGACTGGTCCTGTTCGTGCGGCATTTCAAGGAAGCGATTCCGTTGCAGACTACCGCCATGAGCGAAGTGGCGACCGTGCTCGGCGGACTCGAAAACGTGGAGCAGGCGGTCATCACGATCGCCAACCGGCAAAAGCCTTCCATCATCGGCATCTCGTCGACCGGCGTGACCGAGACCAAGGGCGACGACGTGGACGCCTATATCAAGCTGATCCGGGAGAAGCATCCCGAGCTGGACCACATCGCTCTTGTTTATGTGTCGACGCCCGATTTCAAGGACGCGTTTCAGGACGGCTGGGCCAAGACCGTGACCAAGCTGGTCGAGCAACTGGTCGAACCGGTTCCGGTCGGCGCCGCGCGCCTTCCCAACCGGGTGAATCTTTTGCCGGGCGCCCATCTTACGCCCGGAGACATCGACGAACTCCGCGACGTGCTCGAAGCCTTCGGCCTTGAGGTCCTGGTCCTGCCGGACCTCTCGGGCTCCCTGGACGGCCACATCCCTGACGATTTCACGCCGACCACCCTGGGCGGCATTTCCCTGGAAGAAATCGCTAGCCTCGGACGATCCGCGCATACCATCGCGGTCGGCGAACAGATGCGCGAGGCCGCGGTCGCCCTGGAAGCCAAGACCGGGGTTCCCTACACCCTGTTCGATCGGCTCACGGGGCTCGAGCCGAACGATGCGCTAATCAGCCTGTGTGCCCGAATCAGCGGACGGCTGGTTCCGACCAAGATCCGCCGCCAGCGCGGCCAGCTGGTCGACGCCATGCTCGACGGCCATTTCCATTTCGGCGGCAAGAAAATCGCCATAGGCGCCGAGCCCGACTTGCTCTGGACCCTGAGCGAATGGGCCAGGGAACTCGGCGCCGAAACCGCCGCGGCGGTGACGACCACGGCCTCTCCGCTGCTGGAGCGAATCTCCACAGAGGAAGTCCTGATCGGCGACTTGGAAGACCTGGAAGCTCGCGCTGCCGGCTGCGATCTTCTGATGACTCACTCTCACGGGAGGCAAGCGGCGGAAAGACTGAAGATTCCGTTCTACCGCATCGGCATCCCCATGTTCGATCGACTAGGCGCCGCGCATCAGACCATCGTCGGTTATCGCGGGACCCGCAACCTCATTTTCGAGATTGCCAATATGTTCATCGCCAACGGCCATGAGCCCACGCCTGAAACCTGGTATCGATCCGAGGAGAACGAACGTGCTGGCACGGCGGCGGTTGCGGCTCATTAAGCCGGAAGCTCAATCAAACGAATCCTTTTATCGCGGAGGAAGCATGAAGGTCGCATTCTCTACCCAAGACCTACAACGGGTCGACGCCCATTTCGGATGGGCCAAGAACATCGCCATCTATGAATTGTCGGCGGAGGGCTATCGCTTCCTCGAAGCCGTGCAATTCGAGGGCGACCTGCAGGAAGACGGCAACGAAGACAAGCTGGCTCCGAAGCTCGAAGCCATCAAGGACTGCGCAATTCTTTACGTCGCCGCCATCGGCGGTTCCGGCGCGGCGCGGGTGGTGGCCCAGGGCATACATCCCATGAAGGTTCCGCAGCCCGAGCCTATCACCGATCTCTTGGACAAACTCCAGCAGGTCCTCAAAGGCACTCCGCCGCCCTGGCTCCGCAAGGTGCTGGCGAAGGAAGGCAAGGGGCAGGACCGTGAATTCGATTTTGAAGAAGAAGAGGTGGAACATGGCTGAAGCATTGGCAGTAAAAACCGAAGGCGCGGCATCGCCCATGGAGTCGGCGTTCATCAAGGAATTGGTCAAGCAATGGCGCGCGCAGGATTCCTACGGCACCTGGGACGGCAAGAGCGACGAAATGCTGCTCGAACCTTACATCCTCACCAAGGAGAAGCGGCAGGCGATTCCCATCGTCGGCGATCCCGACCCCGAGATTTTGTGGCGTCTGGAACTGTTCTATAACGCCGTCGGCCTTTCCATCGAGCGGGCCAGCGGGGTCATGGTGACGCCCATGATGAAGATGTCGCACGAAGGCTTCGGCCGCATGGTACTGATCGCCGGCCGGCTGATCGTGGTGAACAAGCAGTTGCGCGACGTTCACCGGTTCGGATTTCCGTCCATGGAAAAACTCGCGGAGGAAGGCGAGAAACTCGTGGCCGCAGGAGTGGACATGATCAACAAATATTCCGAAGTGGCCCGCTACAGTTGAGAACAACGTAGGGTGGGTCAGGCCGGATCCGGCCGTAACCCGCCGGAAACCGCGAGAAGGCGGGGCACAGTCATCGACGGAACCCCGCCCGAACCGGCAAACCAACGAGGCACCCATGACAGACGCAGAAGATACGAAAGCCAAACTGAAAAAACTGAACGCCCAGGCGACCGCGCTGAAAATGGATCTCCACGACTTGGCCGAGGATTTGCCCACCGGCTGGGAGCGAATCCTGGAAGTCGCGGAGAAAACCTATCAGGCCTATCGTGAACTGGACGAATTCCGCAAAACCAGCGCTGGTTAGGAGTCTACGATGAGCGAATTTACGGTCACCCTACCCGGGGGCAAGGTATGGACCCCCAAATTTGTCGAGATCATCGACCAGGAGAAATGTATCGGCTGCGGACGCTGCTATAAGGTCTGCGGACGCGAAGTCCTGGAGATGGTCGGAGTCAACGAGGACGGCGAAATAGTCACGCTCAGCCAGGACGAGGACGAGGACGACGAATACGACAAGAAAGTGATGTCGATCGCCAACGTCGCGAACTGCGTGGGGTGTGAGGCTTGCGCCAAGATATGCCCCAAGCAGTGCTATACCCACGAAGCGGCGGCAGCCTGATGCCAGCCCCCATGCGCCAGCCCATCCCGAACGCTTCGGCGCCCGTTCCCTCGGCGGTCCATTACGATCCGCTGATGGGCTACGCCCGCGACCCGCAGGACTCCGTGACCCGCACCTTCGTTTCGGCGATCGAGATGGCGCGGAGTTCGTCCAGGCTGACGGGGCGGGCGGCCTTCGGGCTCGATGCGGATGAGTTCGAGGGGCTGCTCGACCGGTATTTTCCGGGCGCCGCGAGCATTTATCTCACGCCGGCGTTGAAAGCATCGCTTGCGGGCACCAAAACCCGCCGGATAGAGACGGACGAATTCGAAGATCTCGTGGCGCTGCTTTTGGAACACCGCGGCGACGACAGCCGGGAGAGCCGCTGGCTGGCTTACGCGATCGCCGCCTGCTGCATGGGGGACGACCATCTCTGGCAGGACATGGGCTTGCCCGACCGAAAGGCCCTATCCGACCTTCTGGCACGCCGTTTTCCCGCGCTGTTCGCTCGAAATACCGGCGGCATGCGCTGGAAGAAGTTTTTCTACAAACAGCTCTGCGAACGCGATGGGGCCTTCGTCTGCCGCTCCCCCAGCTGCGCGGAGTGCGTCGAATATTCCAATTGTTTCGGACCCGAGGAGGAAAGCGCATGGCAACCGGCGAAGCGATGACCGTACCGGGACTCGGCAAGGCGCCTCCCGCGGGCGCTTGCACCGCGGCGGAATCGCCCCCCGAGTTATGGCAGGCGGTTTTGGAACAAAGCGGAGCGCGGTTCGACGATTCCGGAGTCATCGACTTCGGGCATGTCGAAGCCGAGCGCCGGCAAGCGCTGAGCGCCGATGTGATGGCGGACCTGTCCCATTACGGACTGATCGAAGTCAAGGGCGACGACGCCCAGAAATTTCTGGCGAGTCTATTCACCGGCGACGTGCGCCTGGTGTCGGCGGAAAAGGGACTGTTCACCGCCTGGTGCGACGCCAAGGGAAGGGCGCAGGCGACGTTCTGGCTGTTCGTGCACGACGGCGCCTTTTACCTTCTTCTGCCGAAAGGTCTCGTGAAGTCGGTTTTAACCGGATTGAAACTATACCTTCTCAGGGTCAAGGCGACTCTCACTGATGCCGGCAGCGACCTGGTCCGCGTCGGTTTATCCGGTCCGAGCATGGAATCCCGGCTCGCCGCCTTGTTCGGCGCGCCGCTGCCCGAACAGGCCGGGGATACCCGCAGCTACGGGGCTTGCACCCTAATGGCGATCACCGGACAACCACACCCCCGCTGGGTTCTTGTCGGCAGCGCGGCGGCGGTTGCCGAAACGTGGCAAAACCTTCTGTCCAGTGTTTCGCCCGTAGGGCGGGACGCCTGGTCTCTGCTGGACATTTTGGCCGGCATACCGCTGCTGGTGCCGGAAACGGCCGGCGAGTTCATCCCGCAGATGCTGAACATGGAGGCCCTGGGCGGCCTGTGTTTCACCAAAGGCTGTTATCCGGGACAGGAAGTCATCGCGCGGCTGCATTACCGCGGGCAGCTCAAACGGCGCCTATACCTGGCCTACGTCGCCGGCGATTCGGTTCCGCCGCCCGGTACCACGCTTCATATCGAAGGCATTGCGGAAAGCGTCGGAACAGTGGTCTCCGCCACGCGCCATCCGGATGGGCGGACGGCTCTTCTCGCGGTGGTGAAGATCGAAGAAAAGGATCAAGGGGAAGTTCGGTTAGCGGATGCTCAAGGACCTGGGCTTCGCTTCATCGAATAGCGGAGTTCCAGACGTAGGTCGGCAATCCTTTGCCGACACCGCAGGTCGAACATCCGTTTTTGTCGGCAAAGCATTGCCGACCTACATCTGGGATTTAGAAAAATCAGGAGTCCCCTCTCTCCGCGAAAGGGAGAGGGAATCGAAAAACGGGCGAGTTGGACGGTAGGCGAAATCGCCTTATCGCGGTGCCCGGCGGGTTACGGCCGCCGCCTAATCCGCCCAACAACGCTACAAGCCACCGAAAGACAATCGATCCAAGAACAAATGGAGACGTTATGACCAGCAGAATCCGCGAACTCAAAGTCGACGTTAAAACCGTTTATCTCGGAGAAGAAACCCATCGCGACGGAGAACGTTACGTATTCGCCTACACCGTGACCATGGAAAACACCGGCACCGTTCCGGCGAGGCTGCTCGGCCGACGCTGGGTGATTACCGACGCCAACGGCAAGACGATCGAAGTCGTCGGTGAGGGCGTGGTGGGGGAGCATCCGTATTTGCGCCCCGGCGAAGCGTTTCAGTACACCAGCTCGGCAATGATCGAAACCCCGGTGGGCAGCATGCAGGGCAGCTATCAGCTGCTGGCCGACGACGGGGTGCCTTTCGAAGCGCCCATCGCGCCCTTCCGACTGGCGATTCCGCGTACTCTCCATTGACCGGCAACCAGACAAGAGCATGACCTTGAACCATCCGCCCAACCAAACCTATGCCCCTTCAGCCGCCGCCGGCTTGGTGCCCATCGTCGTCGAGCAGTCCCCGCGTGGCGAAAGAGCGTTCGATATCTATTCGAGGCTGCTGAAAGAGCGGGTCATCTTCCTGGTCGGCCAGGTCGAAGACTATATGGCCAACCTGATCATCGCCCAATTGCTGTTTCTGGAATCGGAAAACCCCGACAAGGACATTCACCTTTACATCAATTCTCCGGGCGGGTTGGTCACCGCAGGCCTCGCCATTTACGACACCATGCAGTTCATCAAACCCGATGTCAGCACCCTGTGCATAGGCCAGGCGGCCAGCATGGGCGCCTTGCTGCTCGCGGGCGGCGCGGCGGGGAAACGTTTTTCTCTACCCCATTCCAGGATCATGATCCACCAGCCTCTGGGCGGGTTTCGGGGACAGGCCAGCGATATCGACATCCACGCGCGGGAGATCCTGTCGCTCCGCGATCGCCTGAACGGGATACTCGCCAGGCACACCGGGCAGCCCATCGAAAAAATCCGGACCGATACCGACCGCGACAATTTCATGAGCGGGGACGACGCCAAAAGATATGGCCTCATCGATAACGTACTCAGCCAGCGGAATCGGCCTGGCGACGAGCTTTGACGCGAAAGGCGGCATGCCGGCCGGACACGGGCATGACCGAATCAACATCCAGCTAAGAGGGTAAAAGCAATGAGCGACGAAAAAAACGGCAAGGAAAGAGGCGGAAAGCTTCTCTACTGTTCATTTTGCGGAAAAACCCAGCATGAGGTCAGAAAGCTTATTGCAGGTCCGGCGGTATTCGTCTGCGACGAATGCATCGAATTATGCAACGACATCCTGCGCGAGGAGTTGGAAAGTACTTCCGATGGTGGGGATAAGCTTCCCACGCCCAAGGAAATCAAGGCCATATTGGACGACTATGTCATCGGCCAGGAAAGACCCAAGCGGATTCTCGCGGTCGCGGTTTACAACCACTACAAAAGGCTGCGCGTCAAAGCCCACGCCGGGAAAAACGACGTCGAACTGGCCAAGAGCAACATCCTCCTCATAGGGCCTACCGGTTCCGGCAAAACCCTGCTGGCGGAAACCCTGGCGCGTATCCTCAACGTGCCCTTCACCATCGCCGACGCCACCACCCTGACGGAAGCCGGCTATGTCGGCGAGGACGTGGAAAACATCATCCAAAAGCTCTTGCAGAAATGCGATTACGATGTCCAAAAAGCCGAGTCGGGCATCGTCTATATCGACGAGATCGACAAGATCTCGCGCAAATCGGCCAATCCCTCGATTACCCGCGACGTGTCCGGCGAGGGCGTGCAGCAGGCCTTGCTCAAGCTGATCGAGGGCACCGTCGCATTGATCCCGCCCCAGGGCGGGCGCAAGCATCCGCAGCAGGAATTCCTGCAAGTCAACACGGCGAACATTCTGTTCATCTGCGGAGGTGCGTTCGCGGGTCTCGACAGGACCATCCGGGCGCGTTCCGAAAAAGGCGGCATCGGTTTTTCCGCCGAGGTGAAAAGCAAGGAGGACCGCCGCAATGTGGGCGAGATCTTAGCCGGAGTCGAAGCGGAAGATTTGATCCGTTACGGCCTGATCCCCGAGTTCGTCGGACGGCTGCCGGTGGTGGCGACGCTCGAAGAGCTGGACGAGGAGGCGCTGGTCAAGATCCTGACCGAGCCGAAAAACGCCCTGGTCAAGCAGTACCAAAAACTGTTCGAGATGGAAGGCTGCGACCTCGACATCCATTCCGACGCCCTGAAGCTGATCGCCCAGCGCGCCATCGAGCGCAAGACCGGCGCGCGCGGCCTCAGAACCATACTCGAGAACGTTCTGCTCGACACGATGTACGAACTGCCGTCCGACGAGTCGGTGACCAAGGCCGTCGTCGACGAAAGCGTGGTGCGCGGCAACAACCCGCCCTATCTGGTCTATCGAACCGAAGAAAAGCAATGCGCGTCGGCTTGAGCCGCCCAGCGGAGTCTTGGCTTATCAACCCGGCGCGGCGACAAGCCGCGTGAGTTAGGCCTAAGCGCGTACCGGCTTGGGCGGCGACCCGAAAGACCAGGAGGGTATTTACGGGCCTGATTAATAGTTTGGAGGGCTTTTATCGTGGAAACTGAATCGACCGACAACGTTCATCCTGCGGAGAACCGCGTTCCGGTGCTGCCTTTGCGCGATGTGGTGGTCTATCCGCAAATGGTCGTCACCCTGTTCGTCGGGCGGGAGAAATCCATCGCGGCGCTGGACGATGCCGTGCAATCCGGCCAGAAAATCCTGGCCGTGACGCAGAAGGACCCCAAATGCGACGAGCCGGAGTTCGCGGACTTATACGAAACCGGCACCCTGTGTGCGGTCGATCAGCTTTTCAAGCTGCCGGACGGTACCGTGAAGGCGTCGATCAAAGGCGCAAGGCGCTGCCGAATTAAGGAGTATCAGGTGGCCGACAGCCATGACATGGCCCTCGTCGCGCCGCTGCACGATCAAGTCAATTTAAGCATCGCGGAGATGGACGCCCTCATGCGTATCGTCACCGGCGCTCTCGACCAGTATGTCAAACTCGATCATCAGATTCCGCGGGAAATCGTAAACGCTCTTCCGGATATCTCAGAGCCAGGCCGGCTGGCCGATACCATCGCCGCGCACATGGCTCTCAAGATCGAAGACAAGCAGGCGCTGCTGGAAACGGTCGATATCGCCGCCCGCTTCGAAAGACTGATCATGGCGATGGAAAGCACGGTCGACCGCCTTGAGGTGGAAAAGCGCATCCGCGGACGAGTCAAGCAGCAGGTGGAAGACAACCAGCGCGAGTATTATCTGAACGAACAGATGAAAGCGATCCGGAAGGAACTGGGGGAACTGGGCGAGACGCCCGACGAGTTCGACGCGCTGGCCGAAAAGATCGTCAAGGCGAGAATGCCCAAAGCCGCCCGCGCCAAGGCCGAATCCGAGCTGGACAAGCTCAGGCGGATGCCTCCGATGTCGTCGGAATCGACGGTGGTTCGGAATTACCTCGATTGGATGATTGACCTGCCCTGGAAAAAACGCAGCAAGGCCCGCTTCGATCTGAAGCAGGCGGAAGCGCTGCTCGAGGCCGAGCATTACGGCCTCGACAAGGTCAAGGAACGCATCTTGGAGTACCTGGCGGTGCAACAGCGCGCCGGTAACGCGAAGGGACCGATCTTGTGTCTGGTCGGGCCGCCCGGCGTAGGCAAGACATCATTGGGCCAATCCATCGCCCGCACCACTAACCGCAAATATGTCCGCATGGCCCTGGGCGGGGTGCGGGACGAAGCCGAAATCCGCGGGCACCGGCGCACCTATATCGGCGCACGGCCCGGCAGGATCCTTCAGCACCTGGCCAAGGCGAAGACCCGCAATCCCTTGTTCCTCCTCGACGAGATCGACAAGATGGCGATGGATTCGCGCGGCGATCCCGCCTCGGCCCTGCTCGAAGTGCTGGACCCCGAACAGAACCGCGCGTTCAACGATCATTTTCTCGAGGTCGATTTCGATTTGTCGGAGGTGATGTTCGTCGCCACCGCCAATACCCTCAACATCCCCGGCCCTCTCCTGGACCGTATGGAAGTGATCCGCATCGCCGGCTATACCGACGACGAGAAGATCAATATCGCCGCTCGCTATCTCGTTCCCCGGCAAGTCGGGCGGAACGGTCTTAGGGAAAATGAAATCCAGATCACCGATTCTGCCTTGCAGTCCATGATCCGCCATTACACCCGGGAAGCCGGGGTGCGGAGCCTCGAACGGGAAATCGCCACGATTTGCCGCAAGGTCGTCAAGAATCTGCTGCTCAAACCCGGAACCAAGAAATGCGTGGTGACGCACCATAACCTGGAAGATTTTCTGGGCGTGCAGCGCTACCGTTACGGCCGCGCCGAGGAGACCGACCGGGTCGGCCAGGTGACCGGGCTCGCGTGGACCGAAGTGGGCGGCGAATTGCTCACCATCGAATCCGCCGTCATGCCGGGCACGGGCCAGCAGATCTATACCGGGAGGCTGGGCGAAGTCATGCAGGAGTCGATCCGCGCCGCGATGACCGTGGCCCGTTCCCGCGCCGTCGAGCTGGGTATTTCTCCCGGTTTCTATCAAGCCAGCGATATGCATATTCACGTGCCGGAAGGGGCCACGCCCAAGGACGGCCCCAGCGCCGGGATCGGCATGTGTACCGCCCTGGTCTCGGCCTTGACCGATATTCCGGTGCGGGCCGATGTCGCGATGACCGGCGAGATCACCCTTCGCGGCGAGGTACTGCCTATCGGCGGCTTGAAGGAAAAGCTCCTGGCCGCCCATCGCGCAGGCATCAAGACGGTGGTGATCCCTTACGAAAACGAGAAGGATCTGGCCGAGATTCCCAAAAACGTCAAAAAGGATCTCAGCATTCTTCCGGTTCGCCGGATCGACGAAGTGCTCGGCGCCGCGCTGCTGCGCCAGCCCGAATCCCAGGACGCGCCATCCCTGCCCATCGAACAGGACCGCGCTGCCCATGGCGTCGAAAGCGGGGTGGCGATTGCTCATTAAGAATCCTAAACAAGCCTTTGCCCTTAGGGCAGAGATATCTACACAAGGCGCCACCCCGGCAGGGAGTACTCGCCCCTTCCTTGGGGCTTGTCCTTCGGACCGTGCTCCACACGTCCAAATTCGCTCCCCGCGAATTTGTGCCGGGGGCCAGAAGCCAAGGACGGCAACGGCTGGTCACATCCATGTGTCCTGGATTCCGGCAATCCATGCCGGAATGATGGCTGTAGGAACTTGCGTAGATACCTGTGCAACTTTGGAGGGGGTGGGTGAGGACCGTTTAGTCATAGGTCGGCAATCTCTTGCCAACGAGCTCTGCTCAAACAGTTACGCGCTTCAGCGTTTTTTATAGAGGAACCTTATGGCCAACAAGATCGGTATATTTTTCGGCTCGGACACGGGTAACACGCGGCGCGTCGCGAAATCGATCGCCAAGAAACTGGGCGATGCCGCGGATGCACCCGTCGACGTGAAGAAAGCCAGCCCCGACGACCTGCTCAAATACGATGCGCTGATCCTCGGCACCCCGACCCTGGGCGACGGCGAGCTGCCGGGCCTTTCCGCGGGCTGTAGCGACGAAAGCTGGGAAGAGTTTCTGCCGAAACTGGAGGGCAAGGATCTGAACGGAAAGGTCGTGGCCCTGTTCGGACTGGGCGATCAGGAAGCCTATGGTCACGAGTTCGTCGACGCTCTGATCCTTCTGTACAACTTCGTCGTCGAAGCCGGCGCCAAGGTGGTCGGTTTCTGGTCCACCGACGGATACACGTTCGAGAAATCCAATTCGATCATCGACGATAAGTTCGTCGGTTTGGTCATCGACCACGAAAACCAGAGCGACGAGACCGAAGAGCGCATCGATACCTGGCTGGCCGAGATCAAGCCGGCTCTGCTGGGTTAAAGCGCTTTTCGCTACAGTGGCGGCGGCGTAGGTCGGCAATCCCTTGCCGACGTAAACGATTGGTCGGCCCTCTGCATCGGGAAAGGATTCCCGACCTACTTCCGGGGCAGCGGCGTAGGTCGGCAATCCCTTGCCGACGGAAACGGTTGGTCGGCCCTCTGCGTCGGGAAAGGATTCCCGACCTACTTCCGGGGCAGCGGCGTAGGTCGGCAACCCCTTGCCGACGGAAACGGTTGGTCGGCCCTCTGCGTCGGGAAAGGATTCTCGACCTACGTTACGAGGGCTCATAAGTCGGCGATCTTGCCGATGTACGGATTGAAGAGAGAGGTGATGTCATGCTGGATACGGTCATAGTCGGAGGCGGATTGTGCGGCTTGGCGCTGGCCGCCGATCTGGAGCGCCAAGGGCGATCCTATCTCCTGTTCGAGGCTCGCTCTCGCCTGGGCGGGCGTATTCTCTCGGTGCCATCGGGCACGTCCGGGATGGCGCTGGACTTGGGTCCGACCTGGTTCTGGCCTGACATCCATCCGCGCATCTCGCGCCTGGTGGCCGATCTGGGACTCGCCTCCTTCGCCCAGCACGACCAGGACGATGTCCTCGGCCTCAAGAACGCGGACGGCAAGCTCGAATCCCTGGGCAGTGCTCCGGTCCATAACGGCGCCATGCGATTGGAAGGCGGCATGGCGGCTTTGGTGCATGCCCTCGTGGACCGGATTCCCGAAAGCCGGCTGCGCCTGGAACAGGCACTTATTGCCGTGGAAGAGCGGGGCGATCGCGTCGCTCTCCATTTTCGCTGCGGCAATGCCTTATCGGTAGTCGAAGCTCGCCGGGCGGTACTCGCCATTCCGCCCCGTGTGCTGGAGGAGCAGGTCCGGATGGAACCCGCGCTCGACGACGAACTGCGCCGGGCGATGCGGGAAACGCCCACCTGGATGGCCGGAGAGGCCAAGGCCATGGCGGCCTTCGCTCGCCCCTTTTGGCGCGAGGCGGGCTTGTCCGGCAACGGTTTCGCCCGGCATGAGCAGGCGGTACTCGGCGAGATTTTCGACGCCTGCGACGCCACCGGAGAGAAGGCCGCCCTGGGAGGCTTCGTCGCGCTGTCGCCGGAGCAGCGCGAGGCGTTTAGAGTGGGCATGCCGATGCTGATCCGGAGCCAGTTGGTCCAATTCTTCGGCTCGGAGGCGGAGCTGGGCGAACAGCATTATCAGGATTGGGCGACGGAACCGTTCACCTGTAGCCGACTGGACCTCGTGCCGCCGGATCAGCACCCGGAATACGATAATCCTGTCCTGAGCCGGGCGTACTGGGACGGAAAGCTTTTGTTCGGCGCTTCGGAAACCGCCCGCTACGGCGGCGGCTATATGGAAGGCGCACTGGAGGCCGCCGCGCGGATTCAGCGGCAGTTGGCGGAAGTTCCGGTCAACTCGACCAACTCCAACAGCCTCGCGCGCTTCCGCGAATGGGTGAGCGGTCAAAGGCCCGCCGCCCTCGAGCATTACCAGCGGAGCCTGCACCGCCATCTCTCCACCCAGCAACGGGATCAATTGACTCAACTCTCACTGTTGGAGACGGTGGAGGACATTTACCGCGAAGCCTTGCGGCAACTCGATGAACTGCCTCTCGAAGGGGGCTCGGTGGCTGTCGTCGCCGGCCGGTCGGACCTCACCCCTCCGATTCTTGCGCCGTTCACGGGATTCAACGATGCGCTGATCGACGAGGCGCTGCGCTTCAATCGCAGCTCGTGCGCCCTGTCCAACTTTCCGGTAGAGCACGATCCGTCGCCCGATTACGTGCAGACCATCCGCAGGGATCTGGCCGCCGCTTGGCGCGAATTCGCGCTTACGGTCAACGCCCGAATCGTGGCACGCACCGCGGCTCCGGAGCTGGCCGACTGCGCATGAGTGCGTTGGTTTAATTTCAGGCGAAAGGGCAGCGAGGCGTGCTCGGAACAAAACGCTTTTCAAGGTTCAGAAAGCCATGATCTATATCGTCGAAATTCCCCATGAAGGCCGGGCGTCCGCGTGGTTCGCATTCGACCGGGACGATTTCGTCCGCAAGGTCCGGGCCGCGAAAGAATCCGGAGACACCACGGTCTTCGCCGCGCTGAGCCCGCGCCAGCGTCTCGAAGCGGCAAGCCTTGCGCCCGACTCACCCGGCGCCCGGGCGGCGCAGCCGGCCGTTTTCGACGATGCGGACCGCCACGGCTGGGACACCGTTCTGTACCGGGCCGATTTTCTTCTGAGCCCCGGTCTCTGGCAGGCCGAGCCGGTATCGGAACTCGAGGCTTGCGCCGCCGCCGTCGCCCACGAACGGAAAGCCTGCCGCGTGTATCTGTCCGATAACGCCGCGGTAGCGGCGCTGTATGGAGACCCGCTCTATGACGGACGGGACGGGTTTTACGCACACATGGCCCTGCGCGAGCAGCTCATCGCCATGGAAGCCATTTCGGACGATTTATGACGGTCGAACAACTGATAACTGCCTTGCTGGAAATGCCGAAAAACGCGGTCGTGCTTTACGAAGGCGATGCCGGCTACGCTCTTGTCGGCGGCCTGCATTTGCAGGAAAACGGAAACGAGCTGCCGGACGAGGTTATCCTGTTTCCCGATATGAACGAATGAGGCTAGGGATACCAGGCTCGATGGATGCCACGGCTGTGCTGTTTGCCAACGAAGCCTTCTATCACGCGTTTTCCCAGCGCGATTTCGACGCCATGGAGCGCTTGTGGGCGCGGGAGTGGCCGGTGCTCTGCATTCATCCCGGCTGGCCGGTGCTGACCGAACATGCCGCCATCATCGAAAGCTGGCGGCGTATTTTCCGGAATCCGGCGACCGGCACGGTAACTCCGCATTACGCCAGAGCCTTTGTCTACGGCACCGTCGCCACGGTGGTGTGCTACGAAGAAATTCAGGGAGCGCTGCTGGTCGCCAACAATACGTTCGCGATCGAGAGGGACGAGATCCGCATCGTCCATCATCACGCATCCCATTGCGCCAATCCGCCGCCGCCGGAACCTAAGGCCGCACCGGCGGTGCAGTAATGCGCCGGGATAGTTGAGGTTTTATTCCATTCGGCATTCGAGTGGACATTGATCGTAGGATGGGTTAGGCCGCCAGGCCACAACCCACCGAGCGGCCTCGGACCTGTCCTGAGCCAAGTCGAAGGGGCGGTGGGTTACGCTCGGCTAACCCACCCTACAAAAATGAATTCCTTAATTGAAAACGATTTGGAATTATTTCGGCTAATTAAGTTAGGTGGTCAAATGCAAAGCACGATCAGGCAAGAAACGATACCCCAACGAACCATCACGATAGAAGGCGAGCACGCGAAATTGGCGTCCCCGGAAGAGATTGCCGATGGCATTCGGGCGGCCGTGGAGGTGTTCGAGCGCAACGGCGTCGATCCGCTGGATTGCGCCGCGGCGATCGAAAAGCTCGAAAAGGATGAGTTGCTCAACCGTGACGAAGCCTTGCTCTGCGTCATCTGGGATCAGGCCGAGGAAGCAGCCTTCAGAGCCGTTACCGTGGGTTGGCTAAGCCGCGCCGTGGACATTCGGATCGCGGTTTCCTGAGCGATAGAACAGGACTGTCGGCAAGGGATTGCCGACGGATCAACATCGTCAAGTAGGTCGGGAATCCTTTCCCGACGCGGCTGAGCTCGGCAGTCGTACTTCGCTCTTTCAGCGCCCCTGTCGCTTCCGACGAACGACGTTTGTCGCGCATGCGGTATGATCCGCCAAACTCAACCCTTCTCACCTCAACTCGAAGCTGTGAAGTTAAGGCGTTATTAGTTCGTAGGGCGGAATAGCGTACTCGCGTATTCCGCCGAATGAGAACTGAATGTTAGGCTATCAATAAGACCATTATGTACGAACTGGCAATATTGATTCATGTTATCGGCGCAACGGTTTGGACCGGAGGTCATATAGTCCTTTCGGTTGCAGTATTGCCTGATGTGTTGAAACATAAGGATTTAAACTATATTCGCCGGTTTGAATCCGGTTACGAAAAGATAGGGATTCCAGCCTTAATCGTCCAAATAGTATCCGGTTTATATCTGGCAAGCTTTCTCATACCAGAGGTTTCGCAGATCTTTGATTGGGCGAATCCTGCGGTTAAGTTGCTATGGGTAAAATTATCTTTGTTGCTGATTACAGCCCTGTTGGCGGCCGACGCTAGGCTGCGAGTAATACCGAATCTGAGCGCTTCAAATTTAAATTCTCTTGCGTTCCGTATCATTCCTGTAACGGTGGTTTCAGTGCTGTTTGTGATATCCGGCGTTTTGTACAGATTTGGGTGGTTCGCTTAACTCGAACGATGCGCTTCGTGCCTCAGCGCATCCTACGCGGGCTTATTTCGGTCTACAAAGTTGCGGCAGCATGGGGAAAATTGCGGACTGGAGCATTTTGGGTTCCGATGTATAGTCTAAGTTCGTAGCGGCCGTTTACGGCGCCTGGTTTCGAGCCGGTCTGTCCTGTACGCCGGCGACTTTTGTAAAACCCTTTTCGGGTTCCTTCCGGTTACGTCTCTTAGTCCAGGGTGTCACGTTCCGGATACCGTTTGTCTCTGATGCGACAAGTGCCCGGTTTTTGTTTCGAGAAACAGATTTCGGCTATCCGGCGTGCAGGATTTCCGTATGAACAAGGAGGATCAATACATGACTGCTTTCGGCTTCAGCAGAGTTCCTCGTAGACATTTGCTGCTTTTCGCGGCGCTGTTCGGTTCGACAGTAGAGTCCGCCGAGGCGACCACCCTCACGGTGGGTGCGATTGACGCCAACGGCGTGGCTTGCACCTTGGCCGATGCCATCGTCGCGGCCGATAACAATATCAGCGCCGGCGGCTGCCCCGCGGGTTCCGAGGACGATACCGACATCATTGAACTCACCGGCGACGTCATCCTGGCGGAAGCCTTGCCCGAGGTGAGGAGCTACTGCAGTCCGGAGCCCGATCCTTGTGCTGAGAGTGTTCAAACCCGCATCACGATCAACGGCCACGGTCATTCGATCGCACGCTCGCGCGATCCGGATACCCCGGAATTCGACCTGCTCACGCTTTTTGCGCTCTGTGGCGAGGGCATCTTTATGCCCCCGCCGATCGTCATGCTGAATGACGTTGTGCTGAAACATGGCCAAACCGGCATTTCGTTGAAGGTTGCGACCCTCGGCATCGAGTGTCCGCCGGAGCTTGAGCTGGTGAATAGCCGTATTACCGACAACAGCGGCGATGGCATCTCGGCGCGCTTTGCCTCGATGCGGCTCACGAACAGCGTGATCGAGAGCAATGGCGGCCGCGGCATCGGAGGATACGCTACCGACATTCATTTGACGGACAGCACCGTCGCTCATAATGCGGATCGTGGTGTCTCGGCCCTTGGCGGCCTTCCATTTTATGAGAGACGAGGGGTGCTCTCCGTGACCCGCAGCACCCTCGCCGGCAATACCGGCGGTGGCGTCGAAGTTGCCGGTCTACACGCCACGCTCGTGAACAGTACCGTGTCCGGAAACGGAAATACCAAGACTACGGGAGGCGGCATTCACGTGATACCCAGCGATAGCAGCGATGAGCAGCCGGTAACCGAATTAACGCTCATCAACACCACCGTTTCCGATAACGTCGCTGAGCTTGGCGGAGGCGTATACCGCGACAGCGGAGAGCACCGGATCTTTATCGACAGAAGCACCGTGATCAATTCGATTCTTGCCGATAACACCGGCGGTGACTGCATGAGCGCCCCCGGCACCACGCGCATCGCCTTCAGCGGGCAAAATCTGATCGAGGACGGCGGGTGTTTCGACCCGAGCTATTCGAATCCCCCGCTGATCGGCGATCCCAAGCTCGGTCCCCTTGAGGACAATGGCGGGCCGACGCTGACCCACGCGCTTCGAAGGGACAGCATAGCGCTGAATCGGATTGCCTTCATTCACGACGTGAACGGCAATCCTCTGGGCTGCGAAGGTACGACCGACGGCGTTTCCGCCGGAGTCGTCACCGATCAGCGCGGGGTCAGCCGGGCGCGGCCCGATGACGACTTTTGCGACATCGGCGCTTTCGAACGCGCCTTCCCATCCGCCGCGGGCGAATGCAAGAACGGCGGCTACAGGAAATTCGGCTTCGATAGGCTTGAACAGTGTCTCCGGTACCTGACCCAGCGGAAAACGCAGTCGCATTAGAGCGTTTTTGCGTCAGGCTAACGGGAATGAGAAGTCTTCTGTTCGGGTTGAAAAAGCCGCAGGACGCAACCCCCGACAGGAGCACAAATCATGACGAAATGGGAGTTTGTCGGCGGGCCTGCTGACGGCGGAGATGGCCCAGTGGGTACCGGCCGAAGAGAAACCGCCGCGCAGCGGCTTATCTGAACGACGGCTTCCCCTGCGGCTAGAGCGTTTTCCGAGTCGGTGTAAGGGATTCGGATATGTAGGTCGGCAATCCCTTGCCGACGTATCGGCTCGGCGAAGGGCGTTGTCGGAAGGGCAGCTCTGGCGCTCCCAGAGATGCCGTTTGCGATTGGAAGGGTCGCGACTAAAGCGACCGTTTGCGATTGGAAGGGTCGCGACTAAAGCGACCGTTTGCGATTGGAGGGATTCCCAACCTACGCGCGAGTGCCCGTACAGTAGGTATGAAAATGCTCTAAGTACATTCCGTAAACTTTTACGGAATCTCGACAGATTAGTTTGATTGGCGGGTTTCTCCTGTAGTGGTGCGTATGCCGCAAGACATTCCCTGAATGTACTTAGATCTTGCATTAGACGGGCATTAACTTACTCGGAGGTAAAGCGATGAAGAAGCGTATAGTCAGGATCGTGTCCATCGGAATTGTCCTTAACCTGTTCCTGGCGGGCACTACATGGTCGGAGGAGGCTAAGGTCAAGTATCCCGAAGCTTATCGAGACTGGACGCACGTAAAGTCAATGGTGATCCAGCAAGGGCATCCTCTCTATGATTCCTTCGGCGGAATTCATCATATCTATGCCAATGACGAGGCACTGAAGGCCATGACCAAGGGCGATACCTATCCCGATGGTTCAGTGCTGATTTTCGATCTCCTCGAGGCGAAGAGCGAGAACAATGCCATCGTGGAGGGTGACCGAAAAGTTCTTGGGGTAATGGAGAAGGATTCCGAGAAGTTCAAGGAAACCGGAGGATGGGGTTTCGAGGGATTCAAAGGAGATACCCAGGAAAGAGTGGTCAAGGACGCGAAGAACGAATGTTTTTCTTGCCATGTACCCCAGAAGCAGTCGGATTACGTATACAGCACTTACCGCAAGTAGTCATCCGATATCGATCGGGTATCCAGTCGGTTGCCTGGTGGGTTACGGCATTGCGGCCGCGACGACAGCGGAGGCGATGCGCCAGGCGGTTCATCAGTTCCAGCCCGACCTGGTGCTATGTCCGATGCTCGCCTAGGTCGGTCATTCCCCGCGACATTTGGAAACGGTACACGTGCATCATCCTCCATCCCGGAATCGTCGGTGACCGTGGCGGCAATTCGCTCGATTGGGCGATTCTGAACGAGGAAACGCATAAGGGGCCTCACCGCGGTGGAGGCCGCGGACCAGGTTGATTCCGGTGCGATCTGGGCGACCTACGAATTCAAGATGCGGTCGGCGAGCAAGAGCAGCCTGTACCGAGATGAGGTGGCGCGCGCAGCGGTCAAGGCCATGTTGGTCGCGGTGAGGCGCTTCGAAAGCCGCTTGTTCGTGTCGTGAAGGCCGAGTAGCGGCAAATCGACTGGAAATGCGATCCCGTCGCCACGATCCCGAGGAAGATCCGTTCCGCCGACGGCGCCCCCGGCGTGCTGGACGGGATCAGCGGGCGGCCTGAGCGATGGCGTGAACAGCCCCCGTAGAGCGGAGTAGGGTACTCCGGTATTCCAATCACAAACGGTCATCCGGGGAGCGCCGGAACCGCCATTCCACCGAATGCGCCCTACGCGAGCTAATCCGTGAGATAGAAGGTGATGGTCGTAACGAGCCGGACCTCTTTCTCAATGCTCTTGGTGTCGCCGTACTCCTCGCCGACATCACGAATAATGAAGCCACCCTGCTGCGCGTCCCTTATGCCGCCAACCTTGACTCCGGCATCGGCCGCGAACTCGTTCGCGGCAATACGAGCGTTTGTAGTCGCTTCCTTTACCATGGCTGGCTTTATCTCGTTTAGCTTCGTGAAGTGATAGGCTGGCGCGTTGTTCTGTATATCAATGCCCTGGGCTATTAGCCTGTTTAGCTTCGATCTCGCTTCCGAAACCAAACGAACTTTGCCGGTTTCGACATCAATCGATCCGACAAGCATATGCCTCTCTTCGACAAGCTGTTGCTTGTCGTCCCGGAACTCTTTCTTCTCGTAGTCAATGACACCGGGCGAAACTTCCGACTTCTCAAAACCGCTTTCCAGGAGCAGCGACACGATCCGCGACTGATCAGCTTCCGACTGTTCATAGAGTTTTGACACCGGGGTCGTTCCGCTTCCGGATACGGTGTACTGGATCTTCCAATAGGCCCGATCCGCCTCGACCCGCCTCTCGGCTAGGCCCTTCACCTCCGCGGTGTTAATGCCGACCTTGGCGTTATACAACGTTTGGCTGACAAAGTAGCCGCCAACAGCGATTCCTAGGGAAAGGGCCAAAGAAACTACTAGAAGCTCAGCTCGACCAATGTTGTTCATCACATCTTCCCCCTGTTGTCCCCACTGTATCGCCTAGCGCCCTGCCGAGCGGCGCGGGGCATGAAAGCAAACAGACACCGCGGACGATCTTACGGAGTCCGGATACATTCGTTTAAGCCCTGGAACAAAGTTTAGGCGGTTTCCCGCGTCGGTCCGCCCGCCAACGCCAGTTCGTCGCTGCCGCGACGTGCTCGCATGATATGCCGGCATGAGCGTTCCGCCATTTTCCCGTCTGGCGCTTTTCCGATCAACCGAAAGGAACCGGCCGCAAGACTGAGAATCCAGCCAAACAATCCGCCGTAATGGAGTGATTCCGTTGTATCTTCCGCGACTCTTCTATCACATCGTTGGAGCCCGCATCCTATGCGGGTCAGATGATTTATAGCCGCAGGATGGGCAAAGCATAGCGTGCCCATCGAGTACATTCGTCGGCAAGGAATTGCTGACCTACAAAATCTCAATCCCGGTTTGCGATAGCGTTTCTTTGTGCCATGCGTATGCGTTCCGCGATTCCTAGCGGGCTGGATTCGTAAGCGGCCTTCGCCTCGTCCAGCGCGGCTTGGGCGGTGGCGGCTTCTTCCGCCGTCAGCGGCAAGCGGCCTGCGATATGGGTGGCGTCCGGCACGGCCTTTAGTATGGCTGCCCAGTTCGGGTGCTCGTGGATCGGAATCAGTCGGTCGGCCTCCTTCTTGCCTTCGAGACAGATGGCCATACCGATGACCTCAACCTTGCGGCCGTCTTCTGTGGTTTTGATATAAGTAGCCATGGCGGTTTTATCCTGAGATTCGGAATTTCTGTATCGATGACTTATCGCTACGACTTGATGCGCGGACGCTCGGAAGCGGAGTAGTTGCTGAAATGGCCTTCCCGCGCGGCTTGCGCTCGGGCCTTCGACACCAGGCCGGCCGTTTTGCCTTGAGGGGCCGTCAGTGAAGGTAGTTTTTCCAAGGTCTGTGCCCCGCACTCCGGACAGGACGGAACGGCGGACAGGCTGACCAGTAATTCGAAGGTTTTGTCACATTGCTTGCAATGAAAGTCGTAAATCGGCATAGATCGATCTCTCGTCAGTCAATCAAAAACCATCCCGCGGGCCTACTCCGTAGACGGAGCGTTAGGCGCGGCGCCCGTTCCGCCTTGCTGTTCCCGCTGCCATTCGGAAGGCGTATAGACCTTCATGCTGATGGCGTGCAACGCGCCGCTTGCCAGGGGTTCTTTGACGGTTGCCAGAACTTTTTGCTGACGCCGGACCGGCGATAAGCCTTCGAAAGCCTCCCCGATGATCACGATCGAGAAATTACAGCCTTCGCCTTCAACCGAGAGTTGGCAATCGGGCAGGGCGGTTTCGATCAGGCTACGGACTTCCGCGATCTCCATGGCGATCAGTCCGCTTTTTTGCCGGCGACGGCTTTTTCCAGCATGGGCTTGAGCTCGCCCTTCTGCGCGATTTCCGCAACGATATCGCTGCCGCCGACGAGTTCGCCGTTCACGAACAATTGGGGAAAGGTGGGCCACTCCGAGATGCTGGGCAGCTTCTCCCGGATCGAAGGCGCCTGGAGCACATTGACGTAAGCGAAGGGAACGCCGGTGGACTGAAGTGCCGCAACGGCCTTGGCGGAAAAACCGCATTGCGGCATATCGGGTACCCCTTTCATGTAGAGGAGGACCGGATGGGTCGCGATCTGTTCGCGGATGGTATTTTCGATGCTCATTGCTGATCCTCTCATTAGTTAATCAATCGGCTTATTCCATTCGGCATTCGAGTGAACATTAATCGTAGGGTGGGTTAGCGAAGCGTAACCCACCGATTCGAGGTTGCTCGGTGGGTTACGGCCTTGCGGCCTAACCCACCCTACAAAAATGAATTCCTTAATTGAAAGCGATTTGGAATTTGGAATTAGGTCTGCCGGCAGGTGCGAATTTGTCGCACCCGCCACGATTATGACGGCCGGATCTCAAAATCCGGACGCAAAGCCCAGCAACTCGACGGTGATGTCTTCCGTCCCCAGAACCTTGGCTTGGCACGCCAGGCGGGATTTGGAGCCCACGCCCACGATCGTGTCCAGTTTCGCGTGCTCCGGAGCAGCGGTCCTGGATACCCCCTTTTTGCCGGCTTGCACGAAGATGTGGCAGCTGCCGCACTCGGCGTTGCCGCCGCACTTGTGCATGATTTCTTCGCCGGCCGCCAGTATCGCCTCCAAAAGGCTCATCCCTTCCTGGACCTCGACGGTTTTTCCGGATGGCATTATGGTCAGAGTCGACATGTGATTACCTCGTTTTGTTTTTTGTGGATTGAAAATTCAATACGTCACGGAGATTGAGTGGGTCGGATCTTCCATGACGGATTACAATCCCGCGGCGAGGGAGCCGATCACCGAGCCGCCGACCGTGTCGGCGGAGTCCAGTTCCCTCAATTTACCGAGTATTTCCTCGCAGCCGCGAGCATCGCCCTGGCGCAAGCGGATGAAGGCCAGCGCCTTGAGCGAAAAAAGGTAGAAATGCTGGGGACTGTTGTGCAGGGTCCAGTCCGCAGTTTCCGGGGTCAGGCTCGCATAGCTTTCCGGAAAGCCGCCTTGACGCGCGGCGGTTTTCAAGGCCGAGCGCGCCGCTTCCTCGGCGTCCGCCAGCCGGCCCTTGTAGAAATAGAATTTGTAGAGCGAGAAATACACCGGCAGAGCTTCGGGCGCCTCTTGCCGCGCCTGCTGCAACAGCGCTTCGGCTCGCGCCGTGTCGGCATAGGCGCTCATGGCTTCCTCGAGCAGGCCGCCGACCTTGGGCGGCACGTCGCCGGCATAAAAGACTTCACGCATGGCTGTTCCGCGCTCCACGATCGGGATTCCTCAAGACCAAACCGCCGCGGGTGCTAACAGGCGTTCCACGGGTTCGCCTTTTTGCAGGTGCTCGCTGACGATCTCGCCCACGTCTTCCGGCTTGACCTTGGTGTACATCACGGCATCGGGGTAAACGATGACGGTGGGCCCCAAGTCGCACGCGCCGAGACAGCCGGTGCTGGTCAGCTGGAATTTTCCGTGGAGCTGGCCGGCCTCGAATTGCTGGGCGAAGGTCTGGAGCACCGCCGCGCAGCCCAATTGCGCGCAAGATCCGCGCGGATGTCCGGGAGGTCTCGATTGGGCGCAGACGAACACGTGTTTTTCGGGTTTAGCCATTCTTTATTCCTCGTAGCAAGATCAAACGGATTCGTTTTTAGATGGTGCCGGGCTTGCCGTCGCTAGCCTCTCGTTTCCGGGTCGAAAGGCTGGCCTTCATGCTCTCCAGCGAAATGCTCTTGCCGTCCTGATCCTGAAAGACCTTGAACACTTTTTCCTGGGCCGCGTTCGAGGTCACGAAATCATCATGTGCGCGGGTCAGATATTCCTTGCAGATGTTCCAGGCCGAAGCTTCGTCCAGGTCGTCCGGGATCGGCGATCTGGCAAGGTATTGGTTGAAGCGCTTCAGGATGTGCAGGCGGTTGACGTTCACGACGTCGGCTTGATACGGAATGCCGAAAAAATCGAAGAACTCCTCGGCCGCGGAGAAACCTTCTATGCGTTGCAGTACCGGATTCATGGAGATGCCTTTCTAAGGTTGATTTCGGATCGTAAGCGCATCGGGCAGGCCGGGCAGGGCGGGGATGGGTTCCGACGCCGCCGTTTCCCGATAAAAACTCATGAGCTCGGCCGTGCTCGGCGCGCGCTTGGTTTGATTCGCATGCAGGCGGATTCTGCGCAGAAGCTGGGCGGCGGCGATTTCGGTCAGCTCTATCCCGAGGTCGCGAAAGCGCTGGATGACGCCGTGCGTTCCCGAATGCTTGCCAAGCACCAGGCGGTGTTCGCGCCCGAGATCCTTGGGATTTACGCCCTGATAATTGAGTACGTTCTTGAGGATGCCATCGACGTGTATGCCCGCCTCGTGGGTAAACACGGCCTCGCCGACGATGCTCTTGTTGGGCGCTACCGGACGTCCCGACGCTTTGGCGACGAGCTCGGAAATCGCTCCGAATCGGCTGACATCGATGCCGGTGGGCAACTGATACAACTGGTGCAGGGCCATGACCGTCTCTTCGAGGGCGGCATTGCCGGCGCGTTCGCCGAGGCCGTTGACCGTGGTGTTGACATGGCTGGCGCCCGCCTGGATCGCAACCAGGGTATTGGCGGTGGCGAGGCCGAAATCGTTGTGGGCATGCATCTCGACTTCGAGATCCACGGCGTCGACCAGCCGCCGGATACGTTCGAAGGTGGCAATCGGGTCGAGTATCCCCAGGGTGTCGGCAAAGCGGATGCGCCTCGCACCCGCCCGCTGGGCGGTTTCCGCGACCCGCAGCAGAAATTCGGGGTCGGCGCGCGAGGCGTCCTCGGCGCCCACGCAAACATCCATGCCGGTAGCCAGCGCGCGTGGCACGACACGGCTTATCGTCGCGATAGCCCAGTCGCGATCGCGGCCGACCTTATGGCGCAACTGGATATCCGATACCGGAATCGACAAATTGACCAGATGCGCCCCGCAGCCGGTAGCCGCTTCCAGATCGGCCTCGCACATCCGGCCCCAGACCATCAGCCGCGAGGGCAGGTCGAGCGCCGCAATGGCGGCGATGATCTCGCGTTCCTCCGGTCCCATCGTCGGGATGCCGACTTCCATTTCGGGAACACCGGCGGCGGCCAGGGCGCTAGCGATGGCGAGCTTCTCCTCCCAGTTGAAGGCGACCCCGGCGGTCTGTTCGCCGTCGCGCAGAGTGGTATCGTTGATGACGACCTTCCTGGATTCCATCGTCAGGCCTTCTTTTCCTTCGCCAGGTTGCGGCTGTAGCGCGGAATCTCGATGGTCAGATCGGCGCCGGTGACGAAAGCCTGGCAAGCCAGCCGGGAATGAGGTTCAAGACCCCAGGCGCGGTCCAGCATGTCTTCCTCGTTCTCGTCGGCGCTATCCAGCGTCGAGTAGCCTTCCCTCACGATGACGTGGCAGGTGGAGCAGGCGCAGGCGTGTTCGCAGGCGTGCTCGATTTCGATGCCGGCGTCGAGCAGCGCTTCGCAGATGGTCTGTCCTCTGCGGGCAGGTACGACCGCACCTTCCGGGCAGAGTTCGGAATGAGGGAGGATGGTGATGTTCGGCATGGTCATGTACTACCTCTGACGTGGCAGTTGTCGGTGCGTGTGCTCATCTCTTCTTCCTTTATGTAGAGTAAATTAGGCGCGCACAGACGCGGCGTTTCCATTTCGCACCGACCTCCCCGCGCGCCCTAACCCTCCATGCCGGCGTCGCACCTCGAACGTTGGGTTACGACGCGCGTGAGGCTTCATGGACATCGATCGGCTCCGAGGTGATGCGCGTCTAACCCACCCTACGAAAACGCGGGTTTTTAGGAAAAATGAGAATTGCCGCGTGTTCATAGTCATGCGTCCAATTCTTCGAGTTTCTGTCCGGCCAATGCCTTCTTGATGCTGTGGTCCATGCGCCGTCCGGCGAACTCGGTGCTCGCCTCGTTGAGTGCATCGGCGGCTTTCTTGATTGCCTCCCAATCGGTGCCGTCGACGGCTTGTTTTAGGACCTGCATCCCCTCGGTAATGATCGCGAGCTCGTCCGCGGACAGAAGTTCGGAATCTTCGGCCAAGGCCGCTTCGGTCGCCTCGAGCAGGCGGAGCGCCTCGACTTTCTGTTCGCGCAGGCGCCGCGCCTCGATGTCGTCCTGAGCGTGCTTGTAAGAGTCCTCGATCATACGGGTGATATCGGCATCGTTCAGACCATAGGACGGCTTGACCTCGATCTTGGCCTCGACCCCGCTGGTCTGCTCGGCGGCCGATACGCTCAAGAGACCGTCGGCGTCCACCTGGAATGTCACCCGGACGCGGGCCGCGCCCGCCACCATCGGAGGGATGCCGCGCAGCTCGAAGCGCGCCAGCGAGCGGCATTCGCTGACCAGTTCGCGTTCGCCCTGTACCACATGGATGCTCATGGCGGTTTGCCCGTCCTTCCAGGTTGTGAATTCCTGGGCGCGCGCCAGCGGCAGGGTGGAGTTCCTGGGAATGATCTTTTCGGTCAGTCCGCCCATGGTCTCGATGCCCAGCGAGAGCGGAATCACGTCGAGCAACAGCCAGTCGTCGTCGCCGCGGTTCCCCGCCAGGGCGTTGGCCTGCAGGGCGGCGCCGATGGCTACCACCTTGTCCGGGTCCAGATCTACGAGCGGCTGCTGCTGAAAGAAATCCGCCACGGCCTTGCGGATGCAGGGCATGCGGGTGGCTCCGCCCACCAGGACGACGCCCTTGATGTCGCCGATCGACAGGCCGGCATCGCGGAGCGCCTTGCGGACCGGCGCCATGCTTCGCTTTACCAGATCTTCGGTCAGCGCATCGAAGGTTTCCCGCGACAGGCTGCACTTCACCACGGAGCCGTTGGACAGCGGCGTGGAAATTTGCGCTGTGGATTGTTCGGAGAGGCGTTCCTTGGCCGCACGTGCCGCGGTCAGCAGCCTGCGCGCGTCGCCGGCAGTCGGGGCCGGGGTGGCGGTTTCCCCGAGCAGCCAGTCATAAACGGCCCGGTCGAAATCGTCCCCGCCCAGCGCCGGATCGCCGTTGGTCGCCAGCACTTCGAAGACGCCCCGGGTGAGTTTGAGTATTGAAATATCGAAGGTGCCGCCGCCGAGATCATAAACCGCGTAGACGCCTTCGGCGGCCTGATCGAGTCCATACGCCACGGCGGCCGCGGTGGGCTCGTTCAACAGGCGGAACACTTCGAGGCCGGCGAGTTTCGCGGCATCCTTGGTCGCTTGGCGCTGGGCATCGTCGAAATAGGCGGGGACCGTGATCACCGCGCCGGCGATTTCGTCGCCCAGGGCCTGGATTGCCCGCTCGCGCAGGGCTTTGAGAATTTCCGCCGAAACCTGGACCGGACTCACCGTTCCTGCCTGAGTTTCGAACTGCACCATGCCGGGCGTATCGGCAAATCGGTAAGGGGCGCCGTGCCGTTCCGGCAGATCGTCGCGGCCGCGGCCCATATAGCGTTTGACCGATACGAAAGTATTCTCGGGATCGTCGTTCTGCCACGCCATGGCGTCATGGCCGACATCCACCGCGCGATCGGCACGGTAGTGCACCACCGAAGGCAGCAGGACGCGGCCCTGTCCGTCTTCGAGTACCTGCGGGCCCTGATCGTTGACCGTGGCGACCAGAGAATGGGTGGTGCCGAGGTCGATCCCCACCGCAATACGCCGCGGTTTAGGGGCTTTGATGCCGGGTTCGGAAATTTGCAGCAGCATCATTCCTCCAATTCGGTTTGGGCTTGATCGATATCGCGACCGAGCTTCTCGAGAAAGGCGAGCTGGCGGACCACGTCCGCCGCCGCCGGATGACGCCGTTCCACATCGAGCAGAGTGGCGAGCGAGCCCAGCAAGCTGTTCATCTCCGTTCTCAGGCGCGCTGCCAGGCTATCGAGTGCCGTAAGGCTCTTGAGGGCCATCGCGGCATGCAGCTCCTCGCGCCACTCGATTTGTTCCAGCAGAAACTCCGCCGGCATTGCCGTATTGTCTTCTTCCCGCGTGTCGACGCCGTGAATCCGGAGCAGATAGCGCGCCCGGTCCAAGGGGCGTTTCAAGGTGCTGTAGGCCTCGTTGGCGAGCGTCGCCCATTGCAGGAACAGACGCTTTTCCGTGTCGCTCAGGTGCGCCGCCTTGTCGGGATGCACGCGGGCCTGCATCTCCCGATACTGACGATCGAGCTGGTCCAGATCGAGCTGGAACAGGGGCGGCAGTTGGAACAACTCGAAATAATTGCGGGTCGCCTCCGGGGTCATGGTCACACCTTGATCAAACGTTGAAACTCTCGCCGCAACCGCACTCGGCCTTAACGTTGGGATTGTTGAACTTGAAACCCTCGTTCAGGCCTTCGCGCACGTAATCCAGCTCGGTTCCGTCGAGATAGGCCAGGCTTTTCGGGTCGACCAGCAAAGTGACGCCGAAACTTTCGAAAGTGCAATCTTCCGGAGCGGATTCGTCGACGAACTCCAGGGCGTAAGCGAGGCCGGAACACCCGGAGGTTTTGACGGCCACCCTAAGCCCCAGACCCGTGCCGCGGGCGGCCAGGTGTTTCTGCACCTGGCGCGCCGCTTTTTCGGTCAAGGTTACTGCCATAATCTGAACTCCCGTTTGTCGCCGAAGATTTACTGGGACGAGCAGCCGGAGCCGCCGACCGAGAACGAGCTGCCGCAGCTGCACGTCGAAGCGGCGTTGGGGTTCTTGATCACGAAGCGCGATCCTTCCAGCCCTTCCTGATAATCGATCTCGGCGCCGGCCAGATATTGCAGGCTGGCGGGGTCGACCATGAGGATCACCCCGTCGGTTTCGACCGTGGTGTCGTCATCGGCGATGACTTCCTCGAAGGAAAAACCGTACTGAAAGCCGGAACAGCCGCCCCCGGAGACATAGACCCTAAGCTTCAGGTCGGGATTGCCTTCTTCGGCGATCAGTTCGCTGACCTTGGCGGCCGCGTTGCTGCTGAAGATGACGGGAGAAGGGGGAGGGGTCAGGTCCTGAATGTCAACCATGGCACTCATAATGCTCTCCTCGTTTTACGCAGCGGATTTGCAGACGTCGTAGCCGGCTTCGTCCGTGCCGCTTTTCGCCCGGTAATCGTTGACGGCGGCCTTGATCGCATCCTCGGCGAGAACCGAGCAGTGGATTTTTACCGGCGGCAGGGCCAGGGCCTCGGCGATCTCGGTGTTCTTGATGGCCAGCGCCTCCTCGACGGTCTTGCCCTTGACCCACTCGGTCACCAATGAGCTGGAGGCGATTGCCGAGCCGCAGCCGTAGGTTTTGAACTTCGCGTCTTCGATCACGCCTTCGTCGTTGACCTTGATTTGCAGTTTCATCACGTCGCCGCAAGCGGGCGCGCCGACCACGCCGGTGCCTACGCCTTCTTCCTCTTTGCCGAAGGAGCCGACGTTGCGGGGATTTTCGTAGTGATCGATAACTTTTTCGTTGTACGCCATGGTGGTCTCCAATTGGTGAATGATTGACGATATCCGCTTAATGCGCGGCGGCCCATTGAACCGAGTTGAGATCGATGCCTTCCTTGTACATCTCCCACAACGGAGACAGGTCGCGCAGTCGATCGACTTTTTCCTTGATCAGGGAGATCGCGAAATCCACTTCCTCCTCGGTGGTGTAGCGGCCAAGGGTGAACCGGATGGAACTGTGCGCCAGCTCGTCGCTGCGTCCGAGCGCCCGGAGAACGTAGGAGGGTTCGAGGCTGGCGGAGGTGCAGGCGGAACCGCTGGATACGGCGAGATCCTTGAGCGCCATCATCAGGGATTCGCCTTCCACGTAGTTGAAGCTGATGTTGAGGTTATGCGGTATCCGCTGTTCGAGGTCGCCGTTGATATAAACCTCCTCGATATTCTTTACGGCAGCGAGCAGCTTGTCCCGAAGGCGGCCTATGCGCTTCGTTTCCTCCGCCATATCCTCGCGGGCCAGACGGAACGCTTCGCCCATGCCGACGATCTGGTGGGTGGCCAGGGTGCCGGAACGCAGACCCCGCTCGTGGCCGCCGCCGTGCATCATCGCCTTCAGGCGCACCCGCGGCTGGCGCCGCACGTAGAGCGCGCCGATCCCCTTGGGGCCGTAGGTCTTGTGAGCGGAAAACGACATCAGGTCGACCGGCAGCTTGGCGAGGTCGATTTCGACCTTGCCGGTGGATTGCGCCGCGTCGACGTGGAAAATCACGCCCTTCTCTCGGCAGATGGCGCCGATGGCGGCGATGTCCTGAATCACGCCGATCTCGTTGTTGACGTGCATCACCGAGGCGACGATGGTGTCGGGACGTATCGCCGCGCGAAATGCGTCCAGATCGAGGAGGCCGTTGGGCATGGGGTCGAGGTAGGTTACCTCGAAACCCTGGGCTTCCAGTTCCCGCATGGTATCGAGCACCGCCTTGTGTTCGGTCTTGACGGTGATGAGATGGCGTCCCTTGGTCTGGTAAAAATAAGCCGCGCCTTTGATCGCCAGGTTGTCCGACTCGGTCGCGCCGGAGGTCCAAACGATTTCCTTGGGATCGGCGTTGACCAGCTTCGCTACCTCGGCCCGGGCGTCTTCCACCGCCTTTTCGGCGGTCCAGCCGAAGCTATGGGAGCGGCTGGCCGGATTGCCGAACTCTTCGGTCAGAAAGGGAATCATTTTTTCCGCCACGCGCGGATCAACCGGGGTCGTCGCCGAATAGTCGAGATAAATCGGTAGTTTCGTGGGCATTGGTTTCTCCGGGTTCGCTTTCAACAAAAAGCCGGGCCGCTCGCCCCGAGCGGTCGGTTTTGCCGGGTTACCTAGGACTAAGCAAGGCCCGTACCAATGCGATGGTTATTCGTAAGGCTTTGAGTTCTAAATTAAAATTTCGCCGAGCGTGGCGGAGGGATTTGTCGGGTTTTCAACAAAGTCGGCCCGAATGGTTCGATGCAAGGGGCTTGCCCGACATTCGCAGGTTCTTCTTCGGTACCGAAACGCGGTATCGAGGCCAATGAAATCCAAGCCTTGTCTGGACTTTCGCTCGGCGGCTCTCCCGATTCCGAGGCGTCGGTTCGAGCGGAGGCTCGCCTGTTTGTCACGTTCACTACAAAAACATTCAAACCGGCCGGATTTCGTAACAAAGATAACAAGCGGCTTCGATCCGAATATCGGTCAAAAAACCCTATTCTCGGTAGGCTTTAGATGAAAAACGATCGATGGCATGCCTTCTGCTTGAGACGGACCCAAATACCGTACGAGTCAAGGGGTAAATTCGATCATGAATCTTACGCAGCGCTGCGCCACGGTCGGCGAGCCATTCGCCCGACGCGACTTTACCTTGGGCGTTCCGGGTTTCGACTACCGGGACTTGTACGACCCGGAGCGTCTTAAGGAACTTTACGATGTCTTCGATGAGACTCTGGCGGCGGAAGACCCGGAGGTTCATCGCGCCTACATTGCTTGCCGCGAGGATAAGGACGGCAAGCTGCCTCCCGCCGAGGTCGCGAACGCGTTGCTCAGCACGGCGCCTTACCTCGGGCGCTTCGTCGCGCGCCTGTTCAACGTGGAAGGAGAGCGCGAGACTCAATGCGCCGCTGCGGCCCGTGAGTTCGAAACCGTTTTCGCCTACAAGAATTCGGTGGTCAAACGCGCCGCGCAAAAGTTCGACGCCGAAGCGCTGGCCGGCTTCGATCTCGATGAACTCGATTCCGCGATCGAAGACTTGAAGCGGATAAGCCTCGAGGATGGCGCGCCGGATCTCGATCCCGAGCAGGCGCTCGCTGTGGTCGCGATGCGGCTGGATGCGCTGGCGAAGCATTATCAGGCGCAGGCCAAGGGAGAAACGGCATCGTATCAAGGTGATGCCGACGCCGATGCAGCCGAGTTGCGCCAAAGTCTCAAAGCCGACGACGGCGCCCGCCTACGTTTCGCCGCGGCGCTAGCGGAGGCCGAGTACCCGGCTTTCGTCCAGCGGCTGCTCGATTGGGTGGAACGCTGGAGCTACGCGGCCCTGCACCATCCCACCATCCGCGCGAAGGTCACGGATTGGGTCTCCCTGAAACAGCCGGAGCGCATCGATTACGAGCATCTGGTCGAATGCCATGCCGAACCGCGCAAGGGCTTCGAGGTGCTGGCGGGTCCTCTGGATAAACGTCGCCGGCGCGACGGGTTCGCCTTGACCGACCTACGCGCCTCGGCGCGCGAAGCGAATTACGAAGTGGATCGCTGCGTCATCTGTCACGAGCGCAACAACGATTACTGCTCCAAGGGGCAGCGCACCAAAGAGGGCGAGTTCCGCCACAATCCGCTGGATGTGACGCAGATCGGCTGTCCTTTGGAGGAACGCATTTCGGAAGCCTTCGCCCTGAAGCGGCAGGGAGACAACATCGCCGCCCTGGCCATGATCGTGGCGGACAACCCCATGGCCCCCGGCACCGGCCATCGCATCTGCAACGAATGCATGAAGGCCTGCGTGTTCCAGCGCGTCACCGAGCCGGTCAACATTCCGCAAGTGGAAACCAACATTCTCACGGACGTGCTGTTCATGCCGTACGGCTTCGAGATCTACAGCCTCCTGACCCGCTGGAATCCGCTGAATCTCAAAAGGCCCTACGCCTTGCCTTATAACGGGAAGAAGGTACTGGTGGTGGGCTTGGGACCGGCCGGCTATACGCTTTCCCACTATCTACTCAACGAAGGTTTCGGGGTAGTGGCCATCGATGCCCTGAAGATCGAGCCTTTGCCGGAAGAGCTGACCGGAAAGGATGCGGGGATTCCCGAAGCGGTGGACGATTTCCACATGCTGTACGAGAACCTCGACGAGCGCGTCCTGATGGGCTTCGGCGGCGTCGCCGAATACGGCATCACCGTGCGCTGGGACAAGAACTTCCTCAAGGTGGTTTATCTGACCCTGGCCCGGCGCCGAAACTTCAGCATCTACGGCGGGGTACGCCTGGGCAGCACGCTGTCCATAGACGACGCCTGGGAACTGGGCTTCGACCATATCGCCATCGCCAGCGGGGCGGGCAAGCCGACCATGATCGGCCTCAAGAACAATCTCGCCCGCGGCATCCGCAAGGCTTCGGATTTTCTCATGGCATTGCAACTCTCCGGGGCGGCGAAACAGTCTTCGCTCTCCAATCTTCAAGTGCGGCTGCCGGCCGGCGTAATCGGGGGCGGCCTCACCGCGACCGACGCCGTAACCGAGCTCCTGGCATATTACCCGGTGCAGGTGGAAAAGACGCTCGACCGTTACGAGCGCCTCGTCGCCCGGTACGGAGACACCCAGGTTCGTTCGCGTTTCGACGGTGAAGAGTTGGCCATTTTGGATGAATTCCTGGACCATGGCCGCGCCGTTCGCGCCGAGCGCTGGCGCGCCGAAGCAACCGGGGAAACGCCCGATTTCGAGCCGCTCATCCGGCAATGGGGCGGCGTGACGCTGTTCTACCGCAAGGGCATGAACGATTCGCCGGCCTATCGCCAGAACCACGAGGAAATCATCAAGGCGATGGAAGAGGGTTTGGTGTTCGCCGAAGGCATGAACCCGCAAGAGGCGATCACGGACGAGTACGGTTATTTGCAGGCCGTGCGTTTCGAAAAGCTCGTCAAGCGCGACGACGGACGCTGGGTCGATTCGGGCGAACAGCCAGTGGTGCCCATGCGTACCCTCCTGGTCGCCGCCGGCACCTCGCCGAACACCATCTACGAAAACGAATTCCCCGGCACGTTCCAGCTCGACGGCAATTTCTTCCAGCGCTTCGAACCTGCGTGGAGCGAGAACGGCTCGCCGCAAATGGAAGCCAAGAACGGCTGGGGCATGCCGAAAGAATTGGTCCCGGCCCCCTTCACCTCCTATGGAAAGGACGGAAAGTACATCACCTATTACGGCGACAATCACCCGGTATACGCCGGCAACGTGGTCAAGGCCATGGCCAGCGCCAAGGACGGGTACCCTTACGTGGTCAAGCTGTTCGCGGAAGAACTCAGCCGCCTCGATGCCGCGGCGCAATCCGAGCGGGACGCGGAACTCGCGGCGTTTCAGGCGCAATTGGACGAACTGCTGACGGCCAGGGTCGTGGAGGTCAAGCGGCTGACGCCCACCATCGTCGAGATCGTCATCGAGGCGCCCATGGCCGCCCGCAAATTTCAGCCGGGGCAGTTCTACCGGGTGCAGAACTTCGAATTCTACGCGCCTCGGCTGAACGGCACCTCGCTGGCAACGGAAGGCATCGCTCTCACCGGCGCCTGGGTGGACCGGGAGAAAGGCATGGTCGGCGTCATCGCCCTGGAAATGGGCACCTCCTCGCGCCTCTGCGCCACCTGGAAACCCGGCGATCCGGTCGTGCTGATGGGCCCGACCGGCGCGCCCACCGAGATACCCGAGGGCGAAACCGTGCTCCTGCTCGGCGGCGGCCTCGGCAATGCCGTGCTGTTCTCCATCGGCAAGGCGCTCCGCGAGAACGGCAACCGGGTTTTGTATTTCGCCGGCTACCGGAGCGCCCAGGATGTCTTCAAGGTCAAGGAAATCGAGGACGCTTCCGACGTGATCGTGTGGTCCGTCGACAAGGGCAAGGGCGGTACTCCGATCTCCACCACCCGTCCGCAGGACAAATCCTTCGTCGGCAACATCGTGGAGGCTATGGTCGCCTACGCCAGCGGAGCCTTGGGGGAGATTCCCATTCCGCTCGATGCCGCCGACCGCATCATCGCGATCGGTTCGGACCGCATGATGGCGGCGGTCAAAGCGGCTCGGTTCGGAGTATTGCAGCCCTATCTCAAGGAAAACCACGTCGCCATAGGGTCCATCAACTCGCCCATGCAATGCATGATGAAAGGCGTGTGCGCCCAGTGCATGTGCAAGCAGACGGACCCGGAGACCGGCAAGGAGCGCTTCGTCTATACCTGTTTCAATCAGGACCAGGATCTGGACCAGGTCGATTTCCCGCACCTGAACGCCCGTTTGCGGCAGAACACGACTCTGGAGAAAGTGTCCAATTTATGGCTCGACTATCTCTTCGAGGCCAATCCGATGCCGCGCGATTGAACGACGATGATTTGAGGCATCTCCATGTATATCTGTATCTGCAAAGCGGTTACCGAAAGCCAAATCTGCGAGGCGATACGCTCGGGGGCGTGCACGCGCAAGGAGATCACCGACTGCCTCAACGTCGGCACCGCCTGCGGCAAGTGCAATCGCGAGATTCGTGATCTATTGCGCCTCGCCCGATCGGAGAGTGGCGGCATCCCGAGGGTGCGGGCGGGCGAGGCGGCGGGTTACGGAAGCCGGGCAAGCGGCGGTCAGGAGCTCCGCTTGTAAGAACCGCCGGCTTTAGCGTTCGGCAGGTTGGTTCGGTATTCGGGGACGGCCATTTTCAGCGGGAAGCAAAGTCGTCCCAGCTTAGAGAACGTTTTGGTATTCGCCATGTTTTGCCGCGGAACGGTTGTTAGGTCGCCGTTTCGCGGTCTTTTTTTCATTTGGTTTTCGGGTTTGCGGCCGTAAGTTCCAGATCTAAGTTCGTGCTCGACTATCCACAATTCCCGTGGACAACCCTGTGGATAAGCTTGGGGATGGACAGCGCGGTCGCCCATTTCTTCGGGGTATTCGTCAGCTTGGTCAGGTTCTGTTCAAGTTTGATGACAAATTGCTATGTCATTGATTGTTCGGGCGCATCAGCGACCTGACCTTGAATCAAAGGCTTAGGACCGGCATGTCGGCAGAAAACGGCACACGACGAGATTGTTTGATTCTGACAGTGGATAACGGACCGCCCCTGTATCGAATCCGTCGCAGCATAAGCCGATCTATATTGTTTCCATAGGATGGCATTATGCTAAAAGAAAAAAGCGATTATTTCCTATTTAGGTACGAAAATAGCCAGCACAGCCCCGAAGTTTTGGTTATGATTATTTCCGTAATTTAAATGATGGAGGTGGTTATGCATATTTTGTTGCTTATTGGGATCGTCCCATTCGTATTGCTGTTCGTGGCGGTAAGTTTTTTTGTTTTGATGGCGGTGGCCGCTGCCGTAGTTGAATTCCCGCTGATCGTGCTCTTGCTGATCGCCGTGGGGCTCGGTTTAAGTCGCAAAGTCCTGCCGAATCTGAGCAAAAAGCCGAACACGCTATGCGAGCAGATGTAATGCCTTGGTTCTTATCAACGTTGACCAAATCCCAGTCCCTTCGGCTGGGATTTGTTGTTTTAGCGACCTGAAAATCGTTTCTTGTAGCCTTTCCGACAGGTGAAAGGCGAGTAGCCTTTTAGAAATCAACAAGCTAGAAGTGGCATTGCCATTGCTTGATTCCTGGCGGACCAAAGCCGATGGGATCAGGCATGAAATCGACCATAAACTTCACCCGACTGCTTCACAAAACGGTTTCCGAGCCTAGCAAGGAGCCGAAACCCGGAACTCCGCTTCGCGGAACCGCCGAACCGAGCCTTGGTTGAATCGCCGGGGCCCTGACATGAATACTACCGAGCCGATGATGAAAGCCCATCAGCTTTTGGGCGAAGCTATTTGCGCGCGGCTGATCACGGAAATTCACGGATTGGGGTTTCTGCCGGAACAGATCACGATGAAACCGGTTTTCAGCGAGGCCCGCTTCGAAACCAGCCGCGATCCTTTCAGCGGCAAGGATACCCTTTGTGCCTATTGGCACCATCCGAACGGACACCGGGTCGGCGAGATGAAGTTTCATGCCGATGGCACCTTCTTCGCCGAATACGATGTCGTTTTGCCACACCCTAAAGACCCGCGCTGGTTCGTAGAGGGCGTGGTCGCCTGGGGGCGTGATGATGTCATCAAATCGGAACCTAAGCTGTTGCCTGCGCTAGGGGATTGATTACGCCTCGTCGCAAAGAGCCATTTTGATGTACGCGGCTCCCGATCAAAAAAGGCTTCGCAGGCGCGGCTCATCCCATACAGGCTACCGTTGAAACTCAGTGCGTAGGGTGATTCGCACAGCACAAACCACCGAAACCGCATCCTCGGATTTTTACCGCTGCGTTGTAGGATGGGTACCGGATCGATGACAGCGGCCATTCGGCCGGAACTGGAATCGGACAAACCCCGTTTGCCGTCGAGCCGAGGCGCGGATGGTCCTGATCAAACCGTTTGATCAAGCGAAGCCCGGCCGCTGGGCCAGTAAAGTGCAGCGTCCTCGTCGAAAGATCCTCCAACGCCCATCAGGCAGACCATGAACAATCCTTACGAAATCTACGATCTGTTACAGGATTACGCCTCCAGTCCATCGCCGGTTCGGGAGGTATTGATCGGGCTGGTATGGACCTATTGCGAGGCCGACGCCGTCGGATTGGCAATGAGTCCCGGCATCCCCACCCGGACGCTGCCCTGGGCCGGGACCCTGAGCGGAAAATCCCTCTCCGGACTGGTAGCGTGGGTTCGCGACTTCGATCCCTATCGGGCGACGATCGGCATGGCGGCCGTTAATGCCGGTATCAATCGCCTGCAACTTCCGCCGCCCGGCGTTACGCTGGCGCCCCACCCGGAAGGCGGGAACAATCTAGCGGTTTTCGAACACTTCTTGTCCGAAATGAAAGGACGGCGCGTCGTCGTGATCGGCCGCTATCCGGGGCTGGATCGATTTGCCGCCGAGCACGGGCTGGACCTCACCGTACTGGAGCGCCAGCCGGTGCCGGGCGACCTGCCCGATGCAGCCTGCGAGTATCTGCTACCCGAGGCGGAATGGGTATTCATCACGGCGAGTTCGATTCCCAACAAGACTTTCCCGCGTTTGGCCGAGCTGTCCCGCAACGCCGTCAGCGTGCTGATGGGGCCGACTACGCCGTGGCTGCCGGAGTTCTACCATTTCGGCATCGATTATCTGGCCGGCGTCGAAATGTCCGACCATGAATCCCTGCGCCGAACCGTGGCGGAAGGCGGCGGCGTGAGGATCTTCGAAACAGGCTTGCGCTACCGCGTAGCGCCGCTCACGCCCGCCGCCACCCAGGAATGGACGCGCCAGCTCATCGCCCGCACCGTACAGGAGAAGGAAAGTCTGAAACGGGATATGACCGCGTGGTATGACGCTGGAAATTCCCAGCGCTTCCCCGATTACGATCGTCTCGAAGCCTCCAATACCCGATTATCCCGGCTCGACACCTGTTTCAAGCGGCTGTGGGACGAGCATCGCGATCGATCGGCCGAACCGCAGACGGGGCTCTAGTCAAACCCTTACTTGCCGAGGTAAGGATTTCGTTTTATTTTCCTCACAAACACTAAGTTAACTTTATTTGGGGACGAGGGATGGCCTTCGGCCGATGGCCCATGAAAAGGGGACTGGGCCATTTTCTACTTAGCGTTTAATCTGTTACCGCCCTGGACATTTCAGTACGAGTGTGGGTACCTGGACACGAACGGCTTAGAGCGTTTTCCATCCCGGTGTACGGATTCGTGCCAGGAGGGGAGAACGTAGGTCGGCAATCCCTTGCCGACAAAGCCCTTCGCCGAGCCGA